>JBDTRY010000316.1:0-3842 GCA_039931435.1 Acidobacteriota bacterium | reverse complement strand
ACGGGAAGGAACCGTAGCCACGGTCGCTCGCGTCATCCGGGAAACGGCACGGCGCGTGACCACCTCGATCAAGGAAACGGTCGGTGGGAAATCGGGAAAATCCGGATCGAAAAAGGTCAGGGCTGCTTCGGCGAAACCTGCCTCCTCCCCTGCCGGCCCCAAAACGGGAAAGACCACACGGGTGCAGCGCGCAAGCGATATCGATCCGGCAGATCTGGCGGATGCCACGCCCTCGCAGCAGAGCGCGAAAGGCTCGATGGATGAGCGGGGCAGCTGGTCGGCCAGAGAGGAGGATGTCGTCGCCGAATCAGGAGCAAAGTTCGCCGACGAAGATCACTTCACGAACCACACCGGCGACCCACGCATCGGCACGCACGGGCGCAAGTACGAACCGTAGAGGTCAGCCCATCGATCACGTCATCCGAGGGATCTCTCGCAACGGGGAACGACGGCCGGCCTTACACGCGCGGGAGGTCCCTCCTCGCTTCGCTCGTTCGGGATGACATGCTCGAGGAGGATTCGCGTAGGCGTGTCATCAGAAACGTCGAGCGAATCCCGTCATCCTGAGCGGGGAACGGCGCAGGCGCCGGCGTCCGAGGAATGACACGCTTACCACCGCGTGTCATCCTGAAGCGTCGAGCGAAGGATCTCTTCTACCTTCCCCGTTGCAGAATCGATGAAGGCACTCCGGCTGCTCAGGACTCGTCGGTCCGTTTCCAGCGATCGTGCATCCACAACCATAGCTCCGGCTCACGAAGGATCCGCGCGGAGAAGACGTCGTTGATCGTGCCGGTGAGCCGCTGCACAGAGCTGTCCTCCGCGGAAAGTTCCTCCGGATCGATCGGTGTCTCAAACTGAGCGAGATAGCGCGAGCCGGCCCGCGTGGTGAAAAGAAAGAGGATCGGTGATCGGAACCGCAGCGCCAGTTTCGCCGGAGCGTCCGTGGTCCAGGCCGGCCTGCCGAGAAACGGAACCACAATCCCTTCCTTCGGTTTCACCGCCTGGTCGGGCAGCAGAGCCACGACCTGTTTGCGCTCCAGAGCGCGGACGAGCGGACGCGCTGCCTTTTTTCGATCCACGTACTCGACACCCGAGCGTCCGCGAATTTTCTTCAGATCCCGCTCGAGCAACGTGTTGTCCAGTGGTCTGGCTACCGTGACCACCGGAACTCCGAGCGCGCTCACCAGCTGTCCGGCAACTTCCCAGTTGCCGAAGTGCCCGCTGATGAGAATGACCCCTCGACCCTTCGCCAGAGCACGGTCGAAGAGTTCGCGATTCCCGAAGCTCGAATTGGCTACGAGATCCTCGAAGGGAAGCGTCTGCACGCGAACAAAATCGAGCACTGCTTCTCCAAAGTGCTGCCAGCATCTGGCGAGAATCCGCGATCGCTCCTTCTCACTCTTTCCTGGAAACGTCAGCCGCAGATTCGCCAGGGCCAGCCTGTTACGCCCGATCAGGACTCTGGACGCCAGCCACCCGATCTGCCTGCCCCACCAGCGCACCCGTTCGGCGCGGGCACCCGCGACACGGTTCACCAGAAATCGATAGGCGCGGTACTCGGCGAGCTCGAGAAGGCGCCCCTTCCGGCGTCTCTCCGGCTCAATGGCAGGCGTAGCGGGTTCAGGATCGCTTGTCATCGCTCGCTCCACCTTCACCGCCATTCACCGCGATAAGGGACACGATAAGAGAAACCAGTTCCGGCAACCGCTCGATGTGCATCACCACTTCCACGATTCCCATCGACTCGTCCTGGATCTTAACGCCATCCTTTTCAGTCGTGACAATCAGCGCGGCACCCTTCTCCTTCGCCGCCCGCCGGATCCGGTTCATGTCGTCAGCACTGTAACGGTGGTGATCGTCAAACGACATGCAGTCGACGACGATGGCCCCGGCGTGGCGAAGGAGATCGAAAAAGCGTCCGTTGCGGGCCAGCCCGGCGAATGCCAGGACGCGCTTTTCCTTCAGCGTTCCGATCGGCAGCAACGTTCCGCCGAGGCGCACGCCCGCGGGCTCGAGGCTGACTTTGAACGTAGGTCGCCCTGAAGCCGAACGAGCTCCATCACGAAGAAGAATTACGTCCGCATCGACGAGCGCGGAGCGCCCTTCCCGCAGCAGAGCGGCCGCTGAGTCTTCGATGACGATGTCCAGATCGCGATTCAACTGCAGATGCTGAAAACCATCGTCGAGGATGAAAATGTCGCAGTCATGCTCTCTGAGATAGAACATGGCGGATTCGTAGCGGTCGGCTCCCACAACGATATCCGCGTCCTGGAGGCGCTTCGCCATCAGCACAGGCTCATCGCCGAATGCTTCCGCGTCGCTTCCCTCAACGATCGCGCTACCCTTTCCCTTGCGACCGTAGCCTCGCGTGAGAATGGCCACGCGTAGTTGCTGCTCGAGCAGCGCTTCAGCGAGGGCGATGACCGTGGGAGTCTTTCCGGATCCGCCGAAGGAACGGTTCCCGACCGAGACCACCGGCCGCGGAAGGGAACGCCCGCGAAACAGTCCCATGCGGTACAGCGCTCTCCGGGCCCGGGTCACAGCCCGGTACGGGAGAGCGAGCGGCGGCAGGAGAAAACTCAAACCAGAAGTTCCAGGATTCGGGCTGCAGTGCGCGAGGCCGCACCCCGGTTCTTTTCCACCGTGGCCCGTCCCCGCGCAGAAAACTGCTGTTGACGAACCTCGTCCGTGAGCATGGAATGGACGAAGTCACGAAGCTCCTCGGCGCTGCGGACCTGAACCGCAGCGTCTTCGCGGAGGAAGGTCGCCGCGATCTCTCTGAAATTTGACATGTGCGGACCGAAGCTCACCGCAGAACCGGCCGCCGCCGGCTCGATGGGGTTGTGACCGCCTGTGGACACGAGACTTCCGCCGACGAACGATGCCGATGCGTACTGATAGATGGTTGCCAGCTCACCGATCGAGTCCAGGAGCAGAACATCCGCCCGCGAGGTGCGATCGCCGGAAGTCAGCTCGCTGCGGCGAATGAAGTCCGTCCCCGCCGCTGCCAGGATCCCCGCCACCACTTCGAACCGCTCCGGCCGCCGCGGGGCGATAATCACAAAACAGTCCAGATCGGCAATGAGGTCCTTCAGAAGGGGGGCGATCAACTCGTCCTCTCCCTGCTTTGTCGAGCCGGCCACGAACACTTTTCTTCCTCGGATGAGAGCTCGGAGCTGCGCATCGATCTCCGGCGGGCGAGGCTCGAAATCAAAATCGAACTTGACGTTCCCCACGGTTTCGACGCGCTCGGGATTCGCCCCGATCTCCACGAAACGTTCACGATCGGTCTCATCACGAACGAGAATGGCCTCGTACCGCCCGAGGATGCGGCGAAGGATCGGCCGAACCATCCGGTAGCGCGGCAGAGAACGGTCGGAAATCCTGCCATTGGCCAGAATCAACTTCATCCCCTCAGCGTACGCGTGGCGGGTTACGTTCGGCCAGATCTCGGTTTCGATCGTCGAATACACCCGAGGCTGGTGATGCGCAAGAAATCTCTTCACGGCGAATGAAAAATCGAACGGAAAATAGGTGACCGTGGCGTTGGGGAACGAGCGCCTGGCAAGCGTCTGGCCGGTAATGGTGGTCGTGGTCACCACCAGACGCGTCTCCGGCCTGCGCTCCAGGATTCGATCGGCGACCAGTTTCGCCGCCAGGACCTCCCCTACCGAGACGGCGTGAATCCACAGATCATGGTGAGCTGGCGCAGAGCGGTAGCGGCCGAGCCGCACCGGAAAGTTCGGCAGATACTTCCCGCGCATGAACCCGATGATCAGGAACCACGGCAGTGCCACGAGAAAGGCGAGGCCGAGGAGGACCTCGTACACCGCAAACATGGG
>JBDTRY010000315.1:0-3849 GCA_039931435.1 Acidobacteriota bacterium | reverse complement strand
TTCCGGGGGTGGTCGGCGCGGGACGCCGCCCGTCCAGACGCCTGGAAGGCGTCGCTCCGAAGGGTGATCGTGTCGGATGTGGAGCGACGGCATCCTGCCGTCTGGATCGGCGGCTTCCAGCCGCCGCGGTTCCGGGTGGGCGGCTCCGAGGATGGGCAACGAAGATTGTTCAACCGGCAACAGATTCGCCTCCCGTTGCTTCCATGAACATCTCTTCCAGTGTCTGCTGGCGTGGCTGCACACGATAGACGCTGATGCCCTCCCGCGTGAGCGCCTCCACGAGCGTAGCAGCGCCGGCGTCGTCGACCGCCAGGCGGAACGTGTGATCGGAGACGACGGGGCTGTAACCCAGGCGCGCAGCAACATTGGAGGCGGCCGCGGGTGAGTCAACCTTGAACTCCACTTCGCGCGTGCTGTCGATCAGTTCGGCCACACGTCCGGTGCGCAGAATCTTTCCTCTGTGAATGATGGCCACCCGGTCGCACATCAACTCGATCTCAGCCAGGAGATGGCTGGAAACAAAAATACTCAGCTGCCGTTCGTGGGCCAGACTGCGCAGCAGCTCGCGCATCTCCCGGATTCCGGCGGGATCGAGGCCGTTGGCCGGCTCGTCGAGGATGAGTACCCGAGGATTTCCCAGAAGGGCCTGGGCAATGCCCAGTCGCTGCCGCATTCCCAGTGAATAGGTGCGCACCTTGTCGTCCAGCCGATGGGACAGTTTTACCAGATCGGCCACGTTCGCAATCTGGTCCCGGCGAATATTGCCGAGCATCCGTGCGAAATGTTCGAGATTCTCCCGGCCGGTCATGAAGCGGTAGAGATCCGGAGTCTCCACAATGCATCCGACGCATTGCAGAGCGCCTTCGAGATCCCGTTGGATGTCGTGTCCGCAGATCTCCACCGAACCTTCCGTAGGGCGGATGAGGCCGACGAGCATGCGGATTGTGGTTGTTTTTCCGGCGCCGTTGGGACCTAGAAATCCGAAGACCTCGCCCGCGTTCAACTGGAAGGATATGGATTCGACGATCGTTTTCTTCCCGATGACCTTTTTCAGGTCGCGGGCGATGAGGGTTGTTTCACTCAAGAATGCTCCCGATGAAATTTAGACCGGCGGCAGGGGATTACGTCGATGGATGCCTGCTGCGGACTGCTGAACGTCCGGCGGAATACGGAACTCACGCATGTGGAAACGTTTTTTTGTCTGGAAGCTTCCTCTCACCGCCGCTCTGCTGGCGGCTGTTGTTTTCGGCTTCGGCTTCTTCAGTGTCGTACGAGGCAGCGCCGGGCACGCCATTTCGGTCCCGGTCGCCCCTCTGGCCGAGCCGCGGTCGACCGGGAAGTTGAACATCACCATCGTCGGCGACTCGTTGGCCAGGGGCACGGGCGATCAGACCGGCCTTGGCATCGGCGGTAATCTTTCGGCGATGCTGGAAAAGAGAAAGATCCCGCTCGATCAGACCGTAAATCTGGCTGTGAACGGGGCAAAAACCGGCGATCTGCTTCGCACGCTGCAGAGCCGCAACGTCCAGCAGATCCTGGCGGAATCGAACATCATCGTCGTCTCGATCGGCGGAAATGATCTTTTTGGCGACGTGAGCTCGCTGGACGGACCTCCCAAGAACCCTGAGGAGATTCTCGATCGTGTCAGCGACCGGGTCCGTGACATCGTCAAAGAAATCCGATCCGACAGCCCGCAGGCCCGGGTCTTCCTCATCGGTCTCTACAACCCGTTCATCGATTCGCCGTGGGGCGCACAGTCCAACGCTCTGGTGAACCGCTGGAACGCCAAACTCGTGGAAGACTTTCAGGACGACCGCAATCTGACGGTGGTTCAGACCTCAGACATCTTCTCCCACCGCCACCGGCTCTCCCTCGATCGTTTTCATCCGGGAACCGAGGGGTATCAGATCATCAGCGAACGAATCGCTGAGAGTTTGTAGCGAGAGCCAGCAACCACGACGCCAGTCCTTCGCCCCGCTTGCGGGGAGAAGGTGGCGAGCGAAGCCGAGCCGGATGAGGGGCGCGCCACCAGAATTTCTATCCTCGGTGAGTTTCTTACAAGCGAACGCACAGCGAGGGCGCTGAACCGGTGTGAAGAAAGTTGATCCTTACGTGAGTGTCGTAAGCCCGCGTAGCGGGCAAGAGACTGGAAGCCCCCGGCTTCAGCCGGGGGTCATGCCGCCGAACAATTTTTAATGTAGAGCCCGCGTAGCGGGCGACACTGCGAATCGGGTCCGAATGGTTTCGTCGAACCGGCATGTCGTGACGACGAAGAAGCCGAATGAACTTTGTCTCCCTGGCTGAAGCCGACAGTGCGGTTGTGTCGCCCGCTATGCGGGCTCGGTACCGGGTGCGATGGCATTGAACCAGAGTGAAACTCGGGGAGCGCGTCGTCATTCCGAGCGAGAGCGAGGAACCCCAGTGGTCGGGGGGCACGATCCCTGGGGGCTCTTACCACCCACCCCTCTGGGATCCCTCGCTACGCTTCGGGATGACGCGTCTGCGTATCATTGCTTGTTACCGATCCACAACGCACGTCCCATGGCTTTACGATGAGTTTCTTACAAGCGAAGGCACATCGGGGCGCTGAACCGAGGTGAAGAACCACGATGGCCGGCTGTCATCCTGAGCCTCGAGCGAAGGATCTCTTCCACCTTCCCGGTTGCCGGCCCATTCCTCGTTGAAGAGATCCTTCGGTCGCTGCGCTCCCTTCAGGATGACAAGCGCCCCATGTGAGTTGCTTACGAGTGTGAGCGTTTCAGGAAAGGAAACTGCTCACGGTCTGAACTGAAACCGGACCCATTTGCGTGGGACCGTCGCTCCGTTCTATCCGTTGATGGCCAGGTTGTTCACGACGGCGCGGACACCTTCGACCTGTTGCGCGGCGTCGCCGATCGCAGACTTGTCGGACGCACTGTCGACGTTACCGTTCAAGGTCACCACGCCCTTATCTACCTTGATCTGAATTCCGAACGTTTTTCCAGGGACCGAGGTGGCGATCCGTGCACGGACTTCCGTTTCGATGGCCGTGTCGTCCATTCCCTTCGGGGCGACCTGATTAAGAGAATGACAGGCAATGGACGTCGACAGCACGACCAGGGCGATCAGAGCGAGTAGTGATTTGCGATTCATGAATTCCTCCCGAGGCGAGCCGTAGCAATCACTGTACCGTTGTTGAACCAACCGAGGATCCCTCCTTGCTCCGCTCGTTCGGGATGACAGCTTCCCTTCACCATCAAAAAGAGATTCGGCGCTGGAGAAAGGGATTGGACTATCGCCTTCGACCGCCGAAAAGCTGCAGAAGCATCAGGAAAAGGTTGATAAAGTCCAGGTAGAGTCGCAACGCCCCGATCACCGCGAGGTTGGTCGACTGCGGACCGCCGGCGTGCGCGAAGGCCTTCAGTTTCTGGTTGTCGTAGGCGGTCAACCCCACGAAGACGAAAACCCCCACGATGCTCACCACGAATGAAAGACCTTCCGACTTCACGAAAATATTGACGACGCTGACGAGGATGATGCCGATCAAACCCATGAAGAAAAACGAACCCCATGAGGTGAGGTCTCGTTTCGTAACCAGCCCGTAGACCGCCATCGCTCCGAACATGCCCGCGGCCACGACGAAAGCCTGTACGATCGAGCCAAGGGAGAATACGGCAAAGATGGCGCTGAGAGTCAGTCCGTTCAGAACGGAGTAGACGAAAAAGGATCCGGCCGCGGTTGCCGGAGTCATCTTCGTGATTCGGAACGAGAGGAACAGGACGGCACCCAGCTCAGCGAAGATCAGAAACATGTATGACCGGGCCACGATCTGCTGCATGGCTGGCGAAACGACGACCCACCAGGAGGCTA
>JBDTRY010000314.1:0-3851 GCA_039931435.1 Acidobacteriota bacterium | reverse complement strand
GGCGAACCGATCTATTCGGCTACTTTCCACCAGTCGATTCTTCAGAAAGCGAGCAGCAGCCACTCGCATTTATCCACGGATCCTGTGAGGCAACGGCCCGGCTAGTTGGCGTCTCGGGAGCTCCGGATGGGGGCGACTTTGGTTCATTCTGGGTAAGCATCTTCCCCGATGCCGCGAGCCAGTTCACCCTTTGTCCGCCGAATTCGACTATCGGTGCGCTATCACTTAGAGCAGCGTCGTGGACAGCCGGATACACGCGTTCGTATACAACCCGCGCCGATGGCGGTACCTTTGGCGAGATGCTGCCCTTTTTTCCAGGCGGGGGCTATCCAGTACAACATTTTGCCGGTATTGAAGTTAACGAACGCCAACGGGTCAATATCGGTCTCCATAATGCCACATCTGATCGTGATGGCCGATATCGGTTGATTCTTTTTGCCCGAAACGGAGCCGTCACCGCAGAAGTAATCATTACGGTGGCGCCGAATCAGACGAGACAAGATACGCTCGCCTCACTGTTTCGAATGGAGATCCCCGACGGCACATACGGGCTAACGGTTTCGCCGCTCGATTCAGTAGGGTATCCAGGCCGCTCGTGGGCGTATGTATCCCTCGTCGACAACATTTCTGGCGATCCTACTAATTTGTGGTGATACGTGCGATGAAACCTGAGGCCAAGGCTTCTTCGTCGGGAACACAAGAACCGCCGTGCGAAACCGATAGTAAATGAGCGGGTGACCGCCGATCTCTTCGCGAAGGACAACTAGCTTTTGCGATGAATGCGACAACTTCGCCATCGAAATTTTTGGATTGTTTTCGATAGGGTTGCGCCAGCAGTTTGCTCGACGCTCCGTCCCGAAGTGAACAGCGGACGCTAAACTAACGCTTTCACTCTTCAAGCGTCTATACCGCCCGAAACGACACGCCGAAGTTGAGGTGCGAACCTCCTGTCCAGTGGAAATCGATCGTGAAGCGAAACACGTCGTTCGAGGCGTTGTGATGGAAGCCCGCGCGCCTGAGACGAAGAATCTTGCGGGTACTGCCATTGAAGGGCACGGGTATCGGCGTGCCGCCGACTTTCGCGAGGGCCACGCAATCGGGTAACGGCTTGCCATCGGTGGACTGTGCCGTAAGGCGGATGGTCACGAATTCGGAGTCGATGTCGATCGCTTCGTCGGAGTCGGCGGCGGCGGCGACGAGCGGTGTCCGCGGTGCATTTTCGAGGACTTCCTTTAGGATCTGGGTTACCGCGAGCGACTCCCACATGTGCGCATGGAGGTCGGGGATCGGGTCGGCTACGAAGGCGCCGATGGGAATGAACAGCGTGCGTACGTTCGGCCCCTGAATCCATGAGGCAGAGGCCCACGGTACGGTACCGTCGCCGAAGTCCTTATCCTCGGCAGGAAATACGACATCGTTCTTGACCAGAAGCGCTGCCGGCCACGTCGGCCCGCCCCAGCCGACGACGTTCGTCATGGGTAGACTGCCGAACTCGCGATCGCGTTTTCCGAGGCGTTCGTTGGCGCTGTCGGCAAGCGGCTTAGCGTAGACGAGGCGATCTGGCTTGATCCAGGATAGATCGACATTGGGGCTAGCGGGTTTCCCGTCCGCGCCATGGACGAGTTGCATCTCGCCGAGGTCGGTGCGCGCGGCATCGGGGGGAAAGAGATCGTAGGCAGCTTGAGTGTGGCCGATGAGATCCGCGCCCTCATCTTCGGTGAGAAGCTTGATGCCGAGGATCGATTCCGAGTGGCCGCGATGAACGGCGAAGAGGGCTTCGAGCGTGCCGCACCATGCTCCACCGAAAGCGAGGACGTGGTCGATGCTTGCCTCCAGCTCGGGGTGTGCGGCGAGAAAGGCACGAAAGACGAGCGCGCCGGTCGAGTGAATAAGGAAAATGACCTTACGAGGCGCGAAGGATCTCACTGCATCAGCGACGGCTGCGATCGTATGGGGTTCGTCGACGCCGAGCCTCCAGTCCCAACCCACGGCGCGGAAGTCGGGGCCGTCGCCGTCACCCGTGATCTGGTACCCGCGATGGCCGAGGAGATCGTAGAGCGACTGCGCTTGTTTCGCGATTCCCAGCACGGATCTGATGGGCGGCCCGGGGACGAGATCGCCGGGAATCTTGCGCATCCTGGCGAGAAACGCCCTCTTACGCGTGGAAACGAGCAAATCGGCGGGCGACGGTGGGAACACGGTGTCGCCATTGGCATCGCGGAGCTCGCTGGCAGGAAAGCCGGGAACGAAGACGATCGGTTTGGGCATTGAGCCTCCCTCTCTATATTAGAGTACCGGGATGGCGAAGTTTCCCACCCGTTCGCTGCTATTAGTGGCGGGCCGAGCATCATACGCTGATTCAACAGCTGCGGAGATTGGTCGAGCGACTCATGCGGGAAGAGAGGGACTAGCTGCGTGACAGTCGCGGCAATGTCTACGATGTCCCCTATGTCCGTTCGACGGCAAAGACCTGCTCGAGCTCTTCCAAGCATTCATCTGCATCGGAACACAAGGCTCGAAAATGCGCGTTGTAGTTTTTGTGCTTAGATAGGGTTTCTTCTCGAAACTTATTGATCTCGGCCTGGTTCATTGAATGACCCTTGAGTTTGGTTCTCAGAAAGTGACTGGTGACAAGTGGACGAACGATAACTTCAGCCCGGTCTTCCTCATACCCTAGTGCCAGCAGCACCTCTTTCGTGAGCTTGATGGCTGCCCAAGCCGGCTCGAACCTCCTGCCCAACGACTTCAGTTGCTGACGCAACCAATTTTGGTCCATTCCTTCGACGACAAGCTGATCGAGCGCGAGAAGCTCTGATGCCCACTCATCAGGTGAAGCAGTGACTGGATAGTGCACTGCATCAATGGTCTGCTGGGAACGTTGCAGACACCAGCCCCTTCTTTCCTTTCCCCAACGTTCGAAGCGCGCTTTCAGATCGTGGAGTGGATCGATCTCAGAGAAATCCCAGTCGGCGTCGAAATCCGATGCGAAGGCGCGCCGCGAGATACCGGCTTTCGGTGGCTCGTTGTGAGCCTTCCAATAAAGGTGTTCCTCATAAGGTAGATCCCGCAAATAGCACATATAGGTATGAACTTGCCCGGCCTCGTTGATGTCATACGTTTGCAGGTGCCACGCACCACGACAGGATATCGAGCGAGCCTCCAATCGATACTTCTCCGAATCACTCTTGTACCTAAGAAGGACGTCGGGTTTGAAGAACGCGGGACTGGTTTCGAAGGGTAGAGCCGACTTCGTGAAGTAGTTGGAAGTCGCGCTTGGGTCTGTTGAGATTTCGCGGAGCGTCTCGTTCTTCCAGTCGTGCGCGAGAAATGACACATATCGTGTTTCGCGTGGGCCAGCTTGATACAGTTCGTACGCCTCCTCTTTCGACGTCGGTGGCTTCACGAGTTGAATGCCGCGCGTGTAGCTACCTTGCGTTCCCTGAACAACACGGCGATATATCAGGTCGTCGTCGACCGTTACCGCCGGTTCGTGGGACCCACTCCACCCTCCGAAATTACTAGGTCGAAAACGCGTAAAGTCGAACATGCGCACCACAACCGAATCAGTCAATGCGGTCCATTCCGCCAAGATGTCTGCGCGAACAGTTACCACCGTCGTGGACCAGTCGTTACCGGGCTCGCCGAGCCGACTTATCCGAATGCCGTCTTCGAGATCGCCGAGCTTGTCGAGACGACAGTACGCAGTCCGCTCGGATACGAAGTGAAGACCGAAGGCCTGAATTAGTTTCTGCGACGCTTCGAAGTAGTTCTTGTTGCCGCGTCGCCCTTCAAAGAGGCGCGAGAAGATAAGTTGCTCTCCTTTGTCGACGGTCTTGCTCCCGGTATGTTTG
>JBDTRY010000313.1:0-3876 GCA_039931435.1 Acidobacteriota bacterium | reverse complement strand
ACTCCGCCCTCAGTGCGGCAACAGGATCGATCTTCATGGCGCGACGCGCGGGCGCGAGACTGGCGCACAGCGCCACCGCTGTGAGCAGTCCGGCAGCAGCGAGGAGGCTGATAGGATCGACCGGGCTGATCCCATAGAGGAAAGACTCGATGAGACGGACCGAGGCCATGGCTCCTGCCAGCCCTACCACGACCCCGAGCAAGGTCATCTTCATGGACTCACCGAGCACTGCCGAAAATACCTGTCCGGCATCCGCCCCGAGGGCCACACGCACACCGAGCTCTCTCGTCCTGTTGGCGACACCGTGACTGAGGATTCCGTAGATGCCGGTCGCTGCCAGGAGAAGAGCGAGCGCAGCGAACGATCCGAAGAGAATCACCCTCAGGCGCGATTCTCCCAGAGAGCGATCGACCAGACTGGCCATCGGCTCCAGTGCGTTCAGGGGTAGCGTGGGGTCAAGCGCTTGAAGCTCGCTCCGGACGATGGGGATCGTGTCCTTCATCCGTCCGTTCACCCGAACTACAACGGTCATGCTGTAGAACGGCTCCTGGCGGCTGAGAAGATAGAGTTCCGGAGTGGGTTCCTTATCGAGGGCAAAGTGACGGACATCTCCCGAGACTCCGACGATCGTTCCCCACTTTCCCTGTTCGATCTTTCCCGTGCGGATGTGCCGGCCTATCGGATTGCCTCCCAGCCGGACGGCAAGCGAACGGTTGATGATCACTGCCGGAGTGCTGGCCGGAGTATCCACGGGAGCGAAGAAGCGCCCCGCCACCAGAGGTATCCCCATGGTTTGAAAGTAGCGTTCGCTCACAGCGCGGACCTCGGCGCATGGATAGAGGGACCGTTCTATTTCCGGATCTCCTTCCATCGTGAATCCATCGCACGAGAAGCTTCCACTGAACGGAAGGATGTTCGTGGCACCGGACGACTGGATCTGCGGGTAGCGCTCCAGCCTTCGATCGAGTTCTTCGTAGAAACCGTAGACCTTCGAATCTTCGGAGTATCGCTGGGGAGAAAGCGAGACAGGCACGAAGAGAATGCGATCGACGTCAAAGCCCGGCTGGACGGAAGAGAGAGTCCAGAGGCTTCGGATGAGCAGTCCCGCGCCCGTGAGCAGTACGATGGACAAAGCCACTTCTGCCACGATCATCCAGCGCAGAATCCGACGCACATCGCGTGCTCCGGTCACACCTCGTCCGCTGGCCTGCAGAGCACTGACCGGACGGGTCACAGCGAATTGAAGCGCGGGAAGGAGGCCGAAGAGGAACGCCGATCCGATGGCCGCGGCCGTTGTGAAGAGCAGAACGGGCAGATCGACACCGACGGAATCGAGCCGCGGAACGAACGCTGATCCGGACGAGGCAATAAGCGAGGCCAGCCATGCTCCCGCGGCTATTGCCACGGTTCCCCCGACGAGAGCGATGATCAGGGCCTCGGCGAATGCCTGACGGATGAGCCGCCAGCGGCCTGCTCCGAGCGCCGCGCGGATCGATACCTCGCGCTGTCTCGTGGCTGCCCGGGCCAGAAAGAGCGCACCGACGTTTGCACAGGAAATGAGCAGCACAAACCCGACGGCCAGCATCAGAATATTCAGACTCTTCCGGTAATCACCGACGATTGTTTCCGTCAGCGGTTCGAGCCGCGCCCGCCGGCCAGTCCCCTCGTCCGGGAACCGCCGCTCGATGTCCTCGGTCAGTGCCGTGACTTCCTCTTGCGCCTGACGGATGCTCACTCCGGGACGGAGGCGGGCGATGACCTGCATGTAGTGTCCGCCGCGTCCTGTCTGTTCGGGATCGAGGGCCATGGGACGATAAACCGCCGGTTCGCCCCGGATCACCACGGGTGTCCGGAAGCCGGCGGGCAGCACCCCGACGACTTCGTACTGCCGGTCGCCGACGTGAATCTGTTTCCCGATCACGTCCGGGGCGCCGCCGAACCAGGTCAGCCAGAATGCATTGCTGATGATGGCCACCCGGTCATTGCCTGGCTTCTCCTCATCACGGCGAAATTCTCTACCCAGTTGCGGTTTCACTCCGAGCATGGAAAAGAAGTCCCATGTGACGCGTCCCGCGGCGATCCGAACCGGCTCGGCACCGGTGCTGACGGTCATCTCATTGTCATGAAAGAGAGCCATCTGCTGGAAGGAGTGATTCTGATCCCGCCAGTCCAGGGCATCCAGTGGATTGACGTTGCCGTTCTGGCTGTCGGCGCTCGTCGAATAGAGCCGCACCAATCGTTCCGGATTCGTGAAGGGCAGGGGCCGGAGGAGCACGGCGTTGACGATGGAGAAGATCGCCGTGTTCGCACCGATTCCGAGGACGAGCGTAGCCACAGCGATGAACGTGAACAGCGGAGCCCTGAGCAGCGATCGCAGCGCGTGACGAAGGTCATCGATCATCGAACCGTTTCCTCATTCATGGCGAAGTACATTGGCGGGGTCGGTACTCATGGCCCGAATGGCAGGCAATTGCCCTGCGGCGAGTCCGGCGGCGAGCAGAACGGCTCCGGCGATCAGGAACGTCATCGGATCGAGCGGCGAGACTCCGAACAGAAGGGACTGGGCGAAGCGTGTAACGCCGGCTGCAATGCCCAGACCGAAGACGAGGCCGGTCAATGTGAGGACGACACTCTCCTTGAGAACCGTGCGAAGGATCCGGCCGCGTTCCGCTCCGAGGGCCATGCGGATTCCGAACTCCCGGCGGCGGAGTTGCGTGGCATAGGCCACGACCGAGTACAGGCCGCCGGCGGACAGAAGGAGAGCCAGCAACGAGAACGCGCCGACCATGGCAGCCATCAACCTCTCCTGCGCCAGCGCATAGCCGAGCTTCTGCTCGAGGGTCCAGACCTGGAAGAGCGGCAGATCGGGATCGACCTGACGCACGGCACTGGTCAGCCCTGCCGTCAGTGCTGCGGGTTGGCCGTCTCCGGCCACGAGCAGCGTCATTCCGCTCATCGACAACTGCGCCAGCGGCCGGTAGACGGCTGGCGCGGCTGGCGCGCGAAGCGATCGCTCACGTACGTTTGCGACGATGCCCACAACCTCGGCGTTCACGTCTCCGATGTACTTGCCGATCGGATCGCGACCGGGCCAGTACTCGTCTGCCATGGCCCGATTGATCACGGCAACATCCCGCCCACCCTTGATGTCGGACTCGGCGAGATCTCTTCCACGGATGATAGGAACACCCAGCGTGCGGAAGTACCCGGGGGTGACGATGTTCATGTCGACGTTCGGATACGTTCCGGGAGGAGGGTCATACCCTTCGATGACGATGCTGATGCGCATCCCGGAGTTCTGCACAGGAACAGTACGTGCGAGGGCTGCTCCCCGAATTGAAGGCATGGCAGTGACCTTCTCCAGGATCCTGGCCCAGACCGCCGGCATAGCATCCTTCGAATATCCCTGACGGGCGAGGTCGATCGAGGCGACGACTTTGCCCCTGGGATCGAACCCCGGGTTCACCGACCTCGCGTTTCGCAGCGTGCGCAGGAGGAGGCCTGCGGTAATCAAAAGGACCGCGGCCAGCGTGACCTGAACAATGACGAAGGCTCTGCCCAACCGGGAGCGGGACGAACCGCGGCTGGAGTCGTTGCGAATCCCCGGCAGCACTGCACGACCTGTTGCTCTGAGCGCCGGGAGCGCGCCGAAGGCGATTCCCGTGAGGATGGCAGTGATGGCCGTGGCCATCAGCACACGCGTGTCCAGCACACGGGCGGTGGCTGAGAAGGAGAGCGGAGTGTCGGGCGGAAGGGCAGCGATGAATAACCTGACGCACCACATGGCCACGACGAGAGCGGCGGATGCTCCGGCCACGGCGATGATGAGGCTCTCGATGAGAAGCTGGCGCACGATGCGGGTTCGTGAAGATCCCA
>JBDTRY010000312.1:0-3879 GCA_039931435.1 Acidobacteriota bacterium | reverse complement strand
GTTCCCGTTCCAGGTCGTTCGAGTCCATGACCCGCTCGTCCATCTGCTGATTTGCCCGCACCGCTCCCGACTGGCGCAGGAGGGCGTCAACGAGGGTGGTTTTTCCGTGATCGACGTGGGCAATGATGGCCACGTTTCTGATGTCATATCTGAATTGCATTGCGAGTGTAGCGGCTGGTTGGAGCATGCCGCACATGACCTTCCTGGTTCGATTCGGGAAAGATGCTACTTTCGGGCTCAACGGCCCCGGCTGGAGCAGCATTCCCATGGCGCTTTCAACTACCGCAGGTAACCTGTGCTAATTTTGATTAACACCTCCCATGATCTGTCCGAAATGCGCGTTCGAGCAACCTGTGGCAAACGAGTGTCTGCGGTGCGGCGTGGTCTTCGCCAAATGGGACGAGGCGCAGGACTTTCCAAGGTCCATTCCGCCCCCGCGCTGGAAGCAGCGCGGTATCACCCGTGAAGTCCGGGAGGATACGACCGCCGACGGTCGTATCGGAAGAAGCGAGTGGCTCATCCTCGGCAGTGGATTGGCCGGTGCGGCCACAATCTATGTCATTCCCCTGACCCGCTTTGCATTTTCAGCTCTGGTCACTCTCTTCCATGAGTTCGGCCACGCCGTGGTTGGGTGGTCCCTCGGCTACCCATCGCTTCCGGCCTTCGACTTCGTCTACGGCGGCGGGTTCACGCACCGCGGCAGCTTTCACCTTTCGATTGCCTTGGCCGTTGTGGCCGGTTTCGGCTTTCTGGCCTGGTGGTTCCGGAAAAATCCGCGCACGGTGGCCGTGCTCGGATCGATTTTTGTGCTCTGGTTCGTTGCCGTGTCCTCCGAATGGAGACGCGAAATCCTGATCGCTTCGGCGGGACACGCCTTCGAGTTCATTCTGGCCGGGATCTTTTTCTATCAGGCCCTCTCAGGATACGGGTTGCGAAGCCCTGATTTTGAACGTCCACTGGCGGCGTTTGCGGCGTTCTTCGTGCAGATCCACAGCATGCTTTTCGCCCTTCGACTTCAGCACGACCCTGAATTTCTGGCGTGGTACCGCGAGGGTAAGGGCGGCGCGCTGATGAACGATCTCGAAGAAGTTGCGCTCGACCTGCAGATTCATTTCGCAGTGCAGCCGGGGATCGTGGGAGTTGCAAAAATGCTCTTTGTGTTTTCATTCATCCCGATCTCACTGGCTCTGGTCTGGTACTTTTTCAGGGCGCGGTGGCATCGACTGCTCCAGCCGCTTCTGGAGGAGTCTCAGCCAACGCAGTGATATCGGAGCACGGCCGGCATCGCGGCAAAACCCGGGTCGAGCGCGCTCCCGCCACCCGATCGTTGAAGGCAGGCTGGTAGGGCCGCACGGCAGGCCAGGCGTGCGACCGGTACCGTTGTCATTCCTTCGAAACGCCGAACTGAAGCCAATCAGCGGTGGCCCTTGTGGTGCCCGCTCGGGGCCTTCGCTGATTTACTCTTCGCCGCGGCGGAAGGTACGGAGGCTCCTGAAAAATAGGGGAGTTCGCCGAGAAATCGGGTGTGCCGATGACGTGATTCCCACTCTGCGGCCGCGCCGCGCTCGCTCCAGATTCCGCGGCGATTCTCTCTCGCCCACGTCTCCGCCCGGCTGTATTCGTCCCGCTCCGTGGACTCTTCGCAGGAACAGACGGCGTAGCCATCACGGATCATCGTCACGTTGACCGGCAGGGCATCCGGCGAGCGGTAGACATAGAACGTAGCGTCCGATGATTTCCGCCCGGAGGGCTCCAGAAATATCCAGTGATCCTGAATGAGCTGGCGGAGGGCCACGGCCCCGACGCCCCAGTCGAAATCGGCTGGCCGAACTCCGGCCAGCGTAATGATCCGCTCGGCGCCATCCTGGCGAACCACCAGTTTGTGAGCGTCGAGAACGCCGACAACTTCAGCCATGGTCGAGGCCCGAAGGGGTCCGGCCACGATTGCGAAAATGAAAACAGAGCAGGCAAAACGAACAGGGTTCGACATTTTGTTTTCGGTGCGGGTATTGGAGAAAACGACAGACGCTATTCTGCGCGGCACTGTCGTGATTCGGGGAATCGATAAGAAGCCGGACGGGCAGGATTGCCTGTCGCAGGGAGGTGGGTGAGGCGATTCTAGCACGGGAACGTTACGGAAAAAGAAAACCGGAGCAACTTCGCTCCGGGTTTTGAACTTCGAATGCCGGGTGTCAGACGCGGCCGGTTGTTTTCGGGTTGTCCTTCAGATCGCGATCGATCTCGGAGTCGAGGTCGCTCTTGGCCTCGCCCCACTTTTCCTGGAGGTTTCCCTTGAGTCGCTCTGCTTTCCCTTTGATCTCGGTACTGCGGTCTCCGGTAGCTGCTCCGAATCCTTCTTTGACGGCGCCTTTGGCCTTGTCGAACTTCCCTTTGATCTCGTCTCGGTTCATGCGAACTCCTCTCTATGATTTGAATGATGAGGTTGCCGTCGAATTGACCGCACCCATACTTATTAAGAGCAAGTGCCGTACCAGAGAGACAGGATTCGAGCCCGAAATCAACGAAAGATTTCGACGCGAAGCCAACGCGAAACCCGCGCCCATCGTTTGTAGGTCCGCACGGCGTGGCGTGGGGCCGGTACCGGTAACCGTACCGGTCGAATCAGGGCTCTACGCGCCACCGGAGAAATGCCGGACGGTATGGCACCGAGCGCGGCGAGTCGTCACGCACTCCAGCTCGTCTGGACGTACGGGTTCAATCGATCTTCACGCCCTCGAGGCTCTCCGAGGAAAGCGGATACGTCATCTTCAGGTCCTCGAGCGCCTTGACGATGATGCTGGAGACGATGACGTTGCGGTACCACTTCGAGTTTGCGGGAACGATGGTCCACGGTGCCCACCCCGTGCTCGTACGAGTCAGAACGTCCTGATAGGCGTCCATGTACAGATCCCACAGTTTTCTTTCCGCCAGATCTCCGAGCTGGAACTTCCAGTGTTTATCGGGATCATCGAGGCGGGCCTGTAGACGCTTCTTCTGTTCATCTTTGTCGATGTGCAGGAAAAATTTCAGAATGGTCGTGCCGGTCTCTGTGAGCATTTTCTCGAAGGCGTTGATCTGGTCGTAGCGTTTTCCCCAGACATCCGGTGGCACCAGTTCGTGCACGCGAACGACGAGGATATCTTCGTAGTGGCTGCGGTTGAAGACGGCGATTTCTCCGCTTGCCGGGACTCTTGCATGCACCCTCCATAGAAAGTCATGCGAGAGTTCCTCAGCGGAGGGGGCCTTGAAGCCGTAGACGCGGACTCCCTGAGGGTTCACGCCCTGGAACACTCCGCGGATCGTGCCGTCTTTCCCGGACGTGTCCATGCCCTGCAGGACGATCAGGATTCTCTGCTTGTGCTCGGCGTAGAGCAGTTCCTGAAGGTCGGCGAGCTTGCTGCCGTTCGACGCCGTCTCCTCGTGCCCCTTGCTCTTGTCGCCGTCGAAGAAAGATTTGTCGGAGGGGTCGACAGCTCGCAGATCAATTTTGCTGCCGGGACGAACCGCGTAACCGTGCATGGATCGTTTCTCCTTCGCGGCAGAATGTCGCGCCAGCCGGCGCTGCCAGTCCCTGCCTGGTGGAAGTGCGATGCGATTCTAGCGTAGCGCGCGGGCGGGAAGGGAGTGCGTACTACGAGCGGACAGTGGCCGTTCGACGGGAGGAGTGCCGTCGTGACAGGGCGCTGGCGAAGAAGGCCGCGTGCCTGCGCTCCACGGCGGCCATCTCCGAGAGCGTCGCCGCCATCTCCGAGTTCCCGAGGTCAGCGGCATCGGCGGCCATGCAGTCGTATTGCCAGACGTTCACTTTCTCGATGGCGCCGGCTACGAACATGGGCAGGTACCAGCCACTGTAGGGACAAAGAAAACGCAGTACCCGTC
>JBDTRY010000311.1:0-3884 GCA_039931435.1 Acidobacteriota bacterium | reverse complement strand
AAGACGCCTCGCGATCTCGATCCCGCGAACCCCATCTGCAGTCATCAGGATGACCACGCGCGGCGAACGTGTCCGGCTCGAGCACTCGCTCTCGCCACCAGTGCTTCAAAGCGCCGCCGATCTGAGGGTCGCAATGCGAAGAGGCTTTGCTGTTCGCATCCCTAATTGCACTTATTTCGCGGACAGAACACTAGTTCGGACCTTCGAAGTTTGGCGATGAAGGGATCTGCCGATGTTTTAGTTAGCACCCGAATTACTTCGATCAAGCTGGCCACGTCCGCGGCTGTTCAGGTGACCGATATTCGACTTCCAATGCCACACGACTGCGCAGATACCGGTGGAACTGGCTTCGTTGAAGCTGGACGACAGCGGAACTGTTGGACGATTTGCGCAGAGGTTCTCGGCAGAACTGCCCTTGGCCGATCTCGAGTATACCCGGGAGTCTCAGGCTGTTCCGAACCGCTCCGGGCTGTAGGTACTCTTCGCCGGTGACTGGGGCGATGCCACCTCGAACGCCGAGATCGATGCGTACGTGGCCGGTATTCAGTTCCCCGAGTAGTGGCCGCAGATTTCATTTTCTTTTTCGATCGACCGCGGCACGTCTGGCCTCTGCCCTTCTTCTCCCGCGATCCATGATCGCCGGCCTCGATCCGGAGTCACCGATGAAATCGGCCAACGACTCGATGGTCGTATATTTGAAGAGATCCGTCATCTTCACCGCTTTATCGGTGCGCTTGCGAAGCTCGTTCAGTACCTGAACGACCAGCAGCGAGTGTCCGCCGATGTCGAAGAAATTCGCGCCTCGATCGATGACTGACACGCCGAGGGCATCCCGCCAGACTTCCGCCACCATCTTTTCGGATTCACTGCGGAGATCACGCTCCGCCGATCGGACGGGGAGGGTCAGCGCCACCGGCGCGGGAAGCATCCGCCGGTCGATCTTACCGTTCGGTGTCCGCGGCAGGGATTCGAGATGAACGCAGGCGACCGGGACCATGAACTCCGGAAGCCGTTGCCTCAACCAGCTCTTCAGCTCTTCGTCGTCCGGCCGCACCTCGCCACGAGGAGTAAGGTAGGCGATCAACCGCTCATCACCGGGCGCGTTTTCACGGAGGACGACAGCAGCCTCGAGGACGTTCTTGTGGCCGGCAAGGAGGGCCTCGATCTCTCCGAGCTCGACCCGATGGCCACGAATCTTGACCTGTTGATCGGCGCGACCCAGATATTCGATCGAACCATGGTTGCCCATCCGGCCCATATCCCCGGTTCGATACATGCGTGCGCTGCCCCGGAACGGGTCGTCGGGGAAGTTCTGTGCGGTGAGCTCGGGACGTTCCCAGTAGCCGCGCCCCACTCCGGCTCCTCCGATCACCAGTTCTCCGACAGCACCTGGCGGCAGCGGCTGCAACCGTTCATCCAGAACGTAAATGGCCTGGTTTGAGAGCGGATGGCCGATGGAGACGATTCCCGCTGTGGAAGTGGCCTGGTCGTCCAGGTCGCAGGCGGATGACCAGACGGTCGTCTCCGTCGGACCGTACAGGTTCGTCAGGCGTGCCTGCGTGCGAGCAGCAAGCGACCGGGCCAGCTCGGAGGTGAGGGCTTCCCCTCCGACCAGCATGTGCTTCAGGCCGGCGAGACCCGGATAAGCTTCCGAGTCCGCGGCGAGCATCGTTGCCATCGAGGGAGTGCACTGAAAGTGCGTCACGTGATGCCGAAGTAAGAGGGCGGGGACAGAGAAATCGTCGACGCTCGCCGTTTCGTCGAGCAGCGGAGCAGGCTCGGTCGATTCCCGCAGAGAGTTCAGGTAAGGAAGGTGATCGAGGACGACATCCGTGGCGATGCCGAAATCGATCAGACAGGCGATTTCATCGACGTCCGCGCCCACCACCCGCTCCACCATTTCCAGGCAGTGGTTCACAGTCCCGAATAGTCCGCTGGTCTTGAAGTAGCGCTGGAAGGCGAACTCGAGAAGCGCGTCGAGATCCTCATCCGAAACGCCGGCCAGAAACTCATCCAGGGTCTTCCCCTGTTCCTCGGAGAGTTTCCTGAACGTGGGGAATTGCCATGCTGCCGCCTTTACCAGGAACATGGCACTCTTCAGGTATTTTTTCAGCGGGCCTCGGACCTCTCGTTCCACGCTGGCCATGTCCGAACTGACAAAGGTATGGAGCATGAGGGAAACAGTGCCCGGACCGGAATGGCCGGCCCTCTCTCTGGCCTCGCGGTACGCTCGAACTTTCGAAGCGACTTCTTCGACACTCTGTCCGAGCAGGTGCGTGAGGACGTTGTGTCCCGCTCTGCCGGCTTGCACGAAGGTCTCGACATTCCCGGCCGTCGTCACCCACAGTGGCAACTCCTTCTGAATGGGCCGGGGAAGCGTTCGCACCGGCACAGTGCCCGACGGGCCGGGAAATTCGACCGTCTCGCCCCGCCACAGGCGCCGCACGATTTCCGCCGATTCGAACATCACAGTTTTCGCATCGGAGAAATTCTCAGGCTTGATGGCGAAGTCCGGAGGGGCCCACCCGGCGGCAATGGAGATCGCCACGCGGCCGTTGGAGAGGTTGTCCACCACGGCCCATTCCTCTGCAATGCGAATGGGACTGTGCAGGGGCACCACGCAACTGCCCGCACGCAGCGAAACGTTTCGGGTGATCGTAGCCAGCGCAGCACAGGTTACGGAGGGATTGGGGAACAGACCGCCGAAAGCGTTGAAATGCCGCTCGGGATTCCAGACCGCGTTGAAGCCGTGAGAGTCGGCGTAGCGCGCACCATCGAGAAGGAGCCGGTACTTTTCGGTATCGTTCTCACCGCCCTCATCAGCCACGTTCCAGTAGAAAAGGCCGAACTGAATGGACCTGCGGGATGACCTCCGTGTGATTCCCGTTCTCTGGCTGTCCGGGTAGATGACGACGGTGAATCCCCGGCAGAGAGTCCAGAAGAGCTCGAGCACCGAGATGTCAAATGAGATGCTGGTCACGGCCAGCCATACCCCCGCCTCGGTTCCCAGAATGGCGTCCATCCCCTCGAGGAAATTGGCCACGTTCCGGTGTTCGACTATCACTCCCTTCGGCACTCCCGTCGAACCGGAGGTGTAGATGACATAGGCCAGGTCGGAAAGTGCCACGGGCTGCTCGATGTTCGCACCCTGACGTTGACAGAGCTCGTCGCTGATCTCCTCCAGAATTACGCTCTCCGCTCCGCGAACGTTCTCGACAAAGAGACGCCTGGTGATCACCATCCGCATGCGGGAATCGTCGATCATGGAGGCCAGCCTGGCCGGCGGATAGAGCGGATCCAGAGGGACGTATGCCGCACCTGTTTTCAACACTGCGAGCAGCGAGACGAGCATGTCCAGCGATCGCTCGACCATTACTCCGGCCAGCGCGCCCCGTTCCAGACCACGTTCCAGAAGATGCCGCGCCAGGCGGTTCGCTGCTTCGTTGAGCTGCCGATAAGTCATCGACTGCTGCGCACACGTCGCGGCAATACGGTCAGGGGTGGTTCGTGCCTGCTCCTCGAACAGCTCGTGGATATTCGAGCGTCGGGCCTCCTTTAGGGAGGGGCTCTGAGCCTGCGCCATGAGCTCTTGCCGCTGGCCCTCATCGATAAGATCGACGAAGCCCAGAGCCACCGTTTCAGATCGGGCCAGATTCTCCTGAAGGGTCCTCAGCGCATTGCAAAACCTGTCCAGACCGTCCGCGGTCATCCGCCTTCCGTCTGCAAGAAACCCCGCTCGACGCCCGTCGGCCTGCAGGAGGATAGTCAGAGCCGAACCATGCCCCATACGCCGCGCCGCCTGTTCATCCGGCTCCGCTGTTTCCGCAAGTCGGATCGGGTATTGAGTGAAATCAGGGACCGTCGTCCGCGTCGGCGCTGTGCGC
>JBDTRY010000310.1:0-3889 GCA_039931435.1 Acidobacteriota bacterium | reverse complement strand
CATTGCAAGGAGACTGAATGAAAGAACAGAACTCGCCCGAGCGCCTTGTTCGCGCGGTGGGCTTCTGGGGGCTGGTGGCGTTCTGCATCAACGCCGTCATCGGCAGCGGCGTTTACCTGCTCCCGTCCGAGTCCTTCAAACTTCTCGGTCCCTTCTCCCTCTGGGCTCCGGTTCTCTTCGCCGTCCCCGTGTTCATCCTTGTGCTCTGTTTCGCCGAGGCAGCCAGTCACTTCAACGAACCGGGCGGCGCCTACCTCTACAGTCGCACGGCCTTCGGAGACTTCATCGGGTTTGAGACGGGCTGGATGAATACCATCGCCCGCGTCACCTCTCTGGCCGCGCTCTCCAACGGCTTTGTGGTGTCGCTGGCCCGCATCGTTCCCTGGGCAGGGCACGGTGTACCTCGCGCCCTCTTGATCACGCTGACCTTGCTGGCCTTTGCCGCCATCCACGTTCTCGGAATCAAGTTCGGCGCTCGAACGATCTATTTCTTTACCGTCGGCAAGCTTCTTCCGCTGCTGATATTCGTGGTCGTGGCGCTCATCGCCTTTCGATACAACCCGGTCCCTCCGTCATTCAAACTGCCTGGCGCTGATACGCACTGGGGCGACGCTTTCCTCCTCCTTCTCTTCGCTTACGCTGGTTTTGAAAACCTCGGAATTCCCGCCGGTGAATACAAAGATCCCCGCCGCGAGCTTCCAATGGCCCTCCTCGTCGGGACGCTGGCCATCGCCGTTGTCTATTCGCTGGCACAGCTGGCAGCGATGTCCGCGGTTCCGGATCTGTCGCAGACCGCCACACCTATCGCCGACGCAGCAGCGGCGATCATGGGACCTTCAGGAGCTTTGCTGATTACTGTCGGCGCCATCATCTCCATTCTGGGCACGAACCTGGGCACGATGCTGGAAGGTTCGAGGATGATGTACGCGCTGTCGCTGGGACGGCGTCCGTATACGGCGGTAGCGCGAATTCACGAGCGGTTCCGCACACCGTACGTGGCCATCGCCCTTCTCACTGTGGTTTCCATCCCCACAGCCATTGCCGGCTCCTTCGTGAAGCTTGCCCTGCTCTCGGCAGTAGCTCGTCTGACAACGTACCTGTTTACCTGCGCCGCGGTGCCGCGTCTGCGCCGGCTCTCACCGGGATTCCGTGCGCCCGGAGGTCTGCTCATCCCGATCCTCGGAACGCTCATTTCGATCGGCCTCTTTTTCACTTTGAAATTCGGAAACATCATCGCTGCACTCGTGGCCCTGGCGGTGGGCGCGATTCTCTATTTCATCTCGGTGAACATCGGCGGAAAACCCGAGCTGATCGCCGTGGGAACTGAATCGAACACAGACTGATCAGCCGGCACTCTGCGCGCCGCTACGCGAACATCCATCGGCATACGATCACGGAGACGATCACGGCCACCAGGTCCGCGAACAACCCGGCGGGGATGGCGTGGCGTGTTTTCTTCACCCCTACCGACCCGAAGTAGACGGCGATCACGTAGAACGTCGTCTCCGAACTTCCGTACATCGTTGCGCCAATTCTGGCCATCAGAGAGTCCGGCCCGTGTGTTTTCACCAGGTCCGTGACCAGTGCCAGGGAGCCGGATCCCGTCAGAGGACGCATCAGAGCGAGGGGAACGAGCTCGGTCGGAAAGGAGATCAGATTGAGCAGCGGAGAGAGTGTGCTGGTGAGGATGGCCATCGCTCCCGAAGCCCGGAACATTCCGATGGCCACGAGGATGGCTACCAGGAAAGGGATGATGCGGATGGCTACGTTGAATCCCTCTTTGGCGCCCTCCACGAATGCCTCGTAGACCTTGACGCCACGGAGCATCCCGTAGAAGGGAATGCCTACGAGGAGAACGGGGATGGCCCAGAGTGAAACGGCATTGAATACTTCACGCATGGTCGTCGCCCTCACCCGTCTGTTCCGGAGACTTCACCTCTTCATCCGTCATGAGGATGACACTGGCCTGTGCATTGCGGCGATACGGGAAGAGCGGGGTCAGGGCCCGCGCCGCGGCAATCGCCGCGATCATGGCGCAGATCCCGGCCACGAGGGTGGTACTGATGATCGCGGTGGGATTCGTCGCGCCAGCCGACGCCATGATGGCGATGACCGTGGCCGGGATCAACTGCACGCTGGCTGTGTTCATGGCCAGAAGCATGACCATCGAGTTCGATGCAGTCTCCTTTTCAGGATTGAGCGTTTGCAACTCCTCCATGGCCTTGATTCCGAACGGGGTGGCGGCGTTACTCAGACCGAGCATGTTTGCGGAGATGTTCAGAATGATCGCTCCCATGGCCGGATGATCGTGCGGGACCTCCGGGAAAATCAGCCTGGTGATGGGACTGATGGCCCGGGCCAGAAGCCTTACCAGACCTGATTCATCGGCCACCTTCATGATCCCCAGCCAGAGGGCCATCACTCCAATCAGTCCGATGGAGATCTCCACAGCAGTTTTTGCCGAATCCAAAGCGCCTTTGGTCACGGCGTCCGCGGTACCGTTGAACGCCGCCACGACGAGGGCAATGGCCATGAGCGCGAACCAGATGTAGTTGAGCATAGTCGGTCCTTTCGCCGGGCTCTTGCCGGCCGCTTCATTTTCGAAGTCGAGAGTGTACTCTGTGCCGGTCCGGTGTCAGGCGGTACGAGGAGCGTCCCGAAGACGGTGATCGGCCGGATCTCCTCTGCTTCACTGGATGACAACGCGCCCTCCCGGCGTTGTGGGAGTTCGGAGCCTTCGCTTTGCAATGAAAAACATCAAACGCCAGCACTGGATCACGGTCAGCCTGCTCTGCGTTCTGCTCGCATCCTGCACGCGGGAGCGCGGTGCATCCGCTCCTGAGGCTGCGCATCGCGACCTTCCTTCGATCCTCCTGGTCACTCTGGACACGACGAGATTCGACGCCATCGGACCTCTGGCAAGCGGTGGCACTCATACGCCTGCCTACAATGCGCTGGCCGCCGAGGGGCGCCAATTTCTTCAGGCCTACTCTACGGCGCCGGAGACCCTTCCCAGCCACAGCTCGATGATGACCGGCCTCTACCCCGCAGCTCATGGAGTGCACGAGAACGCCAGATTCCTCGATGGCAGCAAGGTGCTCGTCGCTGAGCTTCTGAAAAAATCAGGTTACGACACAGCGGCGTTCATTTCAGGATTCCCGCTCGAGCATCGTTTCGGACTATCACGCGGATTCGATCTCTACGACGACGAGCTCGGGGGCGGTGTGGAACGCACTGCGAAAGAAACCACAGACCACGCCGTGACCTGGCTGGCCGGGCACGGATCACGACCATCATTTCTCTGGGTTCACTATTTCGACGCCCATGCGCCATACGAACCCCCCTCCCCTTTCCGGGAGCAATTCGCGAAGAATCCCTACCTTGGAGAGGTTGCAGCGGTCGACCAGCAACTGGGCCGTCTCCTCGACGCCTTCCGGCGCGAATCCAGGCGCGCTCAGGTCATCATTGTCGTTGCCGATCATGGTGAGTCTCTCGGCGAACATGGCGAGAAACAACACGGTCATCTGCTCTATCAGGCGGTCATGCACGTTCCCCTGCTGCTTGTAGGTCCGGGTGTTCCCGCCGGGACCGCGGCCAGGCCGGTGAGCACCCGCAGAATCTATGACACGATCCTCGATTTCGCCGGCATCAGATCCCCGAACACACTGCGAAACGATCTTCAGGAAGTCGTTCTCGGAGAAGGGATGATTCCCTACCTTCAGTATGGATGGCAGCCGCAGGTCATGGCTGTCGATGGCCAGCGCAAGGCCATTCTCGCGGGCAGACTGGAGATCTACGACCTCGGCGCGGACCCGGCCGAGGCTCACGATCTCGGCGCCGGAACCGGAATCACCCGCCCCATGCGAGAGGCACTACGCCAGTATCCAGT
>JBDTRY010000309.1:0-3951 GCA_039931435.1 Acidobacteriota bacterium | reverse complement strand
TCGTCCCCAGAAAATCTCCCGCTCCGCGGAGTTCCAGATCCCGTTCCGCGACTTCAAATCCGTCGCGGGTCTGTTCGAACGTTCGCAGCCTCTGCTTGGCTTCTTCGTTGGCCCGCTCATCGCGAATCAGAATGCAAAACGAACGATTGGCGCCGCGGCCGACACGACCCCGAAGCTGGTGTAGCTGTGAGAGGCCGAATCGATCCGCCCCGATAATGACCATCAATGAGGCATTGGGCACGTCGATTCCTACCTCGATGACCGTTGTGGCCACAAGGATATCGATCTCACCGTCGCTGAAGCGGCGCATGGTTTCCTGCTTGTCCGACGGCGCCATCCGCCCGTGGAGCATGGCCACTCGCCGCCCCTGAAATCTTCGCGAGATTTCCTCGAAGCCGACAGTGAGCGGCTTCAGATCGAGCTTCTCGGACTCTTCGATCAGCGGAAAAACGACGAAGACCTGCTCGCCCCCTGCAATCTTCTCGTCCAGAAAGTCATAGACTTTCGCCAGCCGGCCGTTTCCCCGTACGACAGTCTTCACCGGCATCCTTCCCGGGGGCAGCTCATCGATGACCGACAACTCCAGGTCTCCGAACATTGCCAGAGCCAGCGAGCGAGGGATGGGCGTGGCAGTCATGACCAGAATGTCCGGATAATCTCCTTTGGCGAACAGCTTCTGCCGCTGAACGACACCGAAACGATGCTGTTCATCCACGATGGCCAGCCCCAGCGATTTGAATCGGACCTCGTCTTCGAGGACGGCGTGCGTTCCCACGAGGAGATCGATAAAACCCTCCCGTAAGGCCCGCAGAATCGTTCGCCGTTCCGCCGCTGTGGAATTACCCGTGAGCTTCGCCAGACGAATGCCGCTTTTGTCAAGTAGTTGACTAATTCTCTGATAGTGCTGCTCTGCCAGGACCTCGGTCGGGGCCAGAATTGCGGCCTGGTGCCCGTTGTCGATGACGATCACCGCAGCGACCAGGGCCACGATCGTCTTGCCACTTCCAACGTCGCCCTGCAGGAGCCTGTACATTGTCTTCTCGTTCTGGAGATCACCCGCTATTTCCCGTAGAACCCGTTTTTGCGCACCGGTGAGCGTGAACGGCAGAACGTTTCGAACGTGGTCTCTGAGGGCATCGTCGATAACGATCGACCTCCCCTTCACTCCGGTGTCGTCGGCGGTTCGGCGAAGTCTCAATGCCAGCTGGAATTCGAAGAATTCCTGAAGAATGATCCGGCGGTGCGCGGGAGATTCCGCCGCCATGAAGTCCGGGCTCAGCTCCTGTGGATGATGCAACTGCACCAGCGCGGTCGATAGGTCGATGACCCCCAGCCGCGCTCGCACGGCCGGCGGCAACGGATCTTCGACGGCGGCAATGGCATCCAGCGCGGAAGCGACGATGCGCCGCATGGCCCTGGGCGGGATGCCGCTCACCGCCGAATAGACAGGGACGATGGCTCCGTCGTCGTCTCCTTCCCCGGTTGTTTCGATTTTTTCGAAGTCGGGATTCTCCAGTTGAAAGCGCCCGTAGCTGTTGATCCGGGGCTGCCCGTAGACGAGGAGTTGATCGTTGCGGCGTATCTTGTCTGCGAGGTAGGGTTGGTTGAACCAGACGGCCATGATCGTGCCTGTTCCGTCGTCCAGGATCGCTTCGAAGATCGCCAGACGTTTCACCGGCGAGGTTTTCTTTCCGGCGGAAACGACGCGGCCCCGAACCGTAACGGGCTGGTTGATTCCCGGAAGCTGCGCGATTGTGGCCAGGCGGCGTCTATCCTCGTATCGAAAAGGAAAAAAATTGAGGAGATCGCCAGCGTTGAGTAACCCGGCAGCGTTCAAAAGTGCAGCCCGCGCCTGACCCACTCCTCGGAGAAACTGGACTGGAGTGGCAGGGCTTACGAGATTCGCTCGGGGTTGGCCGGTCACCGCTCGATTTTCTCAGGAATCGGGTGAATCGGCGAGCATTCTACGATTCGAAGATCACCTTCATCTCGATGAGACCGACGCGCAGGACGTCGCCATTGGAAAAGCCCACCGGCTGCCCGGTGGGAATGCGCTCTTCATTGACGAACGTGCCGTTGATCGTTCCCACTTCCTCGAGGACGAAGAACTGCCCTTCCCGCTGAAGGATCTTTGCGTGCCGGCGGGACACCGAACGATCCGTGTCCAGCGGCGTCAGATCGATATCCGGCATGATGCCCGTCACAGGATCGCTTCTACCGATGGTAGTTTCCAACGCACGGCCGAAGAGAAACGAGCGGCCGCCCTGGTGCATGAGACGGTGCGGCCGGGCCGGACGTGCGGCCGGAGCGGCGGGGACTTCGATCTCGCTCGGACTGGCGGAGTGATCCGGATCGACGGTACGGGAAGCGAGTTGATCGAGAAGAGCGTTGGCTTCCTCGAGACGGCGGGCGTACTTGCGAATCATGCGCAGAGCGATCTCGGGATTCTTCTTCAGCATTTCATCGAAACGCGCGGCGTTGATCGGGAGCAAGGTGACGTCCGTCTCCGCGACCGCGGCGGCAGACCTGGCTGCGCTCTCGATGACGGCCATCTCCCCGAAGAAGTCTCCCTTTTCCAATCTCGAAAGGACGAGGTCTTCGCCTGCGACCCCTTTGACGAGATGAACCACTCCTTCGACGATGATGAACATCTCCGTGCCGAGATCCCCCTCGCGGAAAATGAAATCACCGCCGGAAAACCTCAGGCTCTGATGCTTGACCGGGTCTTTGCTCGAGGTGGCCTTGAACACCGTTTTCATCGGTGGAGCGACCCCGGGGAGCGGACCGCAGCGCTGGTGACCGGCCGAGGAAGCGTGAAGGTCAGCGCCGTGGTGTCCAATTCGGCGGGGAGGCCGATGGGCATGAGGAGATTGTCTGCGAAATGCCCGAAGGGAAGGTCGCGAACGACGGGGATGCCACTGTCGGAGAAAAACTCAGAGAGAAGGGAGTCCAGCTCGTCTGGATCGCTCACGCCACAGTCTTTCAGCTTGCCGATCATGACGCCCCGGATGTTCCGTAATCTACCAGACAGCCTCAACTGGGTCAACATACGGTCGATACGATAGATAGGCTCATCGACGTCCTCCCAGAACCAGATTCCGTCCTGTACCCAGAAGTCGTATGGAGTCTCGAGCAGCGCCAGGGTGATCGACAGGCAACCGCCAAAGAGGATGCCCGAGGCCTGACCGTGGCTGATGACCTGCGTTTGGTCATAGCGAAACTCCATGGGAGCCTCGCCGGAAAGTGCGGACCAGAGCCAGCGATCCTGCAGCGGAGAGAGACCATCGTGAAAGTCCGTATTCAGCATTGGACCGTGAAACGAGGCCACTCCGGTCTTCACAGCGAGAGCCTGGTTGAGAGCGGTGACATCGCTGAATCCGACAAGCGGCCTGGGGTTGTTCGAGAATGCGGCATAGTCGATCCGATCGAGAATGCGCATGGCCCCATAGCCACCGCGCGCAAAGAAAAAGCCGTCGATGGACGGATCCCTGAGGAACCGGTTGAACTCCGCGGCCCGGAGTTCGTCGTTCCCGGCGAGATAGGACCGGCCCGTCGAGAAGAGGTTGTCGGCGAAAACAATTTCCAGTCCCGCGGCGACAAGGTGGTCGCGTGCGGTCTCGATCCTCTCGCGACGGGACGGCGACGAGGCCGCAAGGACAGCGACACGTGCCCCGGGGCGAAGGGCGATCGGAGTGGCGAGCGGAAGCTGCATTGAGAATGTGAGAAAACGTGGAGTGGATCTGTAAGCCGAGTTCTGTTCCCGGCACTCAACGATGTGCGCTGCAGCGCCGGATGACTCGCTGCGCAGAAGTGCACATGACTGAGTGCCGGGTGACGATCATTCCTCTGTCACTCGTGTTGCCACGGTGATCAAGCGACCTACCCGGAAGCATACAACGGAAACGGGCGGTTCCACTGCTTCCCTATTTGGTCTTGCTCCGCAGGGGGTTT
>JBDTRY010000308.1:0-3994 GCA_039931435.1 Acidobacteriota bacterium | reverse complement strand
TGAGCTGAGCGTTCGACTTCAGAAGAGATTCGGTCTGCGAAGTCACCTTCGAACCCAGTTGCTGCACTTCTTCTTTGCTGCTGACCTGCCGCTTCAGCTCGGTGACCTGATCCTGAATATCAGTGAGACGGTCGTTGAGCCTCTGCATGTCCGAACTGGTCACACAGGCGGTGAGAGCAACGGCAGGCAGGATCGCCAGAACCCGAGAGAGTCGCATCGTTTTATCTTCCAGTCAGTACGAGATGCGCCCGGCGATTCTTGGCGTAGGCGGCCTCGGAAGTTCCGGTATCAAACGGACGCTCTTCTCCATAGCTGATCGTAGTGATTCTCGAGCCGTCGACGCCGAGGGTGATCAGGTAGTCCTTGGCAGTGTTGGCGCGACGGTCTCCGAGGGCCAGGTTGTACTGTTCCGTTCCACGAGAATCGCAGTGCCCTTCAACCTGAAGGTTGTAGGCTGCATGAGCCTTGAGCCAGGTCGCCGATTCGGTCAGCGCTTCCTGCGCGTCGGTGGAGAGACCGGCCTCGTCGTAATTGAAGAAAGCGTCGCGGATCCAGCCGCGATCCTGAGCCATGCGGTTCAGGTCGTCGAGGTTGGAAGGAATCATCTCCTCCGTGGGCTGCTCCTGCACGAAGTCCCGTGGCTGTTCGACAGGCATCGGCGTCGGGGTGGGTGTTTCTACGGCGCCAACGGTATCAGTCACCGGAGGAGTCGTCTGCGGCATCGTTTTTGATTTGGTACGGCACGAAAAGGTCAGGGGGAGCGCTGCCACCATGACCGCGCATACAAATGACTTAAGGGTGAAGTGTTTCATGACTTTACTACCTCCATCTCGTTAATCGGAAGGGCCGCATCATAGCAGACAATCCGGGGGTCAACCGGGGTCAATCAAGGGTGTTCGACCAGTTCGGAGCGTTGTTTTCACCCTCGAACGTGAGTTGATACGGCTCGCCTCCTTCGACGGGCACTCGATAGAGCTGCCACCTCCGGCTGCGGTTCGAAGCAAACACGATCGATCGCCCATCAGGCGAAAACGACGGCTGCTCATTGGAACCTTCTCCGGCGATGATCCGGCTCTCCTGAGTGGAAAGTTTCATCACCCGAATCTGAAAACGTCCGCTGACTCTGGAAGTGTATGCAATCGTGTCTCCATCCGGCGACCAGACGGCATCATCGTTCCAGTTTCCGTCGAAGGATACTCGCCGCAAATTCGTTCCCTCGGCGTCCATTACGTAGATCTGCGGCGTTCCCGCCCGTGATGAGGTGAAGGCGATCTGCCGTCCGGTGGCGTTGAACGAGGGCGTGCTCTCGATCGAGTTCTCGGACGTCAGCCTGCGCACGTTCGAACCGTCCGCTCGCACGATGTACACATCCGGGTTCCCCCGTACGGATCCGATGAACAGAATCTCCCGTCCATCCGGAGAAAAAGACGGTGCGATGTTCAATCCCACGCCCGTGGGAATGCGAACCCTGCCACCGCCGCGGCGGTTGACTACATAGATGTCGCTCGTTCCCCGGACAAAGGATGTGTAAACCAGCTGCTCGGCGTCAGGCGACCAGTGCGGCGAAAGCGAAATCGAGCCGTGCGTGGTGATTCGACGCTGATTCGAGCCGTCGAAGTCCATGATGTAGACCTCTTTGTTTCCATCGCGGGTGGAAATGAAAGCGATCTGCGAGAGAAAAATGCCCGGTTTCCCGGTATAGAAGCGGTTCAGGTCGTTGGCCACCATGTGCGCGATGCGCGTCAGCGCACCGGCGGATCCCCGGTACCGCTTGGCGGGCATGAGCAACGACTTCGTGGCCGTATCGAACAGTCTCACTTCCACGACGAAGTTCTCGCCCTCCATGAAGATCCTCGTGTGGAGGAATGCTTGTGCTCCCGCGGTTCTGGCGGACTCGACGGAGGGAGCAAGGTTGGCGGGAAGTGGAACGATGCCGAAAATTTCGGAAAACGCCAGGTCGCGGGTCAGGGGGGAGAAGAATCCCGCACGAGCCGTTTCCGAGGCCACCTCCGGGGCCAGCTCTGGAAAGGCCAGGGCGATCTTCACCATCTGCGCTGCCCGTTCCTTTCCGATGTTTGCGTTGATTTCCTGCTGGGCGAATAGAGCGCTGCAGAAGAGCGTCAGCACTGTAAAGAGCACCGTCAGGCGCGGAGCGTTTCCGGCAGATCGTGGGTTGATTTGGGTCACGGATTCCCTCATGTCAGTGGAAGGTCAGATGCACTCCGAGGTAGGAGCCGGAGTACTGGATTGGCAGAGGTGGCAACGGCGAGGCCTCGATCACGGCGCGATTGGCGGCACGATCGAACAGCGAGTTGCCTGTGCTCGACTCGATCTTCACTTCCCGGATCGACCCGTTGCGCTCGATGACGAAGTAGACCCTGGTGACCGATTCGCCTGCGCTCTGGGGACGGAACCAGTGGGTGCCGATCAGGGTGAGCATCCGCTCTATATACCAGGCATAGGGGAAGTCGCCCCCTTCCAGACCGCTCACTCCGGCAGTTCCGATCGCTGGTACGTTCGCTGAGGAAGCGAGCTGGGGAGCGGCGGAGGTGATCGGTTTGCCCGGCTTTGCCGCTGACGGTGGCGAAGCCTTCGTTACCGCTGGTGCCTCGGACTTGCCGAAGAGCGTCTTATCCGCGGAGCGGGCCGGATCGACTTTTCCCGGTTTGGGTGATGGCTGGACCGCGGTCTTCGATCGGGGAGTCGGTGCCACGCGGGGAGAGGATGCCTCCTGCGCGCGATCGCGCCTGCTGGCGGTGTGCTTCGCTGCCACGTCCTGAGCCGGCATCAGTTTCATTGTGATTACGGACTCGTTGGACGGTTGCATGTGGCCTCTTCCGACGAGAACGACCATCAGCACGGCAGTTCCGTGCAGAGCGACTGAGGCCAGAATGCCCAGTTTCGGGCCGGCTCCGAGCGACTGGCGCTCGAGCAGAATTTCAGCGACGCGATCCTGCACTGGTCCTCTCCGCGGGACGCGTGACCATACCGAGTTGTTCCACGCCCGCCCTGTTCATGATGTCCACTACCCGAACCACCACTCCGTAGGGTACGTTCTGATCCGCCTCGAGAAGGGCGCGCTTGGTCTGCTTGCCCTTGAGCAGAGTAAGCAGGCTGACGTCGAGATCCTGCGCACCGATAGCCACGCCGTCCACCGAAACTTCGCCATTCTTGCGAACGATCACGGTCGAAGGCTGGCTCGCCGTCGTTTCGAAGTTCTTGCCCTCGGCCGTCGGCAGTTCGACGTTCAGCCCCTGGGTGAGCATGGGAGCGGTGATCATGAATATGATCAGCAACACCAGCATCACATCCACGAGGGGAGTGACGTTGATGTCCGCCATTGCTCCGAGATCGTCCGATGAATCGAGGTTGAAGGCCATGCCGCTCCTGTTCGTCTGCTGCCGGTTAGACGTTGGCTGCAGCGTAAAGGTAACCCCTGCGCACGAGAAAGTGAAACGGTGAGTTCCGAAACGGATGGGCCCGACAGATGGTCAGGAGCATGAGACCACCATCGTTCTCGCGCGGTGTGGAGAACTTGTCATCCTGGAGGGAGCGCAGCGACCGAAGGATCTCTTCAACGAAGATCGTGCAGTCATCGCAGTGGCAACCGGGAAGGTGGAAGAGATCCTTCGCTCGACGCTTCAGGATGACACGCCATGGTATTCGCGTCATTTCCTGCCACACCGCCGTTCGCGGCGTTCCTCCGCTCAGAACGACAATCGCATTCTCAGGTGAAATTGCGTTCGGTGAGATTGAGGAATTCCAGTGCGTAGTCTTCCATCTCTCCCCGCGTGGAGCGGAGACGCTGGAGAAAGTAGTTGTAGAAAATGAGAGCGGGGATGGCTGCGAAAAGCCCGGCAGCGGTGTTGATCAGCGCTTCGCTGATTCCCGGGGCCACGGCCACGATCGAAGTGGAACCGGTCGTGCCGATGGCGCTGAATGCTCCCATGATTCCCCAGACCGTTCCGAACAGACCGATGAAGGGAGTAGCAGC
>JBDTRY010000307.1:0-4007 GCA_039931435.1 Acidobacteriota bacterium | reverse complement strand
ACACGTCCGAACATGTCCGCCGGTGTCATGGTCTGCAGCAGCGTCGAGCGCACGACGATGCTCACGTTGTCGACCATTCCGCTGAAGGCCAGAAGCACGACTGACAGAACGAACGATCGCGAAAGGCCGAAGGCGATCATGCTCAATCCGAAGAGCGCCACACATCCGAACAATGCAGTTCCGGCCTGCTCCAGTGGCCTGCGGTGGGCGAGAATCAGTCCCATCAAAACGGATCCGATGGCGGGAGCGGCGCGCAACATCCCCAGTCCCTGCGGACCGACATGAAGGATGTCCGATGCAAATACCGGCAGAAGGGCTACGGCGCCTCCGAAGAGAACCGAGAAGAGGTCGAGCGTCAGCGCTCCGAGAATGATTGGCTGCGACCAGACGAATCGCAAACCTACGGCCAGGCTCTCCCTGATGGGTAGTGTGCGGGACCGATCGGGAACATGCACGTGCGCGATCATGGCGAATGCCATCAGGGCGATGAGCATCAGTGCCGTGTCGGCGGCGTAGGCCAGGCGGGCGCTGCCGAATCCGTAGAGAATTCCGCCGGCCGCGGGCCCGATGACCGCCGCCGATTGCCACGATGATGTGCGCCAGGCCACCGCGGTCGCATACAACTGCCGGGGAACGAGGTCGGCGCTGAGTGCAGTCGATGCCGGCTTGGCGAAACTGCGGGCGATGCCGCTGACGAAAATCACGAGATAGATCGGCCAGACGCGGCCCGGGCCGACGACATCGCCACTGAATGTGAAGATCAGAAACGTTGCGGAGCAGATCACGAGTACTGCCAGCGAAAGCACGGCGATGCGTTTACGGCTGAAGCGATCGGCGACATGACCGGCAAAAAGAGCCGCGCTGATGAAAGGGAGCGCTTCGGCCAGTCCGACCAGCCCCAGGGAGAGTGGTTCGTGCGTGTAGGAGTAAACCTGCCAGGCTACGACAAGCCCCTGGATCTGACTGGAGAGAGTCATCGTCCACAGGCTGACCATGAACCAGCGAAAGCCCTTCACGCGGAGCGCGGCATAGGGATCGTGCTTCGCCGGAACGTTCCGGATTTCGGACGGGCTATCCATCGACCGGCGGGACGATACCAGAGTGGTCGCTCATCAGGCAGCAGGACAGGGGGAAGGAGATTTGCACGAAGCGGTCGCCGGGGAAAGAGTAGTTGGACATGCCGCGCGAGGACTACCGATCCAGACCTGCGTCAAGGCAGAGGCAATCGTGTCCCGTACGCGCTGCCGGCGCTGAGGTGAATGAGATTCCGCACGATGAGGGTTCACCCTCTGCAAGCGATTCGCTTTCAGAAGCTGGACAGTGCGGCGGCACGGTCTTCGAAGATCTCGAAGACTGTGCTCAGCCTGGTGATCTCTAGAATCTTCCTGTTGCGCTCTCCGACGTTGAGAAGCTTGGTGGTCCCGCCGGCTCTTTTCGTCGACGTGTATGTGCGGACGAGCGACCCCAGGCCCGTACTATCGAGGTAATGCACGGATGCCAGATCGATGACCAGATTGATCTTCCCCGATTTCACGAGCGCGGACATTTCCTGCTTGAAGGTAGCTTCCGGATCTCCGATGACGAGATCACCTGTAAGGTGCACAAGTGTGACGGGACCCACGACTTCGGTCTGGACGCGCATTGAGACGTTGATTGTTACAGATCGCGCCCAAAAATCCAATGTTGGATACGGCTTGCTGGGGTGCTTGCAGGCCGGGCTGGCGGCGGGAGGGACCGTTTCGAGGGCGCTCGGACGGCTTGCCCCCGCCGTTACGGCATCCGACGACGCCGGCCGCGCGGCGGCAAATGTCTCGCGGGCCTCGCATAGAATGTGCGGCTATTGATCCACACAGCGGCGATCGAGGAGACAAGGATGAGGAAAACACCAGCCGACCGTAAACTTTTTTCGTTTCCGGCGACTGTCCGGCCTGAGTTTGAACGCCTGCTGAAAAAATTCGTGGACCTGCCGACAGTCTCCGCCGAGCCGGAGCGAAGGACCGACATCGTACGCTGCGCAGAGCTTGCGGCCGAGACCATCCGGCAATTCGGAGGCGTGGCCGAGGTCATCCCTACGAAGGGAAATCCGATCGTGCATGGGTTGTTCAAGGCTGGAAAGAATCTGCCCTCGGTGACCCTCTACAACCATCTGGATGTGCAACCGGCCTCGCAGGCTACCGAACCGTGGACACACGATCCCTTCGTGATGCAGATCGAGGGCGACCGCTACCTTGGCCGAGGGACGACTGATGACAAGGGTCCGGCCCTTTCAGCCCTTTTCGGAATCCGCGCTGCACGCCAGGCCGACGTTCCTATAAACCTGCAGGTGCTATGGGAATTCGAGGAAGAGATCGGGTCCGGAAATTTCGGTGATGGCATCCGCTCCGCTGGCTCCAGGCTGGCCACGGATTCCGTGATCGTGTCCGACACGATCTGGGTCTCGCGCGATCGCCCGGCCTGCCCTGCCGGGCTGCGAGGTCTGCAGTCTTTCATCTTCACGCTCGAGACGGGTCACACGGATCAGCACTCTGGAGTTGCCGGTGGTGCGGCCAGGAATCCGATCGGGGAGCTGATGAAGCTGGTCTCGCAGATGTATGACGCCACCACCGGGAAAGTGAAGGTGAAAGGGTTCTACGACGATGTCGAGAAGCCGACCGCCAGGGAATTGGACGACTTTCGTCATTCCGGATTCACGGTCAGGCAGTTCAAGAAGGATCACCTCTTCCACTCACTTCGCACGGACGATCCACTGGAAGTGATGAAGCGGATCTGGACCATGCCTACGTTCGAAGTGCACGGTGTCGTCGGCGGCTACGTCGGCCCGGGTGTGAAGACGATCATCCCTCCACGCGCAGAGGTGAAGGTGACCTGCCGCCTGGTGCCGAATCAGAATCCGGACAAGCTGGTCAAACTGATTCGAGCCTTCGTCAAGGAGCACAACCCGGACGTGAAGGTGGACTCAAACGAGAGGATGTTTCCGTACAAGGCACCGACCACGGGCCCACTGGCCGAGGCGGTGAAGGGAGCGATGAAGTTCGCGTTTGGAAGAGAGCCGGTATTCATTCGCGAAGGAGGTTCCATCGGGGCGGTCATCGAGATGGAGAAGATTCTGAAGTGTCCGGTGATGTTCCTGGGGTTATCTCTTCCGGCGCATGGATATCATGCCCCCAACGAGAACTTCGACTGGCGTCAGGCATCCGGGGGGATGATTGCTTTTGCGAAATACTTCGAGACCGTAGCCGCTATGCCCCGGAGGAAATAGCAGCCGGAATCCGGCTGGCTGAGAGTCATCGTTCTACGGCGAGCTCCAGAGTCCCCGCCGCGCCGCCTGCGCTGTACCCTCGAGGCGCACGAACTCGTCGTGATGTGCGAAATGGAAGCGTCTGTACGCAGTGGCGTACCCGCGAAGAATGATCTCTTCGTTCACGAACAGACGATCATCGGCTCTGAATACGTACGCCAGGATTCGGCCGTAACGATCCTGCGCTCCCTGGACGGGGTCCCCTTGAAGATAAACATCTTTGCCGTCGAGAAGCTCCTTCATGACGTTGCGGGATTCGATTCCCCCTTTTTCCGCATTACGGTACGGACCCTGGACCTCCGGTGCGTCTACGCCGATCAGCCGGACGCGCTCTATGCGACCGTTTTTTCGAATCATGATTGTGTCGCCGTCGCTGACGTGGTCGACGGGATACGGGCCTTCCAGCGCCGGTCCCGCAGGGAACGGCGCTGGTGAGGAGGTCTCTGCTCCGTGCCGTGGGGAGAGGATCTCGCCTCGGCAAGCGCCGAAAATGACAAGGGCGATTGCGAATAAGATGAAGTGAGGCCTGTGCCGGCGCATTCGCATCAGGCGCGGACGCAGCAGGTCAATATCCAATGGTCCGGCCGCCACGCCTGGGATCCGATGCCCCCACTCGCTCGCCGGTCCTGGGATCGATCATCGCTCCCTGAGCGTCGCCGATGTAGGCGTCGCCTTCCGTATATCCGGCGTCCGGTTTGAACCTGTAGCC
>JBDTRY010000306.1:0-4068 GCA_039931435.1 Acidobacteriota bacterium | reverse complement strand
CACGGAGCTGGACGGAGCGAATGCCGAGGTGAGCCGGTTCGTGTACGGAACGCATTCGAACGTGCCGGACCTCATGATGCGAAGCGGAGTGACCTACCGGATCGTGAGCGATCATCTCGGCTCGCCGCGGCTGGTCGTGGATGTGGCGAGCGGAACGGTCGCCCAGCGGATCGAGTACGACGAGTTCGGCAACGTCGTCTCGGACACGAATCCCGGCTTCCAGCCGTTTGGGTTTGCGGGAGGGCTGTACGATCGCGATACGGGGCTCGTGCGGTTTGGCGCGAGGGACTACGACCCGCAGACGGGGCGCTGGACAACCAAGGACCCGATTGGCTTTGCTGGCCTCGACACCAACCTCTATGTCTACGCTTACAACGATCCGATCAATGAGATCGATCCGATGGGGCTGTACTCCCTCGACGACTTCGTTGAAGACGCTGCGAACTTTTCGGCCGGTTACGGCGATAACCTGACGTTCGGCCTCACGAACGTCATTCGCAATCAGATCGGAGGGAATGAAGGCATTGACCGGTGCAGCGGAATCTATTCAGCAGGAGAATGGGCCGGCATCGCAACGAGCACGGCGATCGGCGCAGCAGGTGGACTGCGAGCGGCAGGGGCTAAGGCAGCCGGGAAGGAGTTCTCTCACTGGATCCCTGGCCGCGCTCTGAAGAATGCACCTGGTTGGGTTAGCCAGGGCGTCGGCCTGTCTCGCGCGAACGGCAACTATGTGTCGGCAGCCGAGCACGCGCTCAATGATCCGTTCCGCTATCGCTTCATGCCGCGCGCTTGGAAGGGTGCGAATCCGATTAACGGCGCGCTGGCACGCCAACTGAACCGCATACCGAATGCACTGATCGGAACCGGTGCAGGCGCAGCGTACGGCGGCACCTCGGCGGCGACGAACGGCGGCGGCTGCGGCTGTCAGTAGGGTTGGAAGCATGACGACGCCGAAGGAAGAACTGATCCAGGGGATCGATCGTGCGCGCGTTAGTGGTCGTGCCGCTGCGATCGATCCGCCGATGTCACGCGTGCAGATCATCAATCTCAAATCGAAGGTCGGTACAGCTCTACCCGCCGACATCGGCGAGCTCGTTGAGTACGCTGCTGGATTTTCAGTTGACGGCATCGCCGTGCACTTTGGCGGCGAGGAGGCATTCGAGTTCGAAAGCGCATTCCCTCGGGCGGTCCCGATCGCGACCGACGGCGCAGGCAACTTCTGGGTGGTCGATATCGCGTCAGATGGATCGTGGGGGGCCGTGTTCCTTGTTGCTCACGATCCGCCTGTCGTCGTTCTGCAGGCGCGTGATATCGCTCCGTTCATCGCGCAAGTATTCGACGCGCACGACACAGCAGAACTGCAAAACAAGCTCGCAGCGCAGATCTGGAAAGCAAATCCATATGTCATCTCTCAAGAGCAGGCACTCGCGTCGCCAGATCCCGCCGTGCGAGCGTTTGCGCAGCAACTCAATGAGAACTTCCTCATTGCCGACCTTCGCGACGCTGCTCGCGGCAAGGGCTTCGTGTGGGGCATCGCAGGGCCGAATACTGACGTGCGACGCGCCGAGAATCAGCTGCTGTTCGCGACACAGCAAAAGAAGCGCGGCATGCTGGCGCGCCTGTTCTGGCGATAAGCCCCCTCCGCCCACCCGCCCGAGCGGGGGCGGGGACTCGAGAGAATAGGACAACGCTTTCCGAAACGACAACTGCTCTACACGCGCTAATAGAGCTCTCGACGTAGCGAAAGTCCGGAAGATGGGTAACGCTCCGAACATACCAGGAAGCGCTGGATCTCGAGCAATAGTGTCGGCCGCAGACTCTCTCTACATTCCGAGAGGAAGCATGTGGCTGCCAATCGTGCTGGGGCAGTTTGAGCCGAAGCATTGAGAGTGACAGTCTTCGCAATGCGTTGGGTGAGAATGGTGGTGTTCGGGTGCATTCTCGCAACCGCGTTGGCCTTGGCAGTCATTGTTTTCTATTGGTGCAAATATAGAATGGCCCGGTAGCTACTCCACTTGTACTCCTCGGGACGTTTCACCATTCCGGCTCGGACGGGATTGAGTGGGCCATTGGGGTCAGACCCGAAAAATGAAAAATCCACGACCCGTCGACTCGCGCAATCTGCTGGTGATAGACTTCCGATTCCACCTGTCCTCGGCATCAGCTGCCGGCCTCTTGTTGCTTCCCCCTCTCCTCTCCCACTCGAGATGTCACGTCCTCTTCGCCTCGAGCATTCGGGTGCGATATGGCATGTCACCAGCCGCGGCAACGAGCGGCGGGATATCTATCGCGACGATCACGACCGGAGATTCTTCGTCGAGCTCCTCGGCGAGGTTGTACGGCTCAACCGCTGGGTTCTTCACGCGTACGTGCTGATGTCGAACCACTATCATCTGCTCGTCGAGACCCCGCTGCCTACTCTGAGTTCGGGTGTCAAACGTCTCAATGAAGTGTACGCCGGTCGTTTCAACCTCGTTCATCGCCGCGTCGGCCACCTGTTCCAGGGGAGATTCAAAGGAATTCTCATCGAGCGGGAATCGCACCTGCTCGAGCTGGTCCGCTACATCGTCCTCAACCCCGTTCGATGTGGCGCAGTGGAGTTCGCCGGAGACTATCGATGGAGCAACTACCGGGCAACGGCGGGAATTGCGGCGAAGCCCGAATGGCTCGAAATCGACCGGACTCTCTCGCAGTTTTCATTCGGCTCGACGGCCGAGCAGCACGAAACGTATCGCAGATTCGTCGCGGATGCTCGCGGAGCCGACTATAAACCGTGGGAAGCGCTGATCGGACAGATCTACCTCGGAGGTGAAAACTTCTGTGATCGAATGCAGAAGCTGGTCGACATCAGCCCAAGGAGTCGCGAACACCCGAAACCTCAACGAAACTTCGTTCGCCCCTCGTTCGAACTCATTCTTGAAGCGGTGTGTGAGACGTTCGAAGAGACGCCCGATTCGATCCGCCACCGCTCCCACCGGGCGAGCCGCAAGGCCCTGGCGCAAATCGCATGGCAGCTGTGCGGCATGACTCTCGCTGCGCTGGGCGAGTGGCTTGGACTGACCGATCGCGCCGTCTCGTACCTGGTCCAGTGCGGTCTGCTGCTCGAAACCAAGGACCCCGCCTACGCAGCTCGTATCCGGCGCATTCGTGCGATCGTTGAAGCCTGCGACATGCCGGTTTCAAGTTAAATGCACGGTAAGACGGAACGAATTTTTCATTTTTCGGGTCTGACCCTAATGGTCCTCATTCTGGCAGCGCCGGCGCCTTTCCATGAAACCGGGACTTACGTGCCTCTGGCAGATCAGCGGCCGGAACAACGTCGACTTCCACGAATGGATGCAGCTCGATCTCGAGTACATCGACAACTGGTCCCCGGGCCTGGACCTGAAGATTCTTCTCCGCACCATACCGGCCGTGCTCTTCGGACGCGGCGCCTCCTGAGAGGCCAGCCCGCGGCGTCCGATTCGCCCGCCGCCATGATTCGCCTATATGCTGGGGCTGGGCAAATTCCCCCTTCATGAACGACCGTACGCTTGATGCAAACGTCGAAGAGTTCCGTAAGGCCGGACATGAGGCCGTCGATTGGATCGCCAGATATCTGCAGACGGTGGAAGAGCTGCCGGTGCTCTCTTCCTCCGCGCCCGGCTTTCTGGAGAAGGCCCTCGCCGCCAGTCCCAGCGAATCCGGCCGTTCGTACGAGGAGCTACTGTCGGAATTCAGAGAGACGATTCTTCCTGGCATTACTCACTGGAACCATCCGGCGTTCTTCGCCTACTTCTCGATCACCGGCTCCCAGGCGGGGATTCTCGGAGAGTTGCTTTCGGCGGCATTGAACGTCAATGGAATGCTCTGGAAGACCTCGCCCGCGGCAACCGAGCTGGAGACCATTACGCTGGGATGGCTGCGAGATCTTCTGGGGCTTCCGCCGGCGCTGTTCGGAATCATCAACGACACGGCTTCCATCAACACATTCCTCGCTCTTGCCGCCGCCCGTGAATCGCTCGGCCTCTCCATCCGTGCGGAAGGCATGACGGGCCGGTCCCTGCCGCAGTTGCGGATCTACTGCTC
>JBDTRY010000305.1:0-4071 GCA_039931435.1 Acidobacteriota bacterium | reverse complement strand
TGGAGGGAGCGAAGCGACCGAAGGATCTCGTCAACGAGAATCGTGCTCTTTCTCGCGCAGCAACCGGGAACGTAGAAGAGATCCTTCGCTCGACGCTTCAGGATGACAGGCCGGGGTGGACACCTAGGCCTTTCCCGCTCTAATGAAACGATGAATGTTTTTACGAGGCTTGGAGAACTTGTCATCCTGGAGGGAGCGAAGCGACCGAAGGATCTCGTCAACGAGAATCGTGCTCTTTCTCGATTTGCGACCGGAAGGTAGAAGAGATCCTTCCCTCGACGCTTCAGGATGACACGCCATGGTTGTCAGGCCATGGTTGTCAGGCCTTGGTAGCCGTCATCTCACTGGACACTGCGATCCATCAGAATGGACATAAGGAGATTCAAGATGAGACGAACCGCAACGCTTATCGCTACCGCCACGCTTTCACTAACAATCCTCGGTCTGGTTCATTGCGCCTCGGGTGGCGCGGACGACCTTGACGCATCGGCTTCCGGAAGTACTCCCATGGCCGTCGAGGTAGGTCCCATCGAGCTCCCGGCCTACGCCATACAGATGCAGGCGCCGACGGTCATGGCTGGAGGAATCAGGTCGCAGTTCCTTATCAACGTGACCAACCTCGGGCACACGCCCCTGACCATCACCAGGATTACGATTGATCAGCAGCAATCGCGCAGCCAGCCCATCAACTTCAGCGCCGCAAGTGCGAAGTTCACCCAGCTACTCGACGATGGCGAAGAACATGAGTTCGAGGTTCCGATCAACGCTGCGCCGGCACCCTACTATCAGAACGCCGACCCTTCGAACCGTCCGGCCATCGGCGGATCGGTTCAGGTCCGAGCAAGCATCTACCTGCAGAGCGGAGAGCACTACAGCTATGTTTTCGAAGTTCCGGTGATCGAACAACACAGCCGCTGAGAGCAGCGGACCGGGCCGCTTAAGCATCGCAGAGACGTAGCAGCCGCCCGAATTTTTCGCCCGGTACCTCCGCCTGCTTACTTCACATGTCCCGCGGAGACCATGTTGGCGAAAAGCCTGTAAGCCCCGGGCACTCCCGCCGGGAGCTGTCTGAACCATGCATAGCTCGTGTAGATGTATTTCCCTTTTCCGTAATCGGCTACGAGCGTCCCGCCCGGCAGATCCTTCTCACCGGGATCATGACTGGCCATGATTGCTGTGAAGTGCGGATCCCATTCCGAGGCGAAGTACAGTCCCCGTTCCTGAACCCAGGAGTCGAAGTCGGAGGGTCCAATGGCATTGGGGCTGGTGAGCAGAGCGTTCTGCGGTGCGAGCAGGGTGATGGACGCAGTTTCAACGGTAACCCGATCACCGGACAGCTTCATGGGATAGGGGCTGAAGTGTTCCGCCACCGTTTTGTCCGGCGTGTTGTACTGGACGATGAAGGTTCCGCCATTCTTGACGTACTCCATGAGCCGCGACGTGTTGCGTTTCAACGCCTCTCGAACGTTAAAGGCCCGTACGCCAGCGATGATTGTGTCGTAACGAGCCAGTGGCCCTGACTCGATTTCTGCGTCGGTGAGAAGAGTTACGTCGTACCCGACCTGGCGCAAGGCGGCCGGCACATCGTCTCCCGGGCCCATGATGTAGCCGACATGCGTGCCGGCGTGCTTCACGTCAACACGCACGAGCCGGGACGTGGCCGGCGGGAGCATCGTCTGGGGAAGAATGTGAGGATAGTCGATTCGCGTCAGTCCGCGCGAGTAGCTGGCCTGGCCGGTAACGAAGGTGGTCGAAAGCGTTCCGGCGCTCTGGTTCTCGGGCGGTGTGACTGCAAACTGCACCGTGCGCTCTTCGCCGCTTTCCAGAGATAGAGGAAGGGACTGAGGACTGATTTTCCATCCCGCCGGCGCGGCCAGGCGCAGGTCGCCAGAGACGCTTTTGCCGGCGGCGCTGATCGTTACGGAAATTGTTTTTGCTTTCCGATCGGGAAAGATATAAACGCCTCCCGCGCTGATCGTCACCGCTGGAACAATCTGGAACGGCTCGTACGATTCTCCCTTGACGCGATCGGTCTTCCTGAAGGATACGGGAACGGTGAGCGAAATGGGGTGACCGGATACCATCAGGGCGAAGGTCACTGGAAGTGCCGGCGCGTTCTCGGCACGCCCGATGAGCTGGGGATCGTTCACGCTGTATCGCGCAGCGATGGAGTTGTTCGGACCTCCCATGACCTCGGGCTCGCGCAGCCAGTAGGGTTGCGACCACTCCGCGCTCTCGGGAATGCGTACCGTCAGCGATTTCTCGAACGGAACATTGTTGGCCAGCGTTGCGTCGATCCGAGTTTCACGGGCTGGAAGGACATAATCAAATGGCGTCTTCAGTTCCGCGATGGTCATCGGAAGCGCTGACCGGTTTACCGCGGTGGCGGTGATTGTCACTTCTGAGCCCCGGCTGGCTTCGGCGGTCGTGGCCACGGCTCCGAGCCAGAGACCGGATGCCGAGGCGATTGCTTTATGGAGTTGCGCCCGTTTCATAGGTATCCACGGATCCGGTGCCAGGCGGTTCACGGCTTCGTCAGCTTCGAGCAACCGCGGAACGATTGCCGCAGGATCGGCCGCTTCATATTTTGCCGCTGCGTCTCGGAGAATTTCTCCGACGGCTGCCCCTCCGGGAATTCGATTCCAGGTCAAATCGACTCCGTCGAAGAGGTCCTTTTGCGGAGGATCGCCTTCCCTGACTTGCAGAATGCTGAGGTTTATCCCCCGTTGCTCTGCAGTCCCGAACCCCTGGCTCTTGTGTTGACTTCGGCTTCTGGCGGCGATCTCCTGATAAGACGCACCGAGCAGGGGATTGTAGGCGCCGAGGTCCACAGAGACGGTCGTCGCTCCGGTGTCCTGCATGCCGCTCCGGAAAACGTTCCAGAGAAGACGCTTTGCCTGCCAGGGCTTCACGAAGAGAAGTTGTTCGGGAAAGCGCTGCGGGTCGGCGGCTGCTTTGAACGCTTCTTCGGCCAGAATCGCAGAGGCTGTGTGCTGCCCGTGGCCGGCGCGCGAATCAGGTGGAAAGCGGGTGATGATGATGTCCGGACGGAAATTGCGGATCACCCAGACAACATCCGAGAGCACCGCATCGTGACCCCAGATGGCCAGGGTTTCGTCCGATGACTTCGTAAATCCGAAATCGATAGCGCGGGTAAAGAACTGCTCGGCCCCATCGATTCGTCTGGCCGCGAGCAGTTCCTCGGTTCGCAGCACTCCCAGGGAGTCCCCCTTCTCGGTGCCGATGAGATTCTGTCCGCCGTCACCGCGCGTCAGCGAAAGGTATCCGGTTCTGACGAGCTTTCCGTTGGCGAGCCAGGCCAGCATGGCGGTGTTCTCGTCGTCGGGATGTGCGGCGATGTAGAGCACGCTGCCGACGGTGTTCAGCTTGCCGAGCAGCAGGCGAAGATGCGATGAATCGAGCGGCTCGAGAGGCTGTGAGCGCGCGGGGATGGCGAGCAGAACAAGAGCAATCGTGATGATCCATCGAGACGATTTCATGGATGGTAGATTATCTCAACAAGGCAGTCGGGTTTCATTGTCAGGAGACTGGCCAGCCCGAGCGTGACCGAGAGATCTCCGGGATGGGGGTTCGACCCTTGTAAGAAACGCACATGGCGTCATGTGAGGTCGGCTCTGGAGATTTAACAAGCGATGCTTCGCAAACGGGTCATTCCGAGCGTGAGCGAGGAAACCCAGAGGGGCGGGTGGTAAGCGCCCCAGGGATCGTGCCCCCCGTCCACTGGGGTCCCTCGCTCTCGCTCGGGATGACGGCGCTCATAGTTTCTTCACTCTGGTCCAGCGCCCACGCTGTCTCCTCGCTTGTAAGAAACTCACACAGGGCGCTTGTCATCCTGAGGGAGCGCAGCGACCGAAGGATCTCTTCAACGAGGAATGGGCTGGCAACCGGGAAGGTGGAAGAGATCCTTCGCTCGGCGCTCAGGATGACAGCCGGCCATAGAGTTTCTTCACTCTGGTTCAGCGCCCCCCGTTGTGCCCTCGCTTCTAAGAAACTCACATGGCGTCCTGTGAGGTCGGCTCTGGAGATTTAACAAGCGATGCTTCGCAAACG
>JBDTRY010000304.1:0-4092 GCA_039931435.1 Acidobacteriota bacterium | reverse complement strand
GCTGGTGTTCGATCGAATGGGAATCGATGTGTGGGACGTGCTCGACGCGGCCGCGACGAAACCGTTTGGCTTCATGCGTTTCAACCCTGGCCCGGGCCTGGGTGGACACTGCATTCCGCTGGATCCTTTTTATCTCGCCTGGAAGGCGCGGGAGTACGGAGTCACGGCTAAGTTCATCGAGTTGGCTGGAGAGGTGAACGTCCAGATGCCGAAATACGTCCTTGGAAAGCTCCAGACCGCGCTCAACGAACGCGGCAAGGCCGTAAAGGGAAGCCGCATATTGATCCTCGGCCTGTCGTACAAAAAAGACGTGGACGACACCCGTGAGAGCCCGTCTTTCGAAATCATTGACGGGCTTCTTCGAATGGGAGCGGAAGTCACCTATCATGATCCGCACATTCCTCGGACGCCAAGAATGCGCTCGTGGCCCCTCATGAAGGCGATGGACTCGCAACGTCTCACGTCGGAGCTTCTTTCGGCACAGGACGCGGCCGTGATCGTCACGGATCATTCCGCGGTCGACTACGACCTCGTCCTTAGAGATTCTCCACTTGTCATCGATTCACGCGGGGTCTACCGGCGCGCGCAACCCAACGTGGTGAAGGCATGAGCGCCACGTCCATCGCGGAGATCGCGCCCGAGGTCGCAGTTATCCAGATACGCCCCTCCCGGGGATGGGCCTCGCTCCGATTGGACGAGGTCTGGGCGTATCGCGAGCTCCTGTACTTCATGATCTGGCGGGACGTCAAGGTTCGATACAAGCAAACCCTGCTCGGCGCGGCATGGGCGGTTCTTCAGCCGCTGATGACGATGGTGGTCTTCACAATCTTCTTCGGAAGGCTGGCGAACATTGGATCCGACGGTCTGCCGTATCCGCTTTTTTCGTACGCTGGTCTGCTCGCCTGGACTTTTTTCGCCGAGGGACTGAACAAGGCTTCTCAGAGCCTCGTGACGTCGTCGAATCTGGTCCGGAAAATCTATTTCCCACGTTTGGTCATTCCGGGGGCCTCGGTCCTGAGCGGCCTCGTCGATTTCGCGGTGGCGTTCGTATTTATGTTCGCCCTGATGGCTTATTACCGTGTCTGGCCGACCATGTCGGTGCTCGCCCTTCCGTTGTTTTTGCTCCTTCTCGTTTCGGCCGCGCTCGGAGTGGGCCTGTGGCTCGCCGCCTTGCACGTGGAGTATCGAGACGTTCGGTATGTGGTGCCATTCGTCATCCAACTCTGGCTCTTCGTCACTCCCGTGATCTACCCGGCCAGCAAGGCGTCGGCCAAGCTCGCCGAGATGGGACTTCCCGCGTGGATCTACGGACTGAATCCTATGGCCGGGGTGGTGGAAGGATTTCGCTGGTCTCTTCTCGGAAGAGGGCCGAAGCCCGGTTCTGTTCTGGTCGTGAGCGTTCTCGTGACGCTCTTTCTTCTCGTCAGCGGGGCTTTCTATTTCCGTCGAATGGAAAGGACGTTCGCCGATGTTGTCTAGCCCTCGCCCCGGGCGGGCCAGATGAGCGCGGGCGCAATCCGGGCGCGGAACCTTGGAAAAGAGTTCCGAATCGGCAGCCAGCGAGCAAACTACAAGACCATTCGAGAGACGCTCGTCGAGCTCGCGTCGGCGCCATACCGACGCATCGTTCGCCGTGGCGAGCGGCGTCCGTCAGGGGAGAAGGTCTGGGCTCTCAAAGATGTGAGCTTCGACATCAATGCCGGAGAAGTCGTCGGGGTGATCGGCCGCAACGGAGCCGGAAAGAGTACCCTTCTCAAAATTCTGTCGCGAATCACGGAGCCGAGTAGCGGCTTCGCGGAAATTCACGGGCGGGTCGGCTCCCTCCTCGAAGTCGGGACGGGCTTTCACGAAGAGCTGACGGGCCGCGAGAATCTTTTCCTGAACGGCGCCATTCTCGGCATGAAACGCACGGAGATCCTTCGCAAATTCGATGAGATCGTGGCCTTTGCCGAGATTGGCCGATTCATCGATACCCCTGTGAAGCATTACTCGACCGGAATGTATCTTCGGCTCGCGTTTTCCGTGGCGGCCCACCTCGAGCCGGAGATACTTCTTGTCGACGAGGTGCTCGCTGTCGGCGACGTCGCATTCCAGAAGAAGTGTCTTGGAAAGATGGAGGACGTCGCGAAGCTCGGCCGGACGGTTCTTCTCGTCAGCCACAATATGGCGGCGGTGCGCTCGCTCTGTTCCCGGGGGATCGTTCTGGACGCGGGAGGATTGGCCGTGTCGGGCGACATAGGGACTTGCATCGAGACCTACTTCAAGATGATCGGAGCGTTTCAAGCCTCTTCGGACGCCTCTGTCGGCACGACCGGAACCGCCGGGTTTGGCAAGGTGGTCGTCAACGGGAAAACCTCGATTACCGCAAACACTCTCCAGCAATCGGAGCCGTGCGAGGTCAGCACGGTGTTTCGCGTAGGGAGCGACGCGTCCGGGTTCAAGATCGTGTGTATCGTCGAAGACATGCAGGGGCGCGTCATGTTTCGCATCGGCGAGAACAGTCAATCTCTGGGCCTGTCGCCCGTGTCGATCGGTGAGTACGAGCTTCGGCTCGTCATCCCGGCGCTATGGTTGAACGCCGGCCTGTACTCGCTTCATTTTCGTGCTTTTTTATGGGGAGACAGATCGAGCCCCCGCTACGACTCCGATAAGGTCCCACTGGACGTAACCGGAGGCCACAGTGAAGTGGATTCGATCCTGCATCCGGAGGCGTCATGGATGATGGTCCCCGTGGCTGAAACGGCATTCAAATGAGAGGCCTGTCCCTCAGGACGACCGGGTGGTCGGACGGTGATGCGCCCCGCAGGCTGAGCACAAATTTCGGCCGGCCTGGGGCGAACTCTTGCGAGCCCGCGACAGAGGGGCCGGGCGGGAGCTCAGCCAAGTGTTGCATCGGGGGGCATGACGTGGACATCGCTCCGCCCATTGGCTCGATGAGGGACGGATGCGGTACAGAATACGGCTGGACTTTCAACCTGACCGCGAAAACTCCAGGTGAGTAGCGCCCAGGCGTCGGCTCGCAGTTGGAGGAGCGCGGCGCCCGCGGAGCCGCGAACCTCCTCAACGTCGTCGTCGACACGCTGGCGAGCCCGATTCGTCCTGCTCTCCATTGTCGTCTGGCCTATCGGATTTGTTACTGGGATCGGGTTTCCGATCATGGTCCTCACGCTGGCGGGTTTCGCTGCCGCGGTGGCCGGCCTGAAAAACCCTTCTCTCGGCGCTCTCGGGATCGGTCTTCTTTGCACCCTCGAGCCCTTGACGCAGGCGTTTATCCTCACGGGACGATTCCTGCGATGGAACACTCTTAGTTACTTGCTTCTCATCGTCATGGCTATGAACCTGCGGATCATCTTTGCCCGCGCGGTGGCGCCGTCCCGTTTGCTTCAGGCATTTATAGTCGTCGTGGGCGGCGGTCTTCTGTGGACGCCGGATGTTTCCTTAGGGGTGCAGCAGGTCCTGGAGACCGTCGTCCCGTTCGGTCTCCTCATCTATTTCTGGAGGGCGACGGGCGACGATGAGATCTGGACGAGTATGGCCTACACGAACGGCACAGCTGCCGCGCTCGGTGGCATGGTGTTTTTCGCCAAGGGCTACGATTTATTATTCGAGACCTCGAGGGCGTGGGGCATCGAGCACTTCTTCAACCCCAACAGCGTTGCCTATCTGCCTCTGTGCGGACTCTTCTCGATATCCCTCGGGATGCGGCGAGCCTCCCCACGCGGCCGCCTCGTACTGGCTCTTCTCGCAATCGTCAACTCAGGTTGGGTATTCCTCGGCGGCAGCCGCGGGGGAATCATGGTTGCCATTCTTTGCATCATCTTCATCCTGCTCCGCATGGACAGCGCACGGCTTCGGGCCGGTTTCCTGGCGGTCTGCCTCCTCATCGGCGTTTCCGTCTACGTGACGTTTCACGATCGCGTGGAGCACTCGATCGAACGAATCGCGCTTCTTCTGGACAAGAACTCCGACGCAAGAGACCGAACCTCGGGACGCAGCGATCTGCTCGTCGGCGGCATTCGCATTTTCGAGTCTCGTCCGTGGCTGGGGGTAGGAACGGGAGGATTTTCCTGGTACTGGCTCCGACTGAGAAAC
>JBDTRY010000303.1:0-4096 GCA_039931435.1 Acidobacteriota bacterium | reverse complement strand
TAGCCGGGTTGCCACTGTTTTCGGACGCGGGTTCGATTCCCGCCGCCTCCACCAAATTCTGCGAATTCAAAGCCGTTCGATGAGGGCCGAAATCCAGCACCTATTGATGAGGGTTTCGCGCCCTTTTTGCGTCTGGAAGCATCCGATGAAGCCGAATCTGGTTTGGGATGGGCGGTTCGAAGCAGGGGACGGACTGACGCGTTCGGAGAAACAGGGCTGAAGTGGTACCCTTCAGCAGCGATCTGCGTCACCGAAACCATCTCCGGAAGCTCCACGTCACTAGATAGACGGTATGACAACCGGTCACGCGATGACGACAGCAGGTACACCTCAACCAGAGCGGGCGAGCGATCGCCGGTACAGTAGAGCGCCCATCGTCGAGGCTATTCTGGACGTTCGTATCGCGGCTACCGCCGAATTCACACTTCAGCGCTTGTCGCTCGCAAACGCCGGACTGGGGACGGAATACCCGAGACGGGTAGCGACTCATCGGCAGCGCATTCAGGGTAGTTTTTCATCCGATACCCCAGACGTGACGGCTGAGCAATCGACAATCGGCTTCGTATTCGTGTCGCAGGACGGCCTGCAACAGTACCGAGTCACCGCGGAGGGACTCACTTTCAACCGTCTCGCTCCATACGTCGGGTGGCACGCTTTCAGGAACGAAGCGAAAAGAGCATGGGATCAGTTTCGTAGTGCGCTCGGTACCTCGCTAGTGGTGTCTCGCGTCGGGCTCAGGTATATCAACAAGGTCGAGATACCGACGCAAACCGGCGAGGTCAAACTCGACGAGTACTTCAGCACCGTCCCCACGGTGTCGCCCACCTTGCCGCAGCCTATTCATGGATTCTTCATGCGTATCGAGCTCCCCCTGCCGGATGTGGACGGCACTCTCGCCGTGGTAGTCGCGGGAGCTCCCAGCGAACGACCAGAGCACGTTGGAGTCTTACTCGATATCGACATGTTTAAACTGATCTCATCGCCAATCGACGAAGAGGAACTGTGGTCAACGATTGAGCTTCTGAGAAAAGCGAAGAACAGCGCGTTTGAGGCTTGCATCACTGACAGAACACGGGAGCTAATCGACTAATGGAAATCGCGAGACTTTCCTTAAACTTTTCCGCCACCCCTCCGCCGACGATCACGCTCGGTCGCGAGATGTCGAAACCGCTTTCCGTAGGCGATGACGGTACGAAGCTGCGCCGCCTAGCCGAGCAGGTGCTCACGCAGTACGTGGAGTTAAACACGCTGCGTGCTGCGATTGCTGCGAGCGCCGCAGACTTCGAGTACCGCCAGCCACAACCTTTCGAGTCGACGGTCGTTAACGTCGTGTTCATGCCGGGGGTACTGGCCGCTCCGCCGAAGTACGACTTCGACTGAGCCGAGGCCGTCCCAACGTATGGAGTCGTACTGGGCAGAAGCGTCGGGCGACGAGCTCTGGCAGGGCGATCTCCTGCTGGGCTGCCAGGTCCCGCGAGCGACAGACGACTGGTCTGACGGGCAGAAGATGATCGTCGACACCTATGACTTAATCGTTGCGACTCAGACATGCGAGATCGAGCAAAAGAAAGTTACCGTCGTGTCGACGTGCCCCGTGTGGACGGTAGAGTACTTTGAGAAGGCGAACCCGAGCATTAAGGGGAAGTGGAATGAGGTTCTGAAGGGGCGTCGCCAAGGTCTTCACATGCTCTCGTCATATGTCGAGGCCTCAAACAATCGCATGGCTCTCGTTGTGGATTTTCATCTTGTCTTCTCGTTACCCTACGCGTATCTTCAAAAACACGCAGTAGCGCTTGGGCACCGGCCACGGCTGCGGTCGCCTTGGCTCGAAGATTTTTCGCAGGCATTCGCGCGCTACTTCATGCGCGTAGCACTGCCGTCTCGTATCCCGAATTTCTGAGGGCACATTGAAGCGCTTGGGGGTAGAGTCGGCACCCACTACGATGCGCTTTTTCAAGCAAATTTGTGACTTGCGGTCGAAATTCGAGTTCCCTGTCTCCACCAATCGCCAGTCGCACGAAGGGCCGGAGACCTCTTCGCTTCATCAAGTGAAGTCAACCGCGAGGTCCCCTGACGTGGGCCATCCCGTATGAAAATCCATCAACCGGGACTGGTCCTGCTGACCCTTCCGCTCATAGCGGGCCTTCTCAACGGTCAGATCGCCGAGGATCCGGGCAGCTACCAGGAGTCGATCGTAGTTCGGCTCGTCGAGATTGACGTTGTCGTCACCGATCGTAGCGGCAAGCGGGTCCATGGACTCACCCCTGCGGACTTTGAACTGTTCGAAGGCCGCAAGCGGCAGCGCATCACGAATTTCACCGAGTATGGCAACGAGCGGAAGGCCGGCGGGCTCGAGACGCCGACCCCCACCTCCAATCCACAAAGCGTGGCCGCCAGGCGCGAAGCGCACTCTCTGATCATCCTCATGGATTCGCTGCCCCGTCAGGGATTCGTCCGTTCCAGGGCGATTGCCAGCCTGAAGTCGATGCTTCCATCGCTGATCGCTGGCGAAGACGACCGCGTCTCCGTCGTGCTGTGGGATGGGCGGTACCAGCGGCCCAGAACCCTCCTCGAGCCTTCGGCCGACCGGAACCAGGTAATGGCCGTCCTCGACAGGTTGGAAGGCGCGAACGTGGCCACGGCTGGCGACCCCGGTATCAAGTTGGAGAACCAGTTGGTTGACGAAGGGGCGCGCGCGGCGGCATCCAGCGGCCGCGGCTCTCTGACCGATGTGCCCGGACAGAAAGAAACAAACGAATACGTCGCCGGGGAACTCGAGCTGATGTTCTTCCGGCGCAAAATTGCCGGAATGACGCGCCTCGTGCATGCTCTCGGCGGGCAGCAAGGAAAGAAAACCGTACTCTACGTGGAGAACCGTTTCACCTTCCCGAGCGGGCCAGGCGCTCGGCTGGCCGCGGTGGGTATCCTGGCAAATCTGGTCAGGGAGGCAAATGCTGCCGGCGTTACTTTTTACTCGGTCGGACCCGACAACGATGAAGACACCGACGAGTTGATTACGCGCCGCTCGCCAGGCGAGGGCAGTTCATGGGTCTCACTCCGTTCCAGACAATCCGACGCCCTTCGCTATCTCACGCTTCCGACGGGCGGGCTCTATGGGTTTGGTCCTGTGGAGACGATTGGATCGCCGATGGCGGAAGACCTGAGTTCCTACTACTCGATCGCCTATCAGGCGCGAAGCGACGGCAGGGACCGTGAGCGCAAGATCGTCGTCCGAGCGAGGAATGCCGAGTATCACGTCCGCAGCCGCACCGCGATCGTGGAGAAATCGAAGGAGTCCATGGCTCGGGACACCGTTGTCGAGACCCTCTTCTCCAGAGCGGGACGGCAGGAAATTCCGTTCAACGTTGAGAAGGGAGCGCCGAAAAAGGCGGGACGGGAGCGATGGCTCGTGCCGATCGTGGTCAGGATTCCGTCGAGCGGTTTGCAATTCGCAACAGAGGGGCGGGAGAAGGTGGCTCGGATCCGGATCATGATCGCCGCTTCCAATGGCCTGGCCGAAGTGACGCCGCTGGCGGAGAGCGACCTGCGTGTCGTGGCGGGTAAGGATGACGCCGACGGTTTTGTAAAGTACTCGGTTGAGATTCTGCGCGACATTCGCGGAAGTGAGTTGGCCGTCGGCGTGTACGACACTCGAAGCGGGCTTCAGGGAGTGACTACGATCGACAACCGCGGTCCCGTGGAGTGAGGGACTTGGCGGAAGCGTTGCTCAGTCAGGCTGGGTCTCAGACGAACCGTTCGGGCGGATGTAAAGACGGTGGAACGGGCGGCAGACGGCAACGTACCTTGAAGCCTGGGGTACCGGCCGCATGCCATGCGTCCCTACGAGGGTGTCCGCTGAAAGCGCCGTTGCGGATACCGCTGAGCGAAACGAGAGGGGATGTGTCTCGGGTCATCACGGTCGGGTATCCTTTTCAGGAAATGCGAATCACGTCGGTAAAGGTAGTTTCGGGCCGCATCGAACTGGAAGAGCCTCTTCCGGAAGGCTCTTTGGTGACAATTCTCGCACCCGGAGACGACGAAGCGGAACCTGTCAACAAGTTTGAGACACCTGCGGCCATTTAATTAGACACGACCG
>JBDTRY010000302.1:0-4109 GCA_039931435.1 Acidobacteriota bacterium | reverse complement strand
TCGTGCTTCTCTGAGGTTCCCCTGGTTTTGACACAGTCTCTCGTTCGGGATGACAGCTTCGCTGCATCGAGCGAACGATCTCTTCCCCTTCCAGTGACCGCCACCCCCCCCCCCCGGTGGATGCCGGTTAAAGCGGCTGCTTCCGAGGATTCTTCAGGGCAATTCCCAGTTCATCCAGCTGTGCGTCCGACACCGACGACGGAGCGTCCACCATCAGGTCCCCTCCCGAGGCCGTCTTCGGGAAGGCGATGACATCGCGAATGGACGTAGCCCCGGTCATCATCATCACCATCCGGTCCAGGCCCAGAGCGATCCCGCCATGCGGGGGAGCCCCATAGCGGAAAGCGTCGAGCAGAAAGCCGAAGCGGCTCCTCGCCTCCTCGTCGGAGATTCCCAGGGCCCGAAACATCTCCGACTGAACTTCAGGGCGGTTGATGCGGATGCTGCCTCCCCCGAGCTCGAGTCCATTCAGCACCACGTCGTAGGCCCTGGCCAGAGCGTTTGCCGGATCGGAGACCATGGCACCGACGTCCGATCCCCGGGGCGAGGTGAATGGATGATGGCGAGCGAAGTATCGATCGGACTGTTCGTCGAATTCGAAGAGCGGAAAGTCCGTAACCCAGAGAAAGTCCCAGCGATCCCTGGGAATGAGGTTCTCTTCTCTGGCCACGCGCGTGCGAAGGTTGGCCAGAGCGTCCGAGACAACGCTCTTCTTGCCGGCGACCACCAGAAGCACGTCGCCTTCATTGCAGCCGGACAGTTCACGAACGCTTTCAAAGTCCCCGTCGGTGAGAAATTTCTTCATGGAGGAGCTTCGCTGTTCGTCAAACTTGATCCAGATCAGCCCCGTGGCCCCGAACTTTTTGGCGTGCTCGGTCAGCTCGTCCAGCCGCTTTCGTGAAAAGGCAGCGCCCCCGGGCACGGCGATTCCCTTGACCGTCCCCCCCGAGGCCAGTGCATTGCGAAAGGGTGCAAAGTCGATCGAACCAGCAAGCTGGGAAATGTCGAGCAACTCCATCCCGAAGCGGGTATCGGGCCGATCGATCCCGAAGCGGTCCATCGACTCCTGCCACCTCATCCGGGGAAAGGGCGTCGAAACCGGAATACCGGCCACGGGAAATACTTCGGCGAACAGGCCTTCGATCAGACCGTAAACGAACTCTTCGTCAATGAATGACGCTTCGACGTCGATCTGCGTGAATTCCGGCTGCCGGTCGCTGCGGAGATCTTCGTCGCGGAAACATCTGGCGATCTGGTAATAGCGCTCTAACCCCGAGACCATCAGGATCTGTTTGAAGAGTTGCGGCGACTGAGGCAGCGCGTAGAACTCTCCCTTGCTGACGCGACTGGGCACGAGATAATCACGGGCCCCCTCGGGCGTGGATTTCGTCAATATCGGGGTCTCAATCTCCAGAAACCCATGCTTGTGCATGTAATCGCGGACGGTGTAACAGACGCGATCCCGCAGAACGAGGTTGCGGGTCAATTCAGGCCGGCGCAGATCGAGATAGCGGTATTTGAGACGCAGCTCCTCAGAAGCGGTCGTCTCGTCTTCGATGGTAAACGGAGGGGTGTCGGACCGGCTCAGTAACTCGATTCGTTCGGCGAGGATCTCCACATCTCCCGTGGAAAGTTTCGGATTCTTGCGCTCTTCGTCGCGCTCGACCACTGTGCCGGCGATTCGTACGACGAACTCCGAACGCAGCTCCTTGGCTACACTGACCACTTCCGGAGTGGAGACGCGCCGGTGATCCACGACTACCTGACAGATCCCCGAGCGGTCTCTGACATCGAGAAAAATCAAATCTCCGAAATCACGCTGTTTCTGCACCCAGCCGGCGATCACCACCTCGGCGCCGCTATCCTCCACGCGCAGTGATCCAGCAGCCCTTTTCGATGAAGCCTCATTGGGATTCATGACTGCGCTTCCTCTCCTCGGCCAGGTACTCGTCCTTGTAGCCAAGATAATTCATGTGAAATTTGTGCAGATATGGGAGATCGTCGTCCGTTAGCGACCGCTTGATCCTTCCAGGGGTTCCGAGCACGAGGCTGCGCTGCGGAATATGCATCCCTTCCCGAACGACGGTGCCAGCAGCGACGATTGTCTCACTGCCGATGTCGGCACCATCCAGAATGATCGCCCCCATGCCGATCAGACAACCCTTGCGGATCGTGCACCCGTGGGCGATCACTCCGTGACCGAGAGTTACCTCTTCCTCGATGACGATGGGCCATTTGCCGTTCGTGACATGCAGACTGCATTGATCCTGAATGTTCGTCCTGGCGCCGATGCGAATAGGAAAAACGTCCGCGCGAAGTACGGTTCCGTACCAGATCGATGAATCGTCACCCAGTTCCACGTCACCGATCAGTACGGCATTTTCCGCGACGAAGACGCGCTCTCCGATGCGGGGAGACGTTCCTTTGTAGGCTCGCAGGATCACTGGCGGCGACTGTAGCAGATGGTCATTCGCTTCGCCAAAGGTGTCGCGTTCTGACTCCCCAGACCACTCCCCAGGCGATGCAGAAGGAGGCCGCAATGGCTGTGGCCAGCGAGGGGCCGATGGCGTCGGCCATCAATCCGGTGGCGAGGCTGGAGACGGAAATTGTAAGAGTTACGAAGCCCTGATCAGCAGCAAAGACCCGTCCGCGGATGTAGTCCGGGACCTCACGCTGCAACCCGTAGCTGGAGACAAGCCATTGTGCTCCCCCGCCGAGGTGGGCAACGAGCACGGCCAGAACGCCGAAACCGAGCCCCGGCGAAAGGGCCAGTCCGATATAGGAGATCCCGAAGAGAACGATAGCCGCGGAGATGGAGCGGTATTGCTCGTCGTCTTTCCTGAACAGGGCGCGCACGATGAACGGTCCCGCGAGAGCCCCGGCGCCTCTGGCGGCGTAAAGCATCCCGATTCCAAACGCCCCGCGGTGAAAGACCTCCCTGCCGAAGACGCTGACCATGGCCACGACTCCGGCTCCGACTCCGTATCCCCCTTTCGAGAGTAGGAGCGCCAGGACACGGGGATTCCTGCGGGCGTAGCGCACCGTCTCCAGAGCAGAATCGATGAGAGGTGGGCGCTCGCCTGTATGGCTCTCTGCCTCCGAGAAGTTCCGGCGGATGCGCAGAAGGATGAGCGCTGAAACGAGAAAAGTGAAGGCGTCGATAACGAACGATGTGTTCCGGCCCAATTGCGCCGTGACGATCCCACCGATGCCAGCACCGATGGCCAGCATCGTGCCCCAGGCAGAGCCGATGAGTACATTGGCACGGCCCAGATCGTGAGGTTCGACGAGATTCGGAAGCGCAGCCTGCGATGCCGGGTTGAACCACGCCGCCCCGAGGGAGATGATCGTCACACCAAGATAGGCGAAGACCAGAAGTGAAGGTCTTACGGCCGCAAGCGGAAGCAGCGCCGCGCCGCAGCGAACCAGATCCACGGTGATCATCAGCTTTCGCCGGTCCATGCGATCGACGACGTGTCCGGCGAACGGTGTTGCGAAGAAAATCGGGAGCGTTTGAAAAACGATCAGCAGCGAAGCCAGAGCGGCGGAGCCGGACAATTCCAGAACGAGGTCCAGGAGGGCAACCGTCAGGAACCAGTCTCCCCCGAGGCTGATCAGGGAGGCGATGTAGAGTGAGCGGAAGTCCCGGTTCTCGCGCAAGAGAGCGAGGTAACCCCTCGGAGGAAGATGGGAGGTGTCGATCTCGCTCACGGGCCGTGCATCTTATCGAGCCATTGCCGGGATCACCAGAAACGATGCGGCGTCAGGGTTAGTTTGAATTGCCGCCAACATTTAAGAGATGCCATCCCGAAGCGAAGCGAGGGCACAGCGCGGGCGCTGAACCAGCGGGAAGAAACACTACGGCCGGCTGTCATCCTGAGCGTCGAGCGAAGGATCTCTTCCACCTCCCCGGTTGCCAGCCCATTCCTCGTTGAAGAGATCCTTCGCTCGCTGCGCTCCCTCAGGATGACAAGCGCCCCATGTGAGTTTCTTGCAAGCGAGGGCACAGCGCTGGCGCTGAACCAGGGTGAAGAAACTCTATGGCCGGCTGTGGTCCTGAGCGTCGAGCGAAGGATCTGAGCGTCCGGATAAACCGGCGCGGAGTCGTG
>JBDTRY010000301.1:0-4133 GCA_039931435.1 Acidobacteriota bacterium | reverse complement strand
TGCAATGTCGCGTTCGTTGAGGTACTCGAGAATTCGTTCGGTGGCGTCATCGAGCTCCGCCGCAACGATTACAATCTGGTGTGACTCGTTGAGCGCGTCCTCAACCAGATCGGTACCGAACCTTTCATGAAACGCCTCGGTCAGATTGCCCCCATTGGAGAAGCGCTCGTAGATCTGCGTTATCCTCTCCGAGGTTAGCTTGTCGACCCACGAGGCGTAGTCCAGCGCTTGCGCAATAATTTCGCGCGGCGTCCGATCTCGCTTAAGTTCAATCAGAACTAGCGAACCGTCGGGAGCGATCGCAAGGAGATCGATGCGACCGCCGTGGCTCGTCGGCTCTTGCCGGCCGATCAGCATCCACTCGCTCGAAAGGATACTCGAGTCGCGAACGATCATCTCTTCAAGCCCGCTTTCGCTGGAAAGTCGGCCGGCCGGTAGTAGAACGGGTTTTTCGCCGACCCTCCAAATGGCGTGGTGAATTGGCATGGTGTCACCTCTGCTCCTTCCAGTTCGGCCGTCGGCTCGCTATCCCTTGAACACCGTGTCAGCGTGCCATTCGAGGAACTCGCGCCGGGGACGGGATGTCGTATCCGACGGCAGCCAGATCGGGTAGCCGTTGAGTGGGTAGTAGGGCTCGCCGTTCTCGAAGTCGTCCTTGAGCCTGCGGCTGACGTGGAAGCGGTGATCCGCGCTTACCGTCACGTAGCCGCTGTCGAAGAGGCGATGGATGTCTGACCGCAGGAGGAGGCCGTTGTCGATTCGATGCGTTCCACCATGCGCAACGCCTCTGATGTGCGCCGCCTCCAAGACAGGGAGCGCCTTCTCCTGTGTGATGGCGCATCGCCGTTGATAGGTATCGGTGATGAGAACTCGGAATGCTCCCTGACCGAGCCGGGGTCGAATGAGGATCGGCTCACCAAACATCGCGGCTTGCGATTCTGCCAACTCGCCGACCTGGGTCGCCTCCATGCGCAGTCGCACCGCCTCCCAGAGTGCCCGGCCGGCCGGCTCTTCGGCATCGTAAGTCTTCCCTTGGACGATGTTTAGGCTGAAGTCTGCCGGGACCGGGATCCACTCCGATTCGTCGAAAAAGAAGGGGCTTTGAAGAATGAGGCAGCCAACCGTGTAGTCGACTTTGTGGTCAGGCGTCGCGCGGCGGTATTTTTCGACCCGCTGACGCATTTCCTCGAGCGACGGCGTTCCGTTCTTCGAACCGAAGGCCTCCCAAGCAAGGCTGCAGGGCAGCAGCGAGGAATGAGCAAAGAACCCACCGCCCACAATCAAGTTCTCGGGGCTGTGAAGTTTGAACAAAAAGGGATCGCCAGGCTTAAGTGCCTTAAATTCCCGATTCCCACCGGGCTGCCAGAAGTTAACTTCGTCGAGCTCAGGTTGGCTCCGCAGCAACAGAAACCAGTCGCTGTCCGTGACAGCAACGAAGATCTTCACGAGAAGTAGAGGGTCAATGCTGAAATCCTGCGCAGCGTTTCAGAGTTGCCTCCATCTCCAGGGAACACGTCAATCGGCCAACTCGGCGGGTCCGTGGAGCGCACCTCGCGAACGCAATGAATCAGCTCAGCTCCCGAACGCAATGAATCAGCGTTCAACCGTCCCCTCCCCGACCCCGAAATACTCTGCGAGCCGGTCCGGAAGTCGCACGCCTGACACCTGCGGCCGCCCCTGTCACGGGATCTTAAAATGACCTCCCTTGAATACGAGCCCCAGGCGTGCCAATTGCTTAAGTTTAGGTGAATTCTGCGTCAGCGCCGTCCTGCCGCTCGCCACCCATATAAATGCGCGAGGAGTGAGGTCGACGGCATTTCCTTCACGCGCCAGCCACTTCTTCAGCCAACGGAGCTTCTTCGCGACCGCCTCCACCTCCCCGTCATTCGCCGGATGCACCTCGAGCCAATACACTCTATCGGTTGACGACTGTCGTGTGGCGATGCCATAGTCCCAACGGGGATCGTTGGCATAATACGTCCGCAAGCAGTTGTCAATATCAATGCTTCCACGAAGGCGTCTCGGCCTCATAGCAGTGACCCTTGAGCGGTCAGAGGATCGCAGAGCCTGAAGCCCGACATGAAAGCAGCCCTCGAGTACTGGAAGAGAGCGAACCGCAGACTTGAAGGTCATCTATGGCCAGGCTCGCCCTTCACGGCCGCCGCCTCTGCGACCGCTTCATTGACGCGGCTACTAAATTCAGTAAGACCGCCCCACGATTGGGAGCCCACGTCGGTATCGAGGCTGGATATATCTGTGGTGGTATGCCGAGAGGGGTCAAAGTAATATACTCTAACGTCTTTGTTCATTACTGCTCTTTCGACTTTGAGCAACCCTTGAGTCTTAGGCGCATCAAAAGCGCGCAGCAGAGAGCCAGGTGCCGCGCCCATATCCCGTAGGTTTTTGACCGCCCATACATATTCAAGAACCTGAGGCGAGTGCGTAGACAGGCAAACGCGGTACCCGCGGCTCATAAGCTCGAATACCATCATCATGACGACAGATATCGCTCGTGGATGAAGTCCCATCTCTAACTCTTCGATCACAACCCATTCGATCTGGCCGCGGCGTTGCACTTTCGTCGGTGGCATGAGCCAATAGAAGCCGAGGAGCAGGGGCACAAACTCTCGCTGCCCCGCGGACCAGACCATATATGGCAGAGTGTGTGCGGCATGGGATGATCCCGGCTCCCAGCCCAGTACGAGGCGCTTTTGAGAATGGAACTTGTCGACCCGGAGGCTCAGATCGGCAAAGACGTCCCTCTGGAGTAACGCTCGGAATTCTTTTTTTAGCCGCTTCTTCTGAGGAAAAAGACTCTCGGTACGAAACTCGTGCTCAACGAGAACGCGGAGACTCTCGCTGAAATCGCGAACGACGAAGGGGTCTCCCGACCCATAATCCGTAAATGGTCTAGGCCAACCGTCGCGAAGCGCAATAACCCGTTGGGCGGGAATAAAGAATAGTTTCTCAGGCCGAGACTTCCGTTTCCTGGCGGCGAGCTGTACCATATCGATCGAGCGGCCGTTGATAGCAACGGTGCTCTCATCTCGCCAGATCGAGCTCATCCCCTCGCCGAAAAAGACATCCAAGAGAGGTGAAAGCGCTCGGCCCCAATCCAGGCCGTGGCGCTCTAGTTCGTCTTGCACAAATCCGGTGTCCACCAGGAACTTCAAAAACTGGAGCGTTATGCTCTTACCGGTTGCCTGGGGCCCTACGAGAACAGTGAGATGTCCGAAATCAAGATTCGCGCTGTTGATCTGTGCGACATGTGACAACTGTAGGCGCGCCATTTTCACGTCCTCCCGCGCTGAGGTATCAAGTTCAGGGGTCTCAGCGTATACGAAGTGGGCGTGGTGTGCGGCGGGTACTCTGCTACGTGACGGTGGCCCAGGTGCGCGCGCCGCGTCGCAGCGGATAGTTCATCGACGCCCCAAAACTCCGATGCAACTCACGATTTCCCGCCGAGCACCTCCACGAGTTCCGCGATCACTTGAAGCTCGCCTTCGTCCCTGCCCGTCAGCACGATTGGCTGGAAATCCGGGTTGACCGGATTGAGTGTGATGCGCTCGTGGCGCCAGGAGTCAGCTTTCGCCGCCTTCTCGCTCTCGTAGCGCTTGACGGTGTACCGCTCGCCGGTCTCCGGGTCGGCGGCGTCGCGGAGCTGGACGAGGACGGTCTTGCCCTGCCGCGTGCCCTCAACTGGGGCGCGGAAGAGGCACCAGGCGCCGTCGGGTATGGCCGGCTCCATGGACTTGCCGACGACCTGCGTAACGAACATACCGGGGCGCAGGCGGTTGCGCGCGCCGACCTCGACAAACTCGAGGCCACCGTCCTCGATGTATTGCGGATCGCCGAAGGCGCCGGCGGCTGCCTTGAGCGGGACGAGTGGCACGCACGTGACGTAACGCTCCTCGGGCTTCGGATCGACGGTGCGCGGGCGGAACGAGATCATTTTGGCGGTGGCGGCCTTTCGTTCGCCTGTCTGGAACGCGCCGGGCCAGCCGCCGTGAGACTCGATGACCCCGTCGATCTCCTTCATCAGGCGGATGGTCTCGGTGAGGGCCACGACGATCTTCTGGTAGTGGGCGATGTCATCCTTAGAGAGCGTGCGGCCCTTTCGGCTCTTCAGCCAC
>JBDTRY010000300.1:0-4143 GCA_039931435.1 Acidobacteriota bacterium | reverse complement strand
TACGCTCCTGCGCTGGAATCAGTCGACCATGTGAAGATCGAGAAACGCTACGATCTCTTCATCGGTGGTGAGTTCGTCAAGCCGCATTCCAGGAAATATTTCGAGACGATCAATCCGGCCACTGAAGAGACGCTGGCGGAGGTCGCTGAAGCGGACGAACACGACGTCGACCGCGCAGTCGTCGCGGCGCGCACCGCCTACACCAGGCGCTGGAGCAAGCTCCGCCCTGCGGAGCGGGCCAAGTACATCTTTCGCATCGCCAGATTGATTCAGGAACAGTCCCGCGCCCTGGCCGTGCTCGAGACTATGAATGGCGGCAAGCCCATCAAGGAATCGCGCGATATCGACATCCCCCTGGCCGCTGCGCACTTTTTCTACTACGCGGGCTGGGCCGACAAACTCGAGTACGCCTTCCCCAACCGCAACGTGTATCCCGTGGGCGTAGCTGGACAAATCATCCCCTGGAACTTTCCGCTGCTCATGGCGGCATGGAAGATCGCCCCGGCACTGGCCGCGGGGAACACGGTGGTGCTCAAGCCTGCCGAAACGACGCCACTGACGGCGATGATGCTGGCGCGCATCATCCAGCAGGCCGATCTTCCGCCAGGCGTGGTGAACATCATCCCCGGCGGCCCGGCCTCAGGCATTGCCCTGGTGGAGCATCCCGATGTGGACAAGCTGGCTTTCACCGGCTCGACGGAAGTGGGTAAACGCATCCAGCGCTCCGTCGCCGGCACGAAGAAGAAACTGACGCTGGAGCTGGGTGGAAAGGCGCCGAACATCATCTTCGAAGACGCCCCCATCGACCAGGCCGTCGAGGGAATCGTCAACGGCATCTACTTCAACCAGGGACATGTGTGCTGCGCCGGATCGCGCCTTTTCGTTCAGGAGTCGATTCTCGAGCCTGTCATCCGCAAACTTCGCGATCGGGTGGGGACGCTTCGCCTGGGCAATCCTCTGGACAAGAACACGGATATCGGAGCCATCAACTCGCGAGCCCAGCTCGAGCGCATTCAGGAACTGGTGACCAGTGGAACGGATGAAGGGGCGGAGATGTATCAGCCCTCCTGCGATCTTCCGGCGCGTGGCTTCTGGTTTCCTCCCACGTTTTTCACCGGCGTGGCTCAGTCCAGCCGTATCGCCCAGGAAGAGATTTTCGGCCCGGTACTCTCCGTGCTCACGTTCCGAACCCCGGAAGAGGCAATCGAGAGGGCAAACAACACGCCATACGGACTCTCAGCGGGCGTCTGGACGGAGAAGGGGTCACGCATCCTGAAAATGGCCCAGAAGCTAAGGGCCGGTGTCATCTGGGCGAACACGTTCAACAAATTCGATCCCTCCTCTCCCTTCGGCGGCTACAAGGAATCGGGCTTCGGCCGCGAAGGCGGCGTGCACGGACTGCGTCCGTACGTTCGACTGGATTAGGGGAGACACGTTGAAGAATGGCCGGACGTTGACGAGGTGACCTGATGGCTGAAAAACGAACGGCGAACCGGTTGACTGTGCGCAAGACCTACAAGCTCTACATCAACGGCGAGTTCCCCCGCACCGAGTCGGGCCGCTTCTACGAGGTCCTCTCCAGCAAAGGTACCCGGGTACTGGCCAACGCCTGCCGCGGCTCCCGGAAAGACGTTCGCAACGCGGTTGTCGCCGCCCGCAAGGCGTTTGGCTCCTGGAGCGGCAAGACGGCAGCGAACCGCGGCCAGATTCTCTATCGCATCGCCGAAGTCTGCGAAGCGCGGGCTTCCGAACTGGAGCAGGAACTGCAGCAGTGGGGCGTTCCCAGGCCGCAGGCCCGGCGGGAAGTCGAACAGACCATCGACCGCTTCGTCTATTACGCAGGCTGGTCGGACAAGTACTCCCAGATCCTCGGGTCGGTAAATCCCGTGGCCGGCCCGTACTATAACTTCACCGTCCCGGAGCCCACCGGCGTCGTAGGCATCGTCGCTCCCGACGAGCCAGCACTTCTCGGGATCATCAGCCGCATCGCCCCGGCCATCGTGTCCGGCAACACAGTCGTCGCCATCACGTCCGGCACGAATCCACTTCCGGCCATCACCCTCGGCGAGGTGTTTCAGACCTCCGACGTTCCTCCCGGCGTTGTGAACCTCATCTCCGGGATCAGAACCGAGCTCGCTCCCTGGCTGGCCGGGCACATGGACGTCAACGCCATCGACGTCAGCGGAACAGACGGCGATCTGCGCAGACAACTGGAAACGTCAGCAGCGGAGAATGTGAAGCGGTCGGTAGCATTCGACGCCGAAACCTACGGCTGGACCGACCCCCGGCATTCGCAGTCCATCTACGCCATCGCGGACTTCCTGGAAATGAAGACTGTCTGGCACCCGATGGGGATGTAACGGGCCGCTCACTTTCAACAGGCGATGCTTTGCAAGCCCGTCATCTCGAGCGGATCAACAGCGCGGGCACTGAACCAAGCGAAGAAAACTCTATCCTCACGTGACTTTCCTACAAGGCGATGCTTCGCATGCAGGTCATCCCGAGCGGAGCGAGGGATCCCAGAGGGGTGGGTGGCAAGAGGGAGGAAGGCGGGTGTGGCAGGCCCTCCAGACAATCAGGCGCTCGCTACTTCACCTTCGTCCCCGGCGGCACGCTCGAATCCACTATGAGCAGACTCGGCTCTCCGTCGATCGAGGCCGCCAGCACCATCCCGTTCGACTCCACACCCATGAGGGTGGCTGGCTGCAGGTTGGCCACGATCACGACCTTCCGGCCCAGGAGTTCTTCGGGGCTGTACTTTGTGGCGATGCCGGCCACGAGCGTGCGTTCCCCATCTCCTGTCGAGACCCGAAGTTTGATGAGCTTTTTCGATTTCTCGATGCGCTCGGCGCTGAGGATCTCGGCGACGCGCAGATCGATCTCGAAAAACTGATCGATCGACACCTTTGTGGCATCAGGAGGCATGGCCTGCGTCGTTTCGGCGGGCGGTCCGGCATGCTCGGGCGCCGCTTCCTTCGCGCTCGAGTCAGGGTCCGGTCGTTCATCCATGGGCGTATCTCCTTGTGATGCTCTCGATGAGAGCCAGGTTGCGATATCGATTCGCGGAAAAATGGGATCGCCCGCTTCCACAGGAACCCCGGCGGGAAGACCTCCCCACGCCAGGTCCTCGCGGGTGGGGGACTCCTTCGGAGCGCCGAGCCGCCGCAGAGCCTCGGCCGAAACCTGAGGCATGAAGGGTGTCATCATCGTCCAGACGATGCGCAGCGATTCGAGAGTGTTCCAGATCACCCGAGCCAGTACCGGATCAGCCCCATGCTCCTTGTGGTGCTTCCACGGCTCTTTGGCTACGATGTATCCGTTGATGGCGATGATCAGCTTCCAGACGGCGTCCAGAGCCCGGGTGAACGCAAATTCATCCATCGATTTGAGGTACTCGGGGACGATGGCCGACGCCGCTCGCATGAGGTCGTTGTCGTCACAGGAGATCGGTGGAGTACTGCCGTCGAAATACGTGGCGCTCATCTTCAGCGCGCGGGAGAGTGTGTTCCCCAGATCGTTGGCCAGATCAGCGTTGTAGCGGTTCAGAAACGACTCATCCGAGTAATTCTGATCCTGGCCGAAGACCATCTCCCGAAGGAGAAAGTAGCGCAGGGGATCGGGCCCGAACTCGTCGATGATGTAGTCCGGGCGGACAACGTTGCCTGTCGATTTCGAGATCTTCTGCTGATCGCGAAGCCACCAGCCGTGCGCCAGAATTTTCTTCGGCAGTTCGATGCCCGCGGCCATCAGGAACGCCGGCCAGTAGACGGCGTGAAAACGCAGGATGTCCTTGCCGATGAGATGGACGTCCGCCGGCCAGTATCGATTGAACTTTGCGAGGTCGTTTGCTCCGAAGTCCAGAGCGGAGATGTAATTGGTCAGGGCGTCCAACCAGACATAGACCACGTGATCAGGATGCCCGGGGAAGGGAATGCCCCAGGTGATGGCGGTCCGGGACACCGACAGATCCCGTAATCCTGATTCGACGAAGGAGACGACCTCGTTGTACCGCGTCTCCGGCTGGATAAACTCCGGGTGCTCGCGATAAAACTGCAACAGTGGGTGCTGGAACCTTGATAGCCGGAAGAAGAAATTCTGTTCGGTGGTGCGCTCGACGGGATGGCCGTTCTCACACTTCCCGTT
>JBDTRY010000299.1:0-4143 GCA_039931435.1 Acidobacteriota bacterium | reverse complement strand
GGGAACCACTCTGCTGGCCCAGCAGGCTCCCGAGACTCAGTCCGATGCCCGGACAATCGCTGCCGAGGCACTGCCGCCGGCGCTTCCTCCACCGCCTGTCCTCCCGCCGCCACCGGCCATTCCGGAAGGGATGATCGCATCGAACGGAAACGGCTCGCTGACGTTCGGCAACTACACCTACGATCCGGCGGGCGCGATCACGGCCATCGGAGGGGACACCTATCGTTACGACAAGGTCGGAAGGCTTGTCAGCGGCACAGCCCTCGGTGGGACCAAGACCCAGACCTTCACATACGACACCTACGGGAACCTGACCTCCATCACGAAGGGAACGGTGACGAGCCCGCTGAGCGTCGATGCGGCGACGAACCACATCAGCTCTCCTGCGACGTATGATGTGGCCGGGAACCTGACCGCGTACGGCGTGTACGGCTACAGCTGGGATGCCGGGGGCATGCTGAGCAGGACGAGCAACGGCACGAGCCTGTTCCGCTATGTGTACACGGCGGACGACGAGCGCATCGGCATGGAAGAGATCTCGACGTACGGAACCTCGACGCTGGACCGCTGGACCTGGTCGGTCCGGGATCTGGACGGGCAGGTGCTGCGGGTGTTCACCAGTAGCGGCGGGGCGATAGGACGGGACTCGTGGAGCTGGAGCGAGGACTACGTCTACGGGCCGGGCGGGATCCTGGCCACCGAGTCGGCGCAGGGCAGGCGGCACTTCCACCTCGATCACCTGGGCACCCCGCGCATGATCACGGACGGGGGCGGGTTCAAGCTCTCGCGGCACGACTACTACGCCTTCGGCGAGGAGGCCAGCGGAGTGAGTCAGGATGCCGAGGTGCGCAAGTTCACCGGACACGAGCGGGACATGCTCAGCGGGAACGTCACGAGCGGCGACTCGTTCGACTACATGCACGCGCGCTACTACGCGCCGCTCAACGGACGGTTTCTCAGCCCCGATCCGATCGAAGGAGATCCGGGGAGTCCGCAGAGTTGGAACCGGTATACGTATGTCTTGGATGACCCAATTGTCTACGTAGATCCTCGCGGCTTGAAGGACCGAATACCGACCCCGGAGAATCCCATCCAGTGCGGTAGCACGGGAGACCCGTGCAACATTGATGTGCCGGAGCCGGCCGGATTTCAAGAGTGGCTTGCTCGAGCGCGCGCTGAATTTGAGGCTGCACGCAGTAGCCGAGCCTATCTCACTCTTCGGCAAGTCACGGAGGGCTCTCTGACTGTCGGCGCCTCAGGATATCTGGTCCTTCCGTGGTGGGGAGTTGATGCCTCGGTTGGCGAGGTCTACCACACCGGTTCGGGCATCGACAACTTCGGAGTTTATGGAACTCTGTCGGCGCTCGCAGCCGGCTTAGACGCAGGCATGTCAGCACAAGTAGCGTGGACAACAGGCCCGCTTTCGAACGTAGAAGGGTTGACCGCTGGCATGGCAGGTGGGGTTGGCCCATTGGGCATATATCTCGGAGGCGGAAATGGAAAGTACACGACCGTCGGGATATCGCTAAGTCCCCCAAAGTCTTCAAGCCGATATCTACCGTGGGGTAGTGGTCATGTATCAGTGGGGTCGACCAAGGTGATCACGCTCGGGGATTTTTCCAGATGGATAAGCGGCCAATGACTTTACGCAGACGCTTTTGGATTCTCCTTTGGACAGAGTTGATCGGAATCGTCGCCGGAGGCGCAACCGTCATTGCAACCCAGTCAACGGCGATGGTCATCGTTCTTGTCTTGTATGTTTTTGGGATGGGCCGAATCCTGGCGAAATTATCGTGTCCGCGTTGCGGACAAACAGTCCTGTCTACGTATGAGAAATCGGGCCGTACTCGCATTCACTTTTTTCGTGTCACGCCGCCTGACGAGTGTTCTAAATGTGGGCTCGCGTTTTCTTCACATGAATTATGCGACACCGAACACGAGCCATCCCAAGGCCGCACGGGTCATCAATAGTTTGAGGAGTTGGAGGACATCGAGAAAGAATAGGGGTCAGACCTCCGGCTCTCGCAGAAAAGTGGACAGAAGTAGCTCTGACGCGATTTTCCCGGTTCCATTGGATAGCGATGGGAGACCTGTACGCAGGATACCGCACTATCTCTCAAGAACTTGAGGGCACATCGTTGAGCAATGCGCTTCGAAAGCCGTGGAGATTGACCATCCTTCTTTTGGCTGTCTGTTTCACATTGTGTACGCTAAAAAAAGATGTCTTTGTTGTGAACTGCTCACATCATCTATATAAAATTCGAGTAATTGATGGAACAGTAATTACACAAAGCGCTGTACGGGTCGGAGGGATCGTCAAGATTCCGGGCGCCGTCCGTCTGGACGAAAACGATGTGTTTGAATTCGTTTTTTCGCGATCTGGAACGCCAGCGATTACGATGAAGCTTACGGGCGCGCAGCTATCGGCGCAGTCCTGGATCGTACCGATTTGCAACTGCGAGTCCACGAAAAATAAACAGTGACCGCGGCCGGGAACAATGGCTCACTCTTCGTGTACGAATGAAGTAGGGATCCCGCGCAGGTGCGCTCCTTCAGCGGGTTTCGGGTATCTGGAGTTGATCCGAGCTCCACCGCGCACGGAGTGGACCGGGTGAGGACCTGAGCGAGAATGATGGAGAACCGAGGCTCTGACCCTGAAGGGTCGCTCCGCTGATGGACCGAATCAAAGTTGCGGACTTGATTGAACGATTCCTCGCCGACGATGTAAAGTCGTGGGAGTGGGATCATTTCATAAGTGTTCCTTTGGCAGATCCAGAACTTGAAGAGATTCGGCAGCGCGCCACGGGCCTGCCGACAGAATTTCCCCCGGAACGATCCTGTGAGTACTGCGGAGACGATGGCGCTAGAGTTCTTCGTGCATTCGCTAGACAGCTGCGCCGGTCTTCGAATGTCAGCGGCCCTGAGAAAGTGACCCCCTAATGAATGAGAATAACGGTCTGAAATGAGAACAGGGGTCACAGCTGTCCAGCGTCAATTAGAACTGCGTTCCGTGTTGCCTCACGCGAGAATGTTACCGCAGCGGCTCTTGGTCGTCCCCCCATCTTCTGTCTTTCTTTCTGGCAGCAGGGGCTGTGGGAGCTGTGGGAAACGCGGTTTTATGCGTTTTCCATAGGACGTCAGCTTCCATAGCCCGGTGCTCGCGAAGTTCTGCGACCATCATCCCGCCTTGGCCGGAGCGCGTCCTCCTACCCGCTCTTTGGCCGTCCTGGCCCGGTAGCTCTCGACCGACAGCTCGAGGATGATCGAGTGATGCACGACGCGGTCGATGGCCGCGGCGGTGGTCATGGTGTCTTTGAAGATCTGATCCCACTTGCTGAACACCAGGTTGCTCGTGATGAGGACACTACGCCGCTCGTAACGCTCAGCCAGCAGAGTGAAGAGCACTTCCATCTCCTCGCGAGCGGAGAATTAGAGCGGAGAATTAGGGTCAGAGCCTTGGCTCTCGCGGGAATGAACTCTTCGTCTCATCAATCCGGGCTGTCAAGGCACTCTGAGATGCATTTCGGCTTCGAGAAATCGCGATTGGTTCTGCCGATTGGCAGGGAGATAAGGCTCAAGGGCCCCTGCGCCCGGATCGGAGCATCGGAGACTGACCTCGAGCACGCGACGACTGAAAAATTGCTAGAACGCTGCTGAAGGAATTCTGGTTGTAACGCCTGGGACGATGGGATGCATCCCGGGAGGGGGCGAGCCGCGCAATAGATCGCAGCAGCGATCAGCGGCGATGCGCAGGAGCGGCTCGCGATCGAGCTCGGCATCGCAAATGCGGATCAGATCCGAGGCCCGTCCGCTGCTGCGCAAGCGCAAGGCGGCGGCAATCGCGCGCAGCCGGTGCATCCCCTCGTAACAGCCCAGCCATGCCACCAGCATCCGCTCTGGTCCTCCGTGTCCGTGACGGATCGTGTCCACGTCGACGCCGAAGGTTCTGGCCACGGTCGTAACGATGGCCGGCATCGTGGGGAGTCCTGCTTCCCGCTGCGACCGCGGATGATCGTCACTGCGGGGCTTCTCCTCGATTACCGCACGCATCTTCGCGATCCAGGACTCGCTCCCGAGGTAGAGCTGAGCGACCAGATCCTCCCAGGGTGAGCGGGGATCATTCAGCCTCTCATCCACATACTC
>JBDTRY010000298.1:0-4196 GCA_039931435.1 Acidobacteriota bacterium | reverse complement strand
TCCCGTCGATTCCGTCCATGAAGTTGAACATGTTGGTCAGCGAGACGATCCAGAAGACGAGAGCCGCCGACAGCAGGATCCCAGGAACGAAATCGTGGAAGACCATCGCCGATGCGGCGGACATGAAGGCGATGGCCGCTGCAGTCTGAACTCCGAAGCGGATCGAGGCCGACACGGATCGAAGGTCGTCGATATAGCTGACAGAGGCCACACACGCTGCGCAGATGGCGTACATCGCGAACTGCCAGGATGGAATCCTCATGCCCAGAAAACCGGCGGCGGCGGTGACCAGCAGAACGAATGACGCCCCTCCACCGCGCGGCGTGGGGGTGGTGTGTGAACTCCGTTCATTGGGTACGTCGAGAAGGCCCAGGGATGGCGCCAGCAGCCGGATGCTCATCGTTAGCAGAAGGGCGAAGGCGAAAGCCACGATGCAGATGGGAAGAAGGAAAGGCATGAACTCAGTCCCGATTCGTCAGAAATCCAATTTCCGAGCGGATGCCTTCAGTAAACGACCTCGGCTTGTATTCGAAGTCCCGGCTCGCTTCGAGATGCGGGAAGACCTTGTCTTCGTTCAGACGAAGCAGTTGTTCCGACTTCACAGGAGAGCGGATTCCCATTCGCTCCAGAGTGCGAACTACCCCGTGAATGGGGCCCAGCGGCAGGCGAAGTTTCCAGATGCGTCGCTGAAGGCCGTCGGCGATGGTGTCGATCACGTCCCTGAATGTGAGTATGGAGCCGCCGGAGATGTTGTAGGCCCTTCGCGCCGTTGATGGCGATTCGGCCGCCTGGCACAGGGCCCAGGCCAGGTCTTCGACGTGTACGGGCTGTTGTTTATGCTGGCCGTCGCCGATCAGGGGGACGACCGAGGTACGATTGATCCACGTGATCAATCTCCACATGTTTCGATCGCCGGGCGTCCCGTAGATCATCGTTGGCCGGAGAATGCTGTATGCCAGCGCGCTCTCGTCAATGATTCTCTCGGCGGCTAGTCTTACGCCCTTGCTGGCAGGATTGAGAGTGGTGTAGATGCCGGTCGTACTGGTGAAGATGACGCGCGGTATTCCCGCTGCTTCGGCGGCCCTGACGATCGGCGGACCCAGTCCGGTTCCCAGCGTGACGACGTTGATCAGAGCATCGACACCGTCCAGTGCCGCAGTCATGGAAGCGGGATCAGTCAGATCGCAGACATGGGAGGATGAGAGGAGCGCCTTCACCGATGAAATGTCGGACGACGGCCGTAGGAGTGCCGAGACACTGTGACCGCGCCGCGCCAGCTCGCGGACGAGATGCTTCCCTGTGAAGCCAGTCGATCCCGTAACGGCAACCTTCATGTTCGGGAGTAGCTCCGGATGGCGTCGGCCATCACCTCTTCGTACCTGCCGGCGAGGGCTGTCCTCGAGTATTCGCGGCAGACGAACTCCCGCCCGGCAGAACCCAAACGGAGCCTTAGCTCCGGATCGTTCCTGAGCTGGATGATGCTCTCGGCGATGGCCTTCCCATCTTCGGGAGGGACGACGATTCCCGCTCCGGAAGCGCGGAGGATGGCCGCGGCCTCCCCGGCAAAGGCTCCGATCTGCGGGCGGGACATGGACATGATCTCGAAGATCTTCGATGGGAGAAAAGTCTCGAAGAGCGGAATGTTGCGCAGGGGAACGATGGCCACGTCACAGGCAGTGTAGAAATCACGGACCGCCTCCTTTTCCACCGGCGGAAGGAATCGGACGTTCTCCAGGCCATCATCTGCGGCGCGTTTCATCAGTTGTTCCTTGACCGCTCCCTCGCCCACGAAAAGAAAGACGATGTCCTTCTTATCGCGCAGTTGCCCGGCGGCGTCGAGCACACTTTGCAGCCCCTGGGAGATTCCGTGCGCCCCGATGTAGAGGACGATGAACTTGTCTTCGAGACCTGCCTGCCCGCGAATGACAGACTGCGGCTGCTCGCGCCAGAATTCCGTGTCGGCGCCGTTGGTGATGGTCACCACTTTCTCGGCGGGTACTCCGCGCTCGATGAGGTTTGTGCGGAATGAGTCGGTGACGGTGACCACCCTCGTGGCGCGTTTGTAAAGCCAGAGCTCCAGGTGCTCCAGTGCGGCGATCATTCTCCGGTTTTTCAGGACTCCCAGCTCGATGAAAATAGCCGGCCAGAGGTCCCGCACCTCCATGATGAATGGAGCTCGGTGGACTGCGGCGGCGAAGGCCGCGGCCATGGCCGCGAAAAAGGTCGGGGAGGAACCGATGTAGGCGTCGGCAGGCCTCACGCGCGGTCCGGAAAGGAGAATAGCCGAAGGAAGGTAGGAAATGTGTCCGAGAGTCTTTTTCAGGAATCCGCGGTTGGGTGTGATGTACGTCCAGTGCCGGTGAACATTCATCCCGTCGATGTTTTCAGCGGAATAGAGCGCAGTCTTGTACCCCGGATAGAGCTTCCCGTCAGGATGGTTCGGAAAACAGGTAATGACCTCCACGCTGTTTCCGTTGGCTACCCATGCTCTTCCCATTTCGTGAAGGCGGGCCGAGGGCGCACCGATCTCCGGGGTGAAGTAGTGCGTGTAGACGGCCACTCTCATTTCAGCCTGGAGAGGGCCTCGACGATACGGCCGGCGGCCTGTCCGTCCCATAGTGCCGGTCGAGTACCCTTTTTCCACGTCCCGGCCATGACCCGGCGCACTGCGGACTCGATGGCCTCCGCGGTGCGTGGCACGAGCTCGTTCGTTCCAACGTCCACGGTCACCGGACGCTCAGTGTTCGGGCGCAACGTGATGCACGGCACGCCGAGCACAGTGGTTTCTTCTTGAATTCCACCCGAATCGGTGAGCACCACGGACGACCATCGCACCAGGCGCAGAAATTCAATGTAAGGCAGAGGCGGCAATGCCCAGAGCCCGCCGCTCTGTTCGATATCAGCGATGCTCTCGCCGCGTTCAACGGCGAAGCCCATCTCCCTCAGTCTTGCCGACGTGCGGGGATGCACCGGGAAGATCAGGGGGAGCATCGCCGCAGCGCGCCGCAAGCCTTCCATGATCGGGTTCAGTTCCTCGGGATCGTCGACGTTGCCAGGGCGGTGCAGCGTAACAACGCCGAACGGAAAAGGAAGAGGGGAACCGGCTTCGATGACTGCTCGCACCGCTTCCAGCGAGTCGATCATGGGATTGCCCACGAACACGATTTTCGATGGGTCGATACCTTCAGCTCGGAGATTTTCGATGGCATCCTCGCTGGTCACGAGGAGGAGGTCGGAGATCTGATCTGTCAGCACACGATTCAGCTCCTCGGGCATGGTGCGGTCCCGCGATCGCAGGCCGGCCTCCACGTGGATGACACGAATCCCGCGCTTGGCAGCGACTAGGGCGCAGGCGATCGTCGAGTTCACGTCCCCCACCACCAGGACTGCATCCGGCTGACGGCGTTCGCAGACCTCGTCGAAAGCGATCATGACCCGGGCGGTCTGGCGGGCGTGGTTGTCGCTCCCTATGTTCAGGAACTCGTCCGGTTCGGGCATGCCCAGGTCCCGGAAAAAGGAATCGCTCATCGCTGCGTCGTAGTGCTGTCCCGTATGCACCAGAAGAGTCTCGATATCGGTCGATCCCATCCGGGAACGCTTCTCGATCTCCCGGAGAATGGGCGCGACCTTCATGTAGTTGGGACGAGCACCCACCACCAGCGCAATTTTCACTGACTACTCCCTTGCGTGACAGGCTCGGGTCCGGTTGCGCCTCCGCAGCTTCGACGGTTCTCTTTCATCGAATCACCCGCAAACGAAATCCGGAAGAAACCGGCGTGCTGCCGTAATCCAGTACCACCTGCGTGGTTTCCCTGGCCTCCCCGAATCGCGGAAACCATTCGACCCTGCGCAGGCGAATCGTTGCCTCCGTCTCCAGGGTGAGCGCGGATCCGGAGACGGTCATGGTCAGGGACTGCCCGTGATCCACGACCTCGACATCGGGATGAAGAAGCAGCCGGGCGCAGACTTCGTGCCTGATTCCTCGAGCGGTCACCTCGTCCCTCACCTGCAACTGATCGATCGAGCATTGCACGCTCCGCTGGTGAATGGGTTTGCCTTCCATCCACGAGAAGCCGTCGTGACGGACGCGAACCTCGAGTGCTTCTTCCGACGATTTGCATGTGTGCTCGACGGCCGGCCGGCGACCAACACGGAACGAACCCCAGAACTCCGCCTGGTCTGCTCCGTTCACGGTC
>JBDTRY010000297.1:0-4210 GCA_039931435.1 Acidobacteriota bacterium | reverse complement strand
CATTACGTAATGAAGCACATCTGGAAGGGTCTGGCCTTCACCATGGCCGTCATCTTTTTCGTTCTCCTTGGCAGCAAGGTTGCCCTCGATCGCGCTGTCTCCCTGTTCGGACCGCGTTGGGGTTTCAAATCTCCATCCGATCCGGCAGCCGTTCCCCTCCTGTTCCTCATCGTCAGCGTGTTTCTGTTCATTCTCTCGCCAGTATTCTCCGGCTACTCCCGCCGTACTGAGCACCAGGCGGACATGTTCGCTCTGGAGCTGACACATTCCAACAAGGCAGGGGCACACTCCTTTATGAAGCTCGCCGAGGATTCGAAGGTGGATCCGGACCCTGGCCGGCTCATCGAGTTCTGGCGCTATGGACATCCGGCTCTATCCCGCCGGATCGCCTTTGCGCTGAGCTATCGGCCGTGGGAAGAGGGGAAGCCGAACCAGATGTGGAGGAAGTGACTTCCACGGAGCATTCTTCGCCGCCGGTTTCTTCGAGAATGGTGCCTCCGCACGGGTATCCGGGTTGCGATTGCCCATAGTCGAGGAATTGTTTCGCGCCTTTCACTCGAAGGTCGAAGCTTTCGAGGTGGCCGAACATTGTGATGTTCGGCGTGATGTTCGGCGCTCTGCTTGAGCGGCCACCTGGTCATTCCCGCGACGTCCCTAATTCGGCAGCATGGCTTCGCGGGCGATTTCCGTCTCGGTCTCGAAGAACGGTGCGCTTGCTCCCTCTTCGAAGCTGATGACGACGAGTGTCTGGTCATCGGCCGGCGGGCGATTGTGGGTGAATCGCTTCACCGAGTCCAGCACCGACTTTTTTATTTCTTCGGCTGACAGTTCGCCTGATTTGAGCAGGACTCTTTCGAAGCGGCTGAAGCCAAAGGGCTCGCCATCGTCATCGACCGCTTCGATCAAACCGTCGCTATAAAGGATGAGTCGATCTCCGGCCTCGAATGTGACGTCCAGCTCGCGGAACGGATCGCGACGGCGAACGCCAAGGGGAAATCCCCAGGCCGAGAGCGGTTCGAGAATGCCGAGCTTCGCCCGGAAGACGTAGGGATCGAGGTGCCCGGCCGACGAGAACCGCAAGCGGTGCGAGATCGGATCGAGTAGGCCGAAGAAAAACGTCATCATCATCCGCCTCGGGGCCGTCTTGATGACAGTCTCGTTGAGAACTTCCATCACCCTGCGGGGCGAGCTGTCGTGTCCCACCTGAACGAGGAGTGCTGATTTGGCCATGGCCATGACGATTCCGCTGGTCAGGCCGTGTCCGGCAACGTCTCCGAACGCCAGACCGATGTCACCGTTATCGAGCGGCAGAAAATCGAAGTAATCGCCACCGATCTCCGTCGCCGAGCGGTAACTCGAGGCAACCGTGGCGCCGTGGATCTGTGGGTCGCTTGACGGGAGCAGCGCAGCCTGGATGCGGTTTGCGGCGTCGATCTCCGCTTTCACGCGCTCGCGCTCGATGATCCTGCGCACGTGTGGAGCTAGATCGTCGTACTCATAGTGAACGTGCCGGCGGGTGAGGATGGCCGGAATGGAGTAGGCCAGGATCGCGGCCATCGGCGCGAACAGCACGATCATTGCATGCAACTGCGGTACTCCGCTGGTGGCGCGAACGTAGGGAAGAATGCCCACCAGAAGGATTCCGCAGAATACAGCCACCGTAGCTCCCAGAAGATCCACGGTCAGAAAGACTGCGCATGCTGCGAGCGTTGCCCCGAAGCTGAGACCGATCTGGGCGAAGGTTCCCCCGATGGGTGGCTGGGCGATTGCGCTCATCGAACCGACAGTCGCGGCTACGAGCACACCCGCCCAGACGATACGCCGTCTGTTGAAGAAGGCCAGGATGAAAAGAATGGCCACGACGGAAAGCGATAGCGACTCCACCGCGGCCTCTGCGAGAAGTGTGATCAATCCGCCGGATGTGGAGAGAACGAGCTGGCTGTAGGGACCGAGGTTGGAATGCGCGAAGCCGAGCATAATGCCGATGGCGCCGGGCAACAGCGCCGCCGCGGCGACGGCAGGGGAGGCCAGCAAACCTTTCAGCAGCGAGTCTCCCACCGTGGCGTTGAGGGGCTCCCTGCGCAGAATGGCATCGAACGAGGCCAGTCTTTCGCTCCACCGTTCCCGGGCAAAGCTTTCTCCCACGGACCAGCCGAGGAAGACCAGCACGGTCATCGGAATGTTGTAGAACAGAAGCACGAATCCGGCTTCGGCGAGGGCCGTACTCCTGGCATCAACGCCGCCGAAGCCGACATTGAACGAGTTCTCGGCCATGGATAGTATGTTCGTGGCCAGCATCAGGAAGAGTGTCACCGCGAATAGAAAAACTGCCGTCCCGACACCCACCTCGCCCGCGTGGTACATGCGCAGAAAAATGATCAGCAGTACCAGCAGCAGGGTGAACAGCACACCGTACTGAATGAACGTCCCGGCGATGGCCTCTCCTGAGCCGAAGCGGAAATGGCTGCCGTCGCTGTACTCCTCGATGGGCTCCCAACCCGCGAATTTGTCGCCGACGAAATAGAGATAGACGTAGTAGACGACGTTCCCGGACGGGAATTTCGAAGGCACACGATAGCGAAGCGTCGTGTCCACGCGGCTGTTCAACTGTGTGGGGCGTGCCGATTCATATGTCGGAGCGGGCGAACCGGCCAGGGCGTGGCTGGCGAGAAACTGATCTGCGATGGGCTTGATCTGCTCCACCGACGGCTTCGCCCCGGGAGACTCTGCGCGCGCCGTGCGCCGTGCCCCCACAACGTTGCCTTCCTTTCCTACCAGGATCTGGCCGTAGGGAGGAAACTTTTCCAGACCTTTGCGGAAGTAGGTGACCCTGTAATACGAAAGGCGCGGACCGACGACCGGATCCCCGAGGGCGCGCAGCCGGCGAGCGCGATCGTTCTGAAGCTCTTTCTCGATCAACGGTGACTCTTCCCATGTAACCAGGGTCCAGGCCTTCTCCACCTCGATTCCCATCCGCCTCGCCTCGGCGTCGGCGATCCTGCGCGCGTCGTTTCGAGTGACCTTGAGTCCCTGGGGCTGTGCGGAGTCGAAGAATGGCAGGAGCACAGCAAGGAGGATTACTCCCACCAGAAAAGCCAGCCATGGTGCGAATCGTTTCATCGGATGCCTATTATCGTTCGATCCTGCGCGGTTCGCCGTCGCAGGCTGATCCTGAATCAGAATCGTGACGGGCTCATCGTCCATGCTCTACGCGGAAGTCAGTCGGGAGTTGCGTCGATTCGTCTCAGAGGCGATCCATTCGTTACAGGGACGTTGCAATTGCGGTCGATGCGATCTGTCATTGCCCGGGGTGATAGACGGTGCGCACCCACGCTGCGTCGGAGTCGCTCAGAGCCTCTCCTACCTCGCTGGCCGCCTGCACCTGGCGAGGATTGCGCTGCCCCAGCAGGACACAGCCCGTGGGAGCGTCATTCAGAAGAGCCCCGACGACCCCGTGAAGGACGGGTTCCGGCCAGGCATGGAATCGGGCTCGTAGGGCCGCGCTGGCATCTTTCATCCGATGGATGAATTCGGGATCTTCGAACTGAGGAACTCCGCTGCGGAAATCGCCTTCGGGGAACCTGATCGGGTTGTCGTACTTGCCGAGCAGCAATCCATGCTTGAGAGGGGAGAAGAACGCCACCCCGAGATCACGCGCATCCACATAAGAGCGCAGTCCGCTCGACTGATAGGTGTCGTCGATCACGTTGCGAAAAGGCTGCACCACGTCGGGATCGGCGCGCTCGATGAAACGAACGATCTTTGTTGCGTCCCAGTCGGAGAGCCCGATGAATCGGATTTTTCCCTCGTCACGGAAGCGACGAAGAAGGGCGATAGCGTCGTCAAAGTACTCGTCATCCGGGCCGAAGTCACAATGGTGAAGGTAGTAAAGGTCAATAGTTTCGGTGCGGAGGTTTCTCAACGACGCTGCCATCTGCTTCTCGATCTGCCGTGGATGGTAGAAGTGATCGTAGCCGCCGCGGACCCAACCCACTTTCGTGGCCAGGAACACCGAATGGCGCGGAACGTCAGCAAGAACTTCGCCGATGAGCCTCTCTGCGTGACCATCACCGTAAGCGTCCGCGGTATCCCAGTGATTGATCCCGGCGTCATGAGTTGCAAGGAGTGCTTCTCTGGCCAGATCATCGTCACTCCCGGACCATCCCACTGAGCCGCCGTCCTCGGACAGGCGCGACCCACCGTGACCCCA
>JBDTRY010000296.1:0-4239 GCA_039931435.1 Acidobacteriota bacterium | reverse complement strand
CCTGGGGCGCTTACCACCCGCCCCTCTGAGATTCCTCGCTCACGCTCGGAATGACCTGCTTCGGAGATCCGCCGTCCCGACTGGGCGCAGCGAGGGCGGCGCCAGGCCGGGCCATCAATCAGCCGGGTAGTACCCGGAGATCGTGCGCACCTTCACATCGGGCCTCCGGACCTTGACCTCGACCTTGCGCCACTCCGAGCCGGGCTTCGTGCTCGTCGAGCGGTACGTGAGCAGGTGCTGCTCTTCGAGCTCCGCTCGGATCGCGCTATAAATTCCGGCTGCATCGCGAACCCCATTGACCCTGAAGACCCGCCCGCCGCTTTCATTGACCACAATCTGCAGTTCCCTGAGATCCGAATCCGCCACGGAGACAGTCGCTACCTTGCTGGTGACACTGAAGCCCAGCGCTGCCGGAGCTTCGCCGCCGAGCAGCAGAATGTAGATCGGAATATTCGTCCGCGCCGCCATGCGCTGCACTGATTTCACACCGTAGCTGCTGCTCTGGTCGTAGCCGTCGGTGAGAACCACGAGCGCGCGCCGTCCGCCGCTCCCCTGAAGTTGAATCAGCCCGAACATTAGCGTGTCGTACAGTGCCGTGCCGCCGCCCGCCTCCGACTGCAGAATGGCCCGCGTCAGCAATTGCACATCGCCCGTGGCGCTCTGCGTCAGCCGCGGCCGCGAATCGAAATCGATGAGGAAGGCCTGGTCACCCTCCGAGATCGAGTTCTCAATGAAGCGCGCTGCAGCATCCTGAGCGGCAGGTAACTTGTCTTTCATACTTGCGGATGAGTCGATCGCTACACCGAGAGTGAGCGGAATCGATTTGGCGGGCACCAAGGCCTGCACAGACTGAGAAACGCCGTCCTCACGGATTTCGAAATCGTTTTTCGTCAGCGAGGTGATGGCTGCCGGCGCTCCCTCGATGGAAAGGAACAGCTCCACCAGCCGGACGTCGAGATTCTCAGCCACCCCGGCAACGTTCAGCGGATGCACGTCCTCCGCGCTCCGTCCGTCTTCCAGCAGTGCCACGGCTCGCAGATAGCCACCGCTGGAGAGATTCGTCAGATTCAGGCTCCTGCGGAAGGGCGGAGCTGTCATCCGGGTAACGAGAGAATCGTTCCAGTAGACCTCCATGCGCACGATGTGATGGCCCGATGGAGGTGTGGCACTGGCCTCGAAGGTCAGAGCACCTGCTGCCGTCGCAGACTGCGGACTGAGGATATGAACGGAGAAGTTATCGGGCCGTGAATTGACGTCGAGCTGGGCGGCTCCGATTCTCGCGCCGTCCGCTCCGTATGCAACTACCTCGAGCGATCGCAGGCGCGGCGTACCGCCAAGATCGATCCGAGCCTCGAACGGTGGCTCCTGCCGGTCCGCGACCGTCGTTCCATCAAGCAGAAATTCGACCCGCTTCACATCCGGGTTGTTGACGATTGTACGAAACGTTGTACGGCCACTGAGAACGGCGCGGGAGGGAGGAAGGATGGCGATGGCTTCGCCGTCGATGTGCACTGCTCCGGGCAGATCGTCCCTTCCACCGGCGTTTCGATATCCTTCCACTGCCATCCGGTGAAGATCCGAATCCGCCGGAGCAAGCGTGGCTGCGATGCGGAAGGCGTCGCGCGCCGCCTTCATATCCTTGACCTGAAATCGGAGACTGCCGATGGCAAACGATGCCGCCGCGCCGATCTCGGGCGTAGCCGGCGCGCGGCTGACATCCTCGAGAATTGCCATGGCCTTCGATGAGTCATGCTGCAGTGCCCAGGACCATGCCAGTTGAATGTCGATGCGCTGCGCCAGTGCCGTTTTGTGTTCCTCCCCGGCCAGGCTGCGCCCCTGCGAGAGCACCACTCCCGCTTCGGCGGGACGGCCACTGTGATTGTAGGCAATCCCCCTGGCCAGATCCGCTTCGGCCTTCTGACCCGCCGCGAGCAGATTCGCGGCATTCATGAATTCCCCGGCGCCTCGCAGAATGGCGTCCAAGCGCGACACCAATCCCTCGGAATTGACCATGTCCTTCCACGTTGCGATCGGAGTCTGCATGGGATCGAAGACGGCGAAGGTGACCGGCTTGTTCGCTCCCACCCTCGAGGCGCCGCCGGTATCATCGAGATAGACGAACATGCTCAAACGCCGTTTGACAGCGTCGTCCGCAAGCGTCTTTGTGCGCATCTCCAGAACGTCGGGAGGTGTCCTCCCGGGATCGAGCGGGTACGCCACGAAAACGAGTTTCCCTTCGGTGCGCGCCCGGGCGAAGGCCGTAGCCCAGGCGCTGTCACGCGCGCTGACAACGGGCCCGGCCTCCACGCCGGTGGACGAACCCGCGGCCAGAGAGACTCCCGGCAGCGCGCCGCCCTCTCCGTCCAGCGACGCCGTGCAGCCACCCCAGGCACCGGTCGCGGTCTCCTCGACTACGATCGATGCCGTGCGCGATCCCTGGCGATAATTCACGGGCGCTTCATAGACGAATGTGGACTGCGCCGAGAGATCCACGTTTTTTGAAAGCTGGTGCGTAACCGTAGGAAGTGCCGATGGAATGTCGACACCCACGCTGACTCGAACGGTCGTAGCACGTAACTCGTCGCGTAGAGAGGCCAGAGGTGAGAAGTCGACGATCGCCCGAATCGTCGTCGATTTTTTCTTCGAAGACGATCCCATCTCCGTCGGAACCGCTTCGCATCGAACCGGAAGGTCACCTTTCATGGCGTCGCCGGCGAGCAAGGATCGCGCGCGCGACGACGAAATATCCTCAGAGGCAACCTGTCCACTCCACTGCGGGGCTTCCACATGCAGCCCCGGTCGATTGGATTTCACCTGGATCCTGTGCACTTCGCCGGTGGTGGAACGGGATACCTGATAGGTGACCCGCACTCGTTTCCCAAGCTCATCCGAGAAACCGGCAAGCTTGTTGGGATCGGTGAGCACCGTGCCGCCGGTAGCCACCGCATACATGCGCATGGGATCGAGAGGATGCGAAAAGAGAGTCACCGGCTCGGCGTTCTGATTCGAGGAACCCTTGAGAAACGAATCCACTTTCGAGGAACCACTGACAGAGGCGTCCGTCGCGAAACCAGCCGCCAGATACCCGGGGGAAACCGTCAGCGCTGTCCAGCCGCTGGCGCTCAGTAACTTCGCCAGCGACTCTGTGTCTTTCGAAGAATCAAAAGACTGTAGCTCGTTGCGCATTTGGGCCAGGGAGGAATCCAGCTTGAAACCGTTGAGATAGAACTCGCGGGGATCGAGATCGAAGCCGTCGCCAACCAGTAGCAGCACACGTGGCGTATCTCGTTTGGGACGATCGGAGACCCAACGCGTGAGCTTGTCCCGCTGCCGGGTAATCACCTGGTACTCTTCAGCCACGGCCCTGCGCACAGTCATCTCGTGTTGGATATCGAGTTCCCTGTTGCTCGCTCCACCGGTGCTCTTCAGAGTCTGATCGTCGGCATTCTGGTCGATCTCGGCAAGGTACGCCCGGCGCAACCGCTCGATCTCACTCCGGCCGCGTGGGTGCTCCTCAATCGACTATAGTGCAGTGCCGACTGCCGCGGGGTCGCGCGTTGGTAGCAGGATTGTCTTGGGGCTGGGATCGGAGGAGACTACCTCCACGGTTCCAGAGCCGACCAGCTGCGAGACCTGCTCGTGGAGTTTCTTCGCTGCGATACGAATGGAATCGATGGACGAGAGCGTCTGGTCGATGAAGATCACGATCTCCCACCGCGACTGCCCCTTCAATTGTGAATCAACCGGTGAATCGGATTTGTCAATCGCCGGGACCACACCTGGCGAGAGTTGCTCGACTCCGATGACCGGCCGCGATTTCCCGTCCTCCAGGACGGTGAAGTCTTCCGATTTCAGATCGCGTGGGGTCTTGCCGGAATCGTCCGTAACCTTGACCGTGATTTCGATTGCCGTGACCTGCACGCTCGTGCGGAACTTCGGCTCGGACGGTTTCGAATCCTGGGCTGCGGCGAAGGCGCTGACACAGATGATGGCCAGCAACGTAAAGACTGCCGATCGCGCTCCCTTGACTCTCATGGATCTCCAGTGACGTGACGCGGGACCGTTGGTGCTACCTCCTGATTAAACCGTGATGAGGACTTCCATCATTTCAGGGAATCTCCAGGCGCCAGACCTTCGGCGAGACCTGCTGTCCCGAGCCCATGCCACCGATGAGGTACATCCCTCCGGCGGCGTAGACCAGTCCGCGATGGTCCATGCTCGCTTCCGGTAGTGGAGGAA
>JBDTRY010000295.1:0-4296 GCA_039931435.1 Acidobacteriota bacterium | reverse complement strand
AAATCAGTCAGGGTCAGCAGGCATGAAGCGAGCGAGTCAGAGCAGGGAACCCAACGAGGGTGCCTCCGAGGCCATGGAGCGGTACGCCCATGCCTGAGAACGTTTTCTCGGTCATTGCCATCTCGCTGGCGCAGGCCACTGCCGGCCTGGTCATCGGTCTTCTCCTGTACAGCCTTTACCGTTACTACGGCAAGGGCTACCTGCTGTACTGGTCCTGGAGCTGGATGGTCCTCGGGGTTTTCCACATGCTCCGCAGTGTTGGACTGTTCATCGAACCGCGGTTCGGACCGGATCATGCTGTTCGAGTCGTGCTGGCCATGTTCACAGGGACGGCGGGCTTTCTGCAGATCGCATGGCTCATCTTCGGAGCGTGGGAACTCGGTACGCGCCGGGTCCTCTATCCCAATCTGCAGAAGATGGTCCTGCCGCTGGCGGTGGTATTGGGCATTGCCACCCCCCTGATTCTTCTGGCTGCGCCCACGGTCTCAAATGAACGATTTTTCATCAGCTCGGCCGTTCGGGGCCTTGTCGCCGGGATTGCCTTCCTGGCGGCGGGAATCATCGTCTGGCGTGGCCGTGCCCGTCAGGTCGGTTTCGGTTTCAAGCTCATCAGCGCTGCATTCATTCTTTACGGACTGAACCAGCTTCATTTCTTCATGATCGCAGCGTCGTGGAGCGTCGGGTTTGGCCGACCCACCTATCCGTCCTATCTGGGTTTTTTCGACTTCACACTGCAGGCCCTGATGGGATTCGGCATGGTGGCTTCGCTTCTCGAAGACGAACGGGAAGCTGCTGTTCTGGCCACAGTGGAAATCGAGCACCTGGCGTATCACGATGCCCTGACCGGCCTTCCGAATCGTCTGTTGTTCATGGATCGCCTGGCCGTGGCCATCGCCCAGGCGCAGCGGTATCAACAGAAGCTCGCCGTCCTTTACCTCGATGTGGACCGTTTTAAGGAAATCAACGACTCTCTCGGACACTCCGCCGGCGACACGCTCCTGAAGCTTGTCGCCGAGCGCCTCCGAAACTCCGTAAGGCAGGCCGACACCGTGGCCCGCTTCGGGGGGGACGAGTTCGCCGTGCTCGTTCAGAAGATCGATTCCTTCGAGGATACGGCCAAGGTAGCCCAGAAGATCCTGGAGATGTTCAATTCACCGTTCGCCTTGCGAGATCGGGAAGTCTTCGTCTCCACCAGCATCGGCATCACGCTCTTCCCGGAGGATGCACTGGACGCTGAATCGCTGATCAAGAATGCCGACGTAGCCATGTACCGGGCCAAAGAGCAGGGACGGGATAACTATCAGCTTTACGAGCCGACCATGAATGCCCGTGCGCTCGAACGTCTAGCCCTCGAGAATGAATTGAGAAAGGCCCTGGCCCATCACGAGCTGGTGCTCTTCTATCAGCCTCTGGTCGACCTGAAATCAAAAAGAGTCATCGCCTTCGAAGCGCTCATTCGCTGGAACCACCCGCAGATGGGTCTTCTCTCTCCGGCTCACTTCATCGCCGCTGCAGAAATCTCGGGGCTGATCATTCCCATCGGTTCATGGGTACTGCGAATGGCCTGCACCCAGGCCAAGGCATGGCAGAAGCATGCCCCGGGGATCGGAGTGTCAGTGAATCTGTCTGCGCGGCAGTTTCTGCAGCCGGACCTCGTCAGCGAGGTTGAACTTGCCCTTGCCGAGAGTGGACTGGATCCCTCGCTGCTGGAACTGGAGATCACGGAAACAAACGCCATGCAGGATGCCGACAGAAGCATCGACACGCTCATCGAACTGAAGACGCTGGGCGTGCGCATTTCCATGGATGATTTTGGAACGGGCTACTCGTCGCTCAGCTACCTGAAACGCTTTCCGATCGACATCCTCAAACTGGACAAATCGTTCGTCAGTGACATCACCAGTAATCCGCGGGATGGGGCCATTGCCACGGCCGTCATTGCCATGGCTCACAGCCTCAGCCTGAAGGTCGTAGCCGAGGGAGTGGAGACGCGCGTCCAGCTCGATTTCCTCAAGGACAGGCTGTGCGATCGGATTCAGGGATATCTCTTCAGTCCACCCCTGGCACCCGCGGACTTCCAGACGTTCATCAGCCAGAGCCGCCACAAGGGCTGGAGTGAGCTGCGGGAGTTCGGCGAGGTCTGGACAGACGTCTCGCACTGATCGCGGTTGAGGGTTCCGATCCAAACGAGCCGTCGATCCTGTCATCCGGAACGGAATCAGCGCAAGCGACTGTGTCGCAGGAATGACACGTGGTTTGGAGCCGCGTCATTCCTGAATGCGTTGCCGCTGTGTCATCCCGAACGAGCGAAGCGAGGAGGGATCTCCCGCGCGTGTAGGGACGGCCGTCCTTCCACGAAGGAGATCCCTCGTTTCGAGATGACATGCACTCTGGCCACAATCAGGAAGCTGACCGCGCCGCGGATTGTGGTGTCATTCCTGCCGCAACAAACGCGAGCTACTTCTGCGCGATCACCTTGAGTTCGATGGCGATCGGGGTCGGTAGTGCCACCACACCGATGGTGGTGCGAGTTGGCTGAATCGTCGAAAAGTACTCGGCGTAGACGCGGTTGAACGTAGTGAAATCCTCGCTCATGTGTGTGAGGAAAACGGTAACGTCAACGATGCGCTCCAGTGAACTGCCGCAGTCCTCGAGGATGAACTTGAGGTTATCGATCACGGCGCGCGTCTGCGTCTCGATGTCATGCGAAACGATCTGGCCACCCTCGTCCCTGCGCACGCCGGGAATCTCGTCCGTGCCAGCACGGCGCGGGCCGATACCGGAGAGAAAGAGAAAATCGCCGGCATGCCGGGCGTGTGGATACGCTCCCACGGGAGGTGCTGCTCGTGAGGAGATGATTCGATCGTCCCGATCAGCCATGCTCTCTTTCGTGGCCCCTACAGCTTGACGCAAACGTTCTTGCTCTCAGTGAAGAACTTGAGCGAATCGAAACCGCCTTCGCGGCCCATTCCGCTGTCCTTCATTCCACCGAACGGCACGCGCAAGTCGCGGAGAAGCCAGGTGTTGATCCAGACCGTACCGCTGTCCAGAGCGGCCGCGACGCGGTGCGCTCTGCCCAGATTCCCCGTCCAGACCGAGGCAGACAATCCATAACGAGTGCCGTTGGCGAAGGCCACTGCCTGATCGTCGTCATCGAAAGGCGTGATCGTCACCACCGGTCCAAAGATCTCCTCCTGAATGGTCCGGCAGTCCTGAGGAAGGTCGACGATGACCGTCGGTTCCAGAAAAAAGCCTCCCTGAAGGCGTTCCGGCAGATCGGCAGGGACCTTTCCGCCCGTGAGGATCCTTCCGCCCTCCTCTTTCGCAAGGTCGAAATAGCTGCAGACCTTTTCCAGGTGTGCGCGGCTGATCACGGCCCCGAGATCCGTTGCCGACTCGGACGGATCGCCGACGCGCAGCTCGTTTGTCCGTTTCACGAATCGTTCGACGAAACTGTCGAAGGCGGTACGTTCCACGTAGATCCGCGAACCGCAGAGGCAGATCTCTCCCTGATTGGCGAAGCTCGATCGGATCGAGCCTTCGATAGCCTCGTCCATGTCGGCGTCCGCGAAAATGAGGTTCGGATTCTTTCCGCCCAGTTCCAGCGAGATTTTCTTGAACAGAGGCCCTGCCGAGCGCATCACCGAGGAACCGGTCACCGTTCCGCCCGTGAATGAGATGACCGGGACGTCGGGATGCGCGGTCAGAGCCGCTCCGGCTTTCGGTCCGTAACCGTGGACTACGTTGATCACGCCCGGTGGAATGCCGGCCTGCAGTGAGAGTTCCGCCAGCCGGTTCGCGGTCAGTGGAGTGAGTTCGGACGGTTTGGCTACACAGGTGTTCCCTGCGGCGATGGCCGGAGCGATTTTCCATGTAAGCAGGTACAAGGGGAGATTCCAGGGAGAAATCAGACCGGCTACACCCAGCGGTTTGTGGAGCGTGTAGTTCAGCGCTGCACCGTCTGTCATGTGAGACAAGTTCGAGTCGTGAAGGATGGCCGTGGCAAAAAAGCGGAAATTTGCCACGGCCCGCGGGATGTCCAGGCGCCGGGCCAGGGTAACGGTCTTGCCGTTGTCCGTGGATTCGACGATGGCTAGTTCCTCGAGATTCTCTTCGATGAGAGCGGCGACCCTGAGCAGCAGAAGGGACCGCTCTTCCGCCGGCTTTGCACTCCACGCCGGAAATGCTTCTCGGGCGGCGGCGACAGCGTGGTCCACATCGGCCGAGTCGCTGTCGGGGATCTCGGCGATCACCTCGCCGGTAGCCGGATTGATGTCCTCGAGATAGCTGCCGGAC
>JBDTRY010000294.1:0-4305 GCA_039931435.1 Acidobacteriota bacterium | reverse complement strand
GGGTTCTGGATGCGGATGCTCTCCTTCGCGCATTCGATGACGAGATAGTGCAGGAGCTTCACGGAACTGCTGCTGCCGACGGTGGTGATCCGGGCCGCGTGTACCTTGCAGTCGCCATGTTTGTTCAGTTCAGGAAAATATTCTTCCCCGACGAATACATCACCGGTCTCCTCCACCCAGTTCTCGCTGAATGTGGACTGCACTTCATGAACGGCAGGCCCTCGCAGGCGGACCGAGATATCGCTGAAGTGCTTCTTGTCCTGGCCATGCCCCAGCCAGGTGTCGACGATGCAGTGGCCGCCGACGAATGCAGTTTTTCCGTCGATGATCACGATCTTGCGGTGATCGCGGTTGTTCATGCGGCCCAGGTTCGAAATGCGCCACGGGTGAAAGAACTCGACCCTGGCTCCGGCTTCGGCCAGTTTCTTCTTCTGGTCTTTCGTGATTTTCCCGCCCTGACCGTCGAGCAGCATGCGCACCTTGACATCGCGCCTGGACGCCGCGGCGAGCGCTTTGGTGATCTGGTCGGATATTTTCCCTTCCTTCCAGAGGAAGGTCTCGAAATGAATGGACTTTTTCGCACCCTCGATCGCTTCGAGAAGTGCCGGGAAGAACCCCTCGCCGTAATGAAGGATCTTCAGCTCGTTGCCCTCGCTGCAATCGCCGAAGGTCAGACCCGTAATCGAGCGGAGAGCCTCCTCGAAGGTGCCGTCGTGTTTGATGTGCAGATCGGGCTCGCGACGCCGCTTCACGGACCAGAGCACAACGGCCAGCAAAATGATGATCAGGGCCATGATCGCGGGCACGACTACGGGCATCGTGACGGGATGTGTGATGAGGTTCGTACCGATCGAGGTCAGCATGGGAGCGGTCATTGTACGCGTAAGGTCCTGAACGTATCCCAGGAGCCGGCCGAACTTTGAGAATGAACCCGTACGCCGCTGCGGCTGCTCGGTTTTGGCCGCCGTCTCAATCAGAGCGTGGTTGCCGCCGGGGGCCATGACCGACAGGCAACGGTGCTTCCGTTTCCCTTTCCGGTGACAGCTTTGTTGCGGATTGCCGAATAGACCCGGGCACGCGATCAACTTCTTGTGGCAGCTTGCGTAGCCCGGCTACTCGACGCGGTGGTAAATCTTTTCGTCGCTCTTGCTGGTCTTCTCGAAGGTCAGCGTGGATCCTTCGACGTGATACTTCCGGAGCTGCGACGCTTTCCCCGCTTCCAGCGTGACCTCGCCGTTGGCACAGACATAACGTCCTTTGACCGTGGTCATCGGTACACGGTAGACCATCGAACCGTCGCTCTCCAGACGCGTCGTGGTCAGACTGCCTTCGGGTGTCAGTGAAGCCCAGACTCCCACATACGACGGTTTGCCGGGTACGGCGTTGCCCACCCGCGTCATGGTCAGATCCCGGTGATTCGCGGCATCCGTGAGGTGCATGGTCCTGCCGTCCAGTGTCATGGCGAAGCGATTGGCCATCATCTGGTTCTGATTGGCGGGGTCGGGATACCGGAGGGTCAAACCGCTCGCGTCCAGAGTGTACGTTCCGTCCATCATCGCTCCGACGATGATGAAGACCACGCCGTTGTTCTGAAAATCGAATGTCTGGCCGAGGCCGCGGGGGCGCTTTTCTCCCTCCCAGCGCCCGACGAGCTCCTCGCAGGCAAAGGCGCCGGGAAGTCCGAAGAGCAGGAAGAGAAGAATTACCAGCGGAATGCGCATAGGAGCCGAGCCTCTGAAACAGAAATGATACGCCCTTCCCGGCCGGGTTTCTCAGCGCTCATGTAGGTTAGAATGCGAGCGTACCGTCAGGCTCGTGCGGGCTCCCGGAATCCGCCGGTTCGGCCCCTGGCCGCTGCCAGCCAAGATTTTGCAATCCCTTTCAAGGAGTTATTCATGGATTTTCGTCTCTCTGACGAACAGCAGCAAATCAAGCAGATGGTCCGGGACTTCGCCGAGGCCGAGATCCGTCCCCACGTCATGGAGTGGGACGAAGCCCAGCAGTTTCCCATGGAGGTCATGAAAAAACTCGGCGAACTGGGAATGCTCGGAGCGGTCTTCCCGGAGGAGTACGGGGGAGCTGCTCTCTCCTACGTCGATTACGTGAATATCATCGAACAACTAGCCATCGTCGACAGTTCGGTGGCACTGGGAGTGGCCGCGCACAACTCCCTCTGTACCGGTCACATTTACCTGGCCGGAAACAGCGAGCAGAAAAAGCGTTTTCTGCCGAAGTTGACTTCAGGCGAGTGGATCGGTGCCTGGGGACTGACCGAACCCGCCTCGGGTAGCGACGCCTCCGGGCTGCTGACCACTGCCGTCCGAGACGGCGACCAGTGGGTGCTGAACGGTACGAAGAACTTCATTACCAACGCAACTTACGCCAACGTTGCTGTCGTCCTGGCGATCTCCGATCGCGAAGATCGAAAACACGGGATCTCGGCGTTCGTCATCGAGATGGACCATCCGGGAATCCGTCCGGGAAAAAAGGAAAACAAACTGGGGATGCGTGCCTCGGACACGGCCGAACTCGTGTTGGAGGACTGCCGCGTATCGAACGATGCTTTACTCGGCGAACCCGGTTACGGATTCGTGGACGCCATGAAAGTGCTGGACGGCGGCCGGATCTCGATTGGCGCGCTGGCGGTGGGCATCGCCCAGGGCGCGTTCGAAGCAGCGCGTGACTATTCGAAGCAGCGCACCGCCTTCGGCAAGAACATTTCCGAGTTTCAGGCCATTCAGTTCATGCTCGCGGACATGGCCACGGAGATCGAAGCTGCCCGCCTTCTCTGCTACCAGGCTGCCACCCTGAAAGACAGCGGAGCGACGACCACGACGTCTTCGTCCATGGCCAAACTCTTCGCTTCCGAAGTGGCCGTCCGCGCTACGGAGAAGGGCGTGCAGATCTTCGGCGGTTACGGATTCATCAAGGACTTCCCGGCCGAAAAGTACTATCGCGACGTAAAGCTCTGCACGATCGGTGAGGGAACGAGCGAGATTCAACGCATGGTCATCGCCCGAAATCTTCTCGGACTCTAGCGCCTGCCTTGATACGCTTCAGGGATGCCGGACAGCGAAATCAGCAGGTTGATCAGCGGCATCAACGAAGGCCGCTATCGCGCTCTGGCTCGAGCCATCTCGCTCGTCGAACAGAATGATCCGCGAGCCGAACGGCTTCTCGCGGACATCTATCCGCAGACGGGCCGGGCCCGTATTCTCGGAATCACCGGCTCGCCAGGTGCAGGTAAGTCCACGCTGGTCAACAAACTTGCTCACTTTTTCAGGGGACGGGACCAGCGCGTGGGAATCGTCTGCGTGGATCCGAGCTCACCGTTCACCGGCGGTGCCATTCTCGGCGACCGCATTCGCATGCAGGAGCTTTATACGGACAGGAACGTATTCATTCGTTCCATGGCCACCCGCGGTTTCCTTGGTGGCGTAGCACGGGCCACCAACGACGTCGTCGATCTCCTCGACGCGGCAGGGTTCGACGTGGTCATCGTCGAGACCGTCGGCGTCGGTCAGGACGAAGTGGAAGTTGTGCGCACCGTTCAGACCAACGTGGTGGTCCTCGTCCCTGGGATGGGGGACGACATTCAGGCCATCAAAGCGGGCATCATGGAGATCGGGGACGTTTTCGCGGTGAACAAGGCCGATCGTCCCGGGGCCGATCGCGCCGTCAACGAAGTGCGGATGATGATGTCCCTCGTGGAGGAACATTCAGAGTGGATCCCGCCGATCGTGAAAACGTCCGCGGCGCGATCCGAGGGGATCGAGGAACTTGTAGTAGCGATGGACGAGCACTTCGAATATCTCCGGAAATCGGGAGAGCTCGAGACCCGCAGCCGGGAGAGGGTACGCATCCGGATCGAGACGCAGCTCAAGGAGAAATTCATGGAGCGCCTGATCGGCGGAACGATTTCAAACGAGGAGTGGGCGTCGCTGCTGGATGACGTTCTTCACAAACGGCAGAACCCGCACGATGCTTCCGAGGCTCTGCTGAAGAGGATCAAGTTCGGGGAATGAAGCGACGGGCAGCCTCGCGTCATCCCTCGGTGGGGATGACACGCTCGTGCATTTATACACGTGTTCGCATAAGCGTTTCCTTAGAAGCGTCGAGCGCAATCTGTAATCCTGAGCGGACCAACAGCGGGGGCGCTGAACCAGAGTGAAGAAACGATGAGCGCCGTCATCCCGAGCGAGAGACTGTGTCAAAACCAGGGGAACCTCGGAGAAGCACGAACTCGTAGGGCCGGTTGTGATTTCAAGATACTTTTGACACAGTCTCGCGAGAGCGAGGGACCCC
>JBDTRY010000293.1:0-4314 GCA_039931435.1 Acidobacteriota bacterium | reverse complement strand
CGGGCCCGCAAACGCCTCGATAAGACGGCATCTGAATGACACAGCACACTAGCTAGTAGCGGTAGTGATCGGGTTTGTAGGGACCGTCCGAGGGCACGCCCAAGTACTCGGACTGCTCCCTGGACAGCTCCGTAAGCTCCACCCCGAGGTGTGCAAGATGGAGGCGTGCCACCTCTTCGTCCAGCTTCTTCGGCAGAACGTACACCTTCTTCTCGTACTGGCCCGTGTTCGCCCAGAGCTCCAGCTGAGCCAGAACCTGGTTGGTAAAAGACGACGACATCACGAAGCTGGGATGGCCGGTGGCGCATCCGAGATTCAGCAGTCGTCCTTCTGCCAGGACCATGACGCTGTGCCCGTCAGGGAAAATCCACTCGTCGTACTGTGGCTTGATGTTGTGCCGCTTCACGCCAGGAAGTCGCTTCAGCCCGGCCATATCGATTTCGTTATCGAAGTGACCGATGTTTCCGACCACGGCCTTGTCCTTCATCCTGCTCATGTCGGCTGCCGTGATGACGTTCTTGTTTCCGGTGGCGGTGATGAAGATGTCCGCCGACTCGACGACGCTGTCCAGCGCCTTCACTTCGTAGCCTTCCATTGCCGCCTGCAGTGCGCAGATGGGATCGATTTCGGTGACGATGACACGGGCTCCCTGGCCGCGTAAGGCCTGCGCGCAACCCTTGCCCACCTCGCCGAAGCCGAATACCACGGCCACCTTACCGCCGATCATGACGTCCGTGGCGCGGTTGATGCCGTCGATGACCGAGTGACGGCAGCCGTAGATGTTGTCGAACTTACTCTTCGTTACAGAGTCGTTGACGTTGATAGCCGGGAAGAGCAGTTCCCCCGCTTCCATCATCTGATAGAGGCGATGGACGCCAGTGGTCGTTTCTTCACTCACTCCGCGGATGTCCGCGGCGACCTTCGTCCAACGTTTCGGATTGTCGGTGAGCTCTTTGCGAAGAAGTTTGAGGATCACTTCCCATTCCTCGGGCTCGTCCGCAGGATTGAATTCGGGAACGCGTCCCGCTCCTTCGAATTCTTTTCCTTTGTGAACGAGAAGTGTGGCGTCGCCGCCGTCATCCACGATGAGTTGTGGGCCGCTCCCGTCGGGCCACATCAGGGCCTCGGACGTACACCACCAGTACTCTTCCAGGCTTTCGCCTTTCCAGGCGAATACGGGCACGCCATTGGGCTTCTCGACCGATCCGCCATCTTCGGGACGGCCGACGACTACTGCCGCCGCGGCATGGTCCTGTGTGGAGAAAATGTTGCAGGAGACCCAGCGGACGTCGGCACCGAGGTGGGTGAGAGTCTCGATGAGGACGGCGGTCTGGATGGTCATGTGCAGGCTGCCCATCACCTTCGCTCCAGCCAGCGGCTTTTCCTTGCCGTACCGTTCGCGGAGGGCCATCAGGCCCGGCATCTCGTGCTCGGCAAGGCGAATCTCTTTCCGGCCGAAATCGGACAGGTTGAGATCCGCCACTTTGTAGGGAACGCGCCCCGCCTCGCGGGCAGCCGCGAACCTGTCAGTGGTCTCGATCGAGGTGATTGTCATCGTGGGTGAACTCCTTCGAAAATTTGAGGAACGGCGCAAGAGTCCGCCGTCAGTTGAGCCGGAGAAAATCTTAACTCACAAGGAGATGATCCAGCGGTCTATTCCGATTCGGGGCACCCTCGGACGGCCTCTGTCGCTTCGAAGCAGATCTTCGCGCGGCGTCCGGCATTCACGCACCGCGTGTGCTCCCGAAGCCGAAGGGGAGGGGTCTCCAGTGGAGCTCACGATATCGTTGAACCAGCCGAAGATCCCTCCTCGCTTCGCTCGTTCGGGATGACCGATGGGCAGCGTTCGTTTTAAGAAACGGCACGCGGGTCATCTCGAGCGTGAGCGAGAGATCCGAGAGGGGTGGGCGGTACGCGCCTCATGGATCGTGTCCCCCCGGCCGCTGGGGTCCCTCGCTCGCCGCTCGGGATGACGGGTTCGGTGCACTGGCCTGCAGAAAACACAAAGTATGATAACGGCCTTGTCTTCGAGCCTGCCAGACATACAGTGCCTGTCCACGGATCGCGCTCCGGGCGCCGCCGGCCACTACTCTCAGGCCGTCGTGCACGGAGGCCTGGTCTACGTTGCCGGCCAGTTGCCCAGAGTGCCCGGGGAAACGGCGATCAGAATCGATTCGATCGAAGAGCAGACGCGGCAGGTTCTGAAGAACGTCGAAGAGATTCTTCTGGCCGCGGGATCGGGGCTGGACCGCGTACTGCGAATGACGGTCTACATCTCGGACATCGGCCTGTGGAGCAGGGTCGATGCCGTCTATGCCGAGGTAATGGGGGAGTGGCGTCCGGCGCGGACAGTCGTTCCGGCCAATACGCTTCACCATGGATTTCAGATCGAGATCGATGCCATCGCCGCGCTTTGACCGCAGAGTACTGGCTGGGCAGGTGCCGGAAGCGTGCAGGGCGGAACATTGGCGCCGCCTCTCTTCCGGGAACCACCAGCCCGATTGAAATCTCCTCTCAGGAAAGGACTACCGTGAAGAAATCTTATCTGGCCATTGCAACGTCGCTGATGCTTATCTCCTCTCTTTCACTTCCCGCGCAAACGAAGCGCCCGCTGGCGGTCGACGACTTCGCCTCGATCGTCGAGTCGCACAGTCCCCGCCTCTCGCCCGACGGGAAATGGATCGTTTACTCGGTGAGCTCCATCGATCTAAAGGAAGACAAAAAGGACAGCAACCTCTGGATGGCCAGTTGGGACGGCACACAGTCGATCCAGCTCACTTTTTCGCCGAAGAGCAGCGAGTCCACACCCGGTTGGAGTCCCGACGGGCGGTACATCGCTTTTCTCTCCGGCCGGGAGGACGAGCACGATTCCGATCAGCTCTGGCTGATGAACCGCCTCGGAGGCGAAGCGCAGAAGATCACGGATTTCGCAGGCGGGGTCGAGGACTATGTGTTCTCGCCCGACGGCAAACAGCTGGCCCTGGTCATTCACGATCCCGATCCTGATCAGACCGGGAAAGACGAAAAGAAGAAGACTCCACATCCCATCGTCGTCAACCGCTACACATTCAAAAGCGACTCCTCCGGATATCGCGATAACCGCCGCCGGCACATCTACCTGTTCGATCTGCACTCACGGAAAAGTGAAGCGCTCACCTCCGGCGATTTCGACGAAGAGTCCCCTTCCTGGTCGCCTGACGGGAAACAGGTCTCCTTTGTGAGCAAGCGTGGCTCCGATCCCGACCGCAGCACGGACTGGAACGTCTATGTGATGGAGGCCCGGCCCGGTTCGACGCAGCGGCAGTTGACCACGTTTGAAGGCGCGGATTCGGCGCCGGACGGCGACCGTCCGGTGTGGAGTCCGGACGGGAAGCGGATCGCCTACGTGCAGGGAGGCGATCCGAAACTGATCTACTACGCCGTACGGAACCTCGCGGTGATTCCCGCCGACGGAGGCGCAGCGCGCATCGTTACCGCGACCACCGATCGGACGATCGAGGATCCCCACTGGTCCGCGGATGGCTCGTCCATCTATTTTCTCGTCCGGGACGACAGGACCGTGCAACTGGCGTCGATTCCGGCGGCGGGAGGTACGGCGAGACGCGTTGCTGACGGGCGCCACGTAGTAAACACCTTCGATGTCGTCGGCGGACGCATGGCTGTGGCGATGTCGACACCTTCCCTGCCGGCGGAGATCTTCGTCACCGATGGAGCATCGTTCCGAAGAATCAGCCACCACAACGATGCTTTCCTGTCCGGAATCGATCTGGCGCCCGTCGAAGAAATCAGCTTCAAGAGCAAGGACGGAACTTCCGTGAACGGCTTTCTGGTCAAGCCGGTCGGTTATCGGCAGGGAACGAAGGTCCCCACGATTCTCCGGATTCACGGCGGCCCTGTTCTGCAGTTCGGAAACGATTTCAGTTTCGAGTGGCAGCTCCTGGCCGCGAACGGCTACGCCGTAGTCGCTGCCAATCCTCGCGGAAGTACTGGCCGTGGAGAGATGTATTCACGGGCCATCTATGCGGACTGGGGACAGAAAGATGTTCAGGACGTTCTGGCCGCGGTGGATTACGCCGTGGAAAGGGGAATCGCCGATCCTGAACGTCTGGGAATCGGCGGCTGGAGCTATGGCGGGATGCTGACGAACTACACCATCGCCACCGACACGCGGTTCAAAGCCGCTACCAGTGGCGCCAGCATGGCCAACATTCTCGCCGGCTACGGCACCGACCAGTACGTCATGGAGTACGACTACGAACTCGGGCCACCGTGGGAACATCCCGACGTCTGGATGAAACTCTCCTTCCCGTTCCT
>JBDTRY010000292.1:0-4330 GCA_039931435.1 Acidobacteriota bacterium | reverse complement strand
ACGGCACACGTCACGGATGCCCTTCTCAACCCGAAGTCCTCGAGCACGGTGTTCATCGACGACGCAGCATTGACGTTTCTGAGCCCGCTTCATGGCTACAGCGGGAAGGTGAACGCCGTCTTCAGAACACCCGGCAGCGAGATCGCCAGCGAACCGCCAGGGAGTCGCGCCTCGGCAGAACTGAGCAGCACTGGCGACGCCGACGTGGCGGAGTCGCCCGACTTCACCGCTCCCGATCAGCCGGGCATTTATGACCTGGCAGTTCAGATCGACCAGGCAAGAAAGCAGATCGACGGGCTGAAGATCGTGACCCTTGTCCCCTTCTCGGAAAAGCGCAACCAGCGAATCGGCTTGTATTACCTTGGGAAGTGGCCGTTCGAGAACGGCGGCCAGCCGAAGAGCAGGGCCTATGAAAACCCATCGGGGTTCATCAAGGTGACCCGGGAGAACCGCGCCACGCAGGTCTCGGAGCACTTCCGCCTGGAAGACTTTCTGACCAAGGACCAGCCGAATGTCTGGCCGAAGTACCTGCTGCTTTCCTCGAATCTTCTGGACAAGCTGGAGCTGATCATCGAAGACCTGAACGCCCACGGCTACAAGGTGAATCACATCATGATCATGAGCGGCTTCCGCACTCCCCGGTACAACGCCGGCGGCGGGAATACCGAAGGGCGTGCCAATCTCAGCCGTCACATGTACGGCGACGCTTCCGACATCTTCGTAGACAACAACGGCGATCGTTACACGGACGATCTCAATGGCGACGGCAAGGTGAACATGAAGGACGCCGAGATCATCGCCGCAGCGGCGGAAAGAGTGGAGCGCAGGTACCCGTCACTTGTTGGAGGAGTGGGCACGTATCAGGCCTGTTGTGGCCATGGACCGTTCGTCCATGTGGACGTGCGTGGCTATCGCGCCCGCTGGCGCGGAACCGGCAATGGATGACCAGAGGAGGCGAGCTGTGAGCGAATTTCCATGTCCTGAATGCGCTACTGTCCGCACGGATGCCGATGCAGTATGTCCCGCTTGCGGAGCACCTCCGGCATCGGAACACAGGCACGGAGAGGTCGGTGAAGTACGCCAGAACGACCTCGAGCCCTACGTGGCGCTCCGCTACATCGCCCGGCTCTTCAAGATCCTGGCGGCGCTGATGATCATCATGATGATCGGCGAAGTCATCACCGGATTCGTCACCGAAGGGAAGATGGCCATCGCCACGCTCCTCGGTGAAGCTACAAAACTGCTGGTCCTGGCAGGACTGCTCTGGGCCGGCGGGGACGTGATGAACCTTCTCATCGAGGCCGGACACGACCTCCGCGTTACACGCATCCTGCTCGGACGGGTGAACACGAAAATCCATCAGAATCAGTCGGCCGAGCCCAGCGACGAACGTAGACAGTTCGCCCGCTGAACGTCCGTTCTACCGCGCCAACCGAGTCGACTGTTTCCGGCGATCAGGAAATGGCCCGCGCAGTGATGTCGCGAAGGCCGGCGAAGATCTCCTGAGAGGGGACGCCATTCTGCAGCGAATTCGCCGCCTTCCGAATGAGGGTCTCGATGGCTTTCTCATCCAGAACTTTCGTGTCCACGGTCTTCTTGTTCAACGCCAGAAAGGCGAACAGCGAGGCCAGGGCCAGGCGCCGGTTTCCCGAGCGGAACGGCGCGTTCTGGAGGATGGCCATGACGAACGACGCTGCCTTATCAGGAAGGGTGGCGAAGGCGTCCTTCCCGAACACGGTCGTCTGCGGCCGTTCCACGGAGTTCGAGAGACCGAATTGGGACTCCACTTCCCCGCCGTGCGCCTGCGTACCGCCAAAATCCGCGGAGATCGCGCGGTGCAGCTCGATCAGATCCTGAGCGGACAGATAGCGGGTGCTGCTAGTCGCTAAGTTTCTTGAATGCTGCGGGATATTTTTTAACTGCAAGCCGATAGGCGTCACCAACCTCTGCACTGGCAAAGGTGATTTCTGCGGGGACGGCAATGCGGCTGCTTTTGGAGCTGCGGCTCTGGGGTTTGCCGGCTGCACGATCTTTTTTAGCTGGGGTGACTTTGGTGGCTTGCCGGACGCTTTTTGTGCCGGAACTCTTGCTGCCGGAGCCTTTTTTAACGGAGCTTTTTTTGCTGGCTGGGGCTTTGGGGACGCTACTTTTTTTGGGGGCTTTTTTGCTGCTGGCTTTGATCGGGTTGTTTTTGGCTGGCTTTTGTTTTGCGCTTTGGCCATGCTTCATTTTCCACCCTCACTTCAATCCTAAGCACGTTAAGTCTCTGAGTCAACAGGTTTTATTGAAAACACTGAGACGAGGTCCTCATTTTTCAGCAACTTCCGGTTCGAAAGATGGCCTGAGAAAAGATGCAACTTATTGAGGAACAATATATTTATAGATTCCAACTCCGATTCAGCCAACGATCCGGATCGAACGCGTGCGGATGGCGAGCCATACGGGCTGTCCCGCAGTAAGGGCGAGGTCGACCGTGGATGCCTCGGTAAGCCTTACCCGAAACGGAGTCAGGGTTCCGATTACGAGATCGGTGGCACCACCGGCTGTGGTGAGCTCCAGAATGGGCCCGGTTAGAACATTTCTCGCTGACAACGCCGCAGGTTGGGCCGTGAAGAGAAGGATTTCCTCGCCGCTGATCTCGATAACGATCGGGAAATCCGCGTTTTGTACCCTGTCCCAAGGCACGAAGAGCGGCATGCCCTCGGTCGTGAAGACCGCCGTAACACCGATGGAGCGGTCATGGGAGGGCCGGCCCACTTCGAACACATTCAGGCAGGCGTCGTCTCCGGCGACTGCGGTGTCGTGCAGCACTGAGTCGCTTGGTCCGTAAGCCTGGACCTGTCCCCTGCTGAGCACAAGTGCTCGCGAGCTCAGCGCCAGGGCCTCCGAGATCTGGTGGGTTACGTAAACGATGGGCACATGCAACTCGTCGCGAATGCGTCGCAGGTAAAGCAGGATGCGTTCTTTCAGAGGCTGATCGATGGCAGACAGCGGTTCATCGAGGAGCAGGAGACGTGGTGAGGTCATCAACGCCCGGGCCAGAGCCACACGCTGCTTCTCACCACCCGAGAGTTGCCCCGGAAACTGTTCGAGAAGTTCCCTAAGCTCCAGCGTGTCGCAGAGCAGATCGAAACGCGAGCCCGACCGTCCGGCGAAGCGTATGTTCCCCCGGGCGGTGAGATGGGGAAAGAGTGCCACGTCTTGAGGAACATATCCGAGAGCTCGAGCCTCAGGGGGAAGGAACACACCTCGTGAGCTGTCGAGCAGAACACGGTCGTCCACAGCCAGGCGCCCGGCAGCGCCCCGCTGAAGGCCCGCGATGACCTCGAGAAGCGATGTCTTTCCCGCTCCCGAACTCCCGGCGATGGCCGTGACCTGCGCGTCGAGTCGCTGCCGGACCTGAAGGGTGAAAGGCGCCAGCGACAGCGTCACGTCGAGATCGATCATCGCGCCAGCCGTCGCCGCTGGCCACGGGTCAATACTTCTGTCGCAGCGAGAGCGGTGAAGGCCACGATGACCACGCTTGCCAGAAGGAAGACCGTCTCTCCTTCTCGTCCGGACTGGACGCGGTTGTAGATAGCCATGGAAATAGTCTGCGTCCGTGCCGGAATGTTTCCGGCCACGAGAACCGTGGCACCGAACTCGCCGATGGCCCTGCACCAGGCCAGCAGCAGTCCGGTGACGATCCCCGGCCAGGAGAGAGGGACTATCACGCGAAAGAACGCCCCGGTACGGCTGACACCAAGAGTTCGGGCAATGTCGAAGAGCCGGAAGTTGCTGGAGTCGAGCGCCAGGCGAAAGGCTCGAAACATCAGGGGAAACGACATCACGGCCGCGGCGATGACCGCGGCGGTGGGAGTGAAGAGGATCTCCACTCCCATTCGATCGAGCGCCGCACCGACGGGATGGCGGCGTGAAAAGAGCTCGAAGAGGACGAGGCCGATGGCAGTCGGCGGAAGGACGAGCGGGAGCGTGACGAAAGCCTCGATGGTGGTTCGGAGTTTCACCGGCAGCGATCGAAGAGCGACAGCGAGAGCAAGAGCCAGCGGAGCGATGAGGAGAGTGCTCTCGGCAGCGACGCGCAGTGTGAAAAGGATGATGCCCAGGTCCGAGAGGAACGTATTTTCCACGGTTCGTTATATACCACGGAACATATCGCACACCGAACCGGGCGTGGCCATCGCTCTCATCCCGAACGCGTGGGATCTGGCCCACGCGCGCGTTTCATGGCGAGCAGACCAACTGCGTGGGCGCTGAATCAGAGTGAAGAAACACTGAGCGCCGTCATCCCGAGCGAGAGCGAGGGACCCCAGTGGACGGGGGGCACGAT
>JBDTRY010000291.1:0-4366 GCA_039931435.1 Acidobacteriota bacterium | reverse complement strand
AAGGTGGACCGGAGCAGGGGAGACCTCTATTTCGGGCCCTTCTTTGCCGGGACGGCCAGGCGAATTCTGAAGCTGGTGGCCGATCAGTTCCGGTTGCGGAGTTGCGATCTGATCATCGACGATGGTGTCAGCGCGGTGCCCCGGCCCTGCCTCTATTACGACATGCACCAATGTCTCGGTCCCTGCGTGACAGGCCTCACCACGTCTGACGCGTACAGAGAGATGGTGGACGACGTCGTCCTGTTTCTGGGAGGAAAACCGAGGGAGCTTCAAGACCGGTTGAAAGGAAGGATGTACCGCGCCGCGGAAGAAGAAAACTTCGAGCTTGCCAGTTATTACCGCGATCTGATTCGCACCACGGAACGTATTCAGGCGGAACAGCAGGTTGCCACCGCCGGCGACCAGCATGTCGATATCTGGGCTCTGCATGAAGAGGGCGGCGATGTAGCAGTCCAGGTGTTCGTACTTCGCCACGGGGACCTCATCGACCGGCGCGAGCTGTTCTGGGAAAAAGTTGCGGGATACGACGGACCGATGTTTCTCAGTGAGGTGCTGCAGCGCTACTATCAGGACAACTTGTTCATACCGGCCGAGATACACGTTCCTTTCCCGGTGGTAGAACAGGAGCTGTTGTCGGCATGGCTTTCCACTCAGCGGGGACACAAGGCAACCCTGCGGGTTCCGCAGCGCGGCCGGTCGGTCGATCTCATCGCCCTGGCTACAAAGAATGCGCGCCTGTCCCACGAATCGCGATTTCGCAAGTCCCAGCAGGATCGCTTGCAGATCGCCGCATCGAGGCTGGGTGAAGTCCTCGGACATCCCACGGATGTTTCGCGCATCGAATCATTCGACATCTCGAACATCCAGGGTACGGATTCAGTAGCGGGAATGATCGCCTTCGATCGTGGAAAATTCGACAAGAAGAGCTACCGTATCTTCAACATCAAGAGTGTCGTCGGTGCCGATGATTTCCGCTCAATGCTCGAAGCCGTGGAGCGCCGCTATCGCAAAGTGCTGGACGAGGGGAAGGAATTGCCGGATCTGATCCTCATCGACGGAGGCCGCGGGCAGTTGAACGCGGCCCTTACGGCGCTGAACAGACTGGGAGTGGAGAGGACCACGGTCGCTGGACTTGCAAAGCGGGAGGAAGAGATCTACGTTCCGGACCGCGAGGAGCCAATCCGCCTGGCGAAACATGACCCGGCTCTGCAGTTGCTGCAGATGGTGCGGGACGAGACACACCGGTTCGCGGTGGCCTCTCACCGAAAACGCCGGAGCCGGCGCACTCTGCACAGTGAGCTCGACGATCTGGTCGGGATCGGTGACAAGCGTCGCCGCCGGCTGCTGGAGCACTTCGGAAGTCTTTCCGCGGTACGCCAGGCATCACAGCAGGATCTTTCCAAAGTATTGGGACGGCGTGTCGGTCAGGCCGTGTACGATCAGCTGCACTTGGGATCGGCCTAGTTCAAGGGAGTGAGGCAAGCGTGAAATCAGAAGGGGACTTCAGCACCATTGGATCTCTCGATCTTCTGCTCGAGCTGTGGAATCGCCGGTTTTCCGGCGCCGTGCGGATGGAATCAGATGCCATCATCAAGATCATCTACTTACGGGATGGCGATCTGATTTCCGCCAGCACGAACGATCGAACCGACAGCATCGGCGAAATTCTGCTGAAGGCAGGGAAGCTCACCAGGGAACATCTCACCGAAGCGATGCGCAAGCGGAAGGAGAACGAATCTACCGGCGAGACGCTCCTGGCGCTGGGATTCACCTCGCGCAGTGAGCTGTCGTGGGCCAGGAGGACGCAGCTCGTTGGCGTCATTCGATCGACCCTTGGATGGTCCGAGGGCTCCTATTCGGTGGTGAAGGAAAGCGACCTGCCCAAACCCCAGAACGGCAGCAGTTATTCATTTCCTCAAGTAATGATTGAGGTATTTCTCACGTTTCCCGATCGCTCCATCGTCGAGCGTTATACGACCGGTACGCTCATCAAAACGTCCCGATTCGACGAAACCTATTCCTCGCTGCAGTTGAATGAGGATGCGGACCAGGTGGCAGGACTCATCGACGGGCGGCGCGACGCTTCTCAGATCGCAACGGCCAGTTCCAGCGAACGGGATCACGTCATTCGCCTGCTGGCTGCTCTGGTTGCCCTCGGCCTGCTCGATCGGGACGTCGACGGCACCGCCGAGCCTGCCCAGCCTGCCATCGAGCCGGTACCGGGAGTACCAGGCGACGGTGTAACCGACTCGATTCTGAATAAGGAAATCCAAGCGGAGCACGGTTCGACCGCCCTCGAATCCGGAGTTGTCGTAGCTCCCAAGAGCAAGGTCGTCCCATTTCTCCTCATTGCGCTGGTAGCGGTGCTGGTCGTTGCGGGGGTGGTGGTCTGGCGGCTGGGCACTCAGAACGAAGTGCCTCCCATGGAATCAGCTGGGAATGCTTCGACAGACTCCGCGGTGACGGTCGACGGTGAGGTTCCACGGGATCCTACCGGTGCTCCGGTGACGATTCGCGAGCTGGCCCCTTCGCCATCGGAGACGGCAACCGATACGAGCTCGGCGATCCTGGGGCTGCGTGTGCCTCCGCCAACCGCAACGGAAACGCCGGTGCCCGCAACTCCACTGCCTACGCCCACTTCCAGTCCTGCGGCAATTGCTCCAACCCCGGGTGCCACGAGGGCAGTAACTACGTCGACGCCTGTGGCGAATCCGGGCGGTGAGAAATACACCGTTCGGTTCGCGATCTACTGCAGGACCGACTCCGTGGACCGTGCCAGGACGATCGGGGGCGATCAGGTCTGGTTCCGGCCAGTCGTCTTTCGGGGAGAGCAATGCCAGCGTGCTTTTTATGGACACTACGACTCGGCAACCGAGGCCGCCGCCGCACTCAACGCCCTTCCGGAGTCTCTGAGGGAGGGTGGGCGGCCGGCGGTCGTTACGGTCGGAAAGGAGTAAGCAATGGTTGAAGCTTTGACTTCACTGGCCACTTCCGCCGGACTGGGAATCGGAGCTGGCATCAACGCCTATGCCACGTTTCTGGCTTTCGGGCTCTTGTCCCGTAATTTTCCCGATCTCTTCAAGGGTGATCTGGCCACCTTTTTCTCGTCGACTCCAGCTCTGATTCTCTTTGGAATTCTCTACACGATCGAGTTCCTGGCGGACAAGATTCCTGCCGTGGATCACGTCTGGGACATCATTCATACATTCGTACGGCCTGTCGCGGGTGCACTGGTGGCGCTGGCAGCGGCTCATCCGGGAGTTCCCCGGGGCGTGGTCATCACCAGTGCCATCCTCGGGGGCGGCATGGCCCTGGGTTCGCATCTGACCAAGGCATCGCTGCGCGCCGCAAGTACGGCCACGACGGCTGGCATTGCCAACCCGATACTCTCGATCGGGGAGGACATCTTCGCCTTTGCAGGATCGGCGATGGCAATTTTCGTCCCGTTCCTCTTTCTCGCTTTACTCCTGCTTGTCATCATTCCTGTGGTGTATCTAGTCCGGCTGGCCTTTCGCCGGCGTTCCCGGGCGGCCGTGAGTTGAAGTATCTGATCGATGGATCGAATGTTCTGGGGCGTTTTCGAGCCGACGTGACCGCTGAGGAGAGCAAACGCAGCCTCGTGCGGTCTCTTGGAGTACTGGCACGGATGCGGCGAGCGAAAGTCGTCTGCTTTTTCGACGGCCCGCGTCCGCCGAATTTTGGCGCATCGCTGGGTTCGGTTCAGGTTGTCTTCTCAGGGCCAGAGACTGCTGATGACCTGATTGCCTCCCGATCCAACGACGCACGCGAACCACTGACGGTCATCACCTCCGACCTCGGTCTTACGGCCAGGGTAAAGAGACGGACTGTGGAGGTGATGAGCGCGGAGCAGTTCGGACGATTGATGCAGTCGTTCCCAACCGAGGAACGTCCCGTTGGCCACGAGGATTGGGCGGAGTACTTTTCCGATCCTCAAAATCGCATGGATTTCTGATGTCGGCAGGCCGACAATGTTTCTAATACTCTTATTTCAAAGCTATTTAGGGAATTGAATTACCGCCTCTGGCCCCGATCGAAGAAATCCCTGAAATTAGTTTTAACTCTTGGTGTTGCTCATCGATACGTGGAGTGGATCGGAGGATCGCCGCCCTTCGGTGCGGAGGAAAGTCCGAGCTCCTACGGGCAGCAGGCTGGATAACGTCCAGGCGTGGTGACACGACGGAAAGTGCAACAGAAAGATACCGCCGACCGGTTGGAGTAATCCTGCCGAGGTAAGGGTGAAATGGTGCGGTAAGAGCGCACCGCGCCACGCGCGAGCGCTGGCGGCACGGCAAACCCCCTGCGGAGCAAGACCAAATAGGGAAGCAGTGGAACCGCCCGTTTCCGT
>JBDTRY010000290.1:0-4369 GCA_039931435.1 Acidobacteriota bacterium | reverse complement strand
GTTAGGGTGCAGATCTAGTTGTCGTTACCCTGCAGGTCTAATTGTCGCTGAACAGGACCCCAGTGGCCGGGGGGCACGACCCCTGGGGCGCTTACCACCCACCCCTCTGGGGCTCCTCGCTCCCGCTCGGGGTGACGCGCTTGCGAGGCATTGCGTGTTCATTCTTCGACAAAAGCCGAGGTCATATAACTACGGTGAGTTTCTTACGAGCATAGCGAGGAGGGATCTCCAGTGGCATTACGACGTCGCGAATTTCAGCGGAGATCCCTCGCTTCGCTTCGGGATTACGCGTGGGCAGGTTCGTCGTGGAATCAGCGGTCTTTCTGGAGAAGATGTGTCCAAGGGCTCAGCCGGGCGCTGTCCCGGAACTTGAATGGAAGTGCCTGAACCAGACGGCGATGCTGGCCCAGCGCGACCGGTGAATGAAAACGGCGATTGCATGATCGTCCAAGGGAGTTTTCAGGAAAATGACGCCAAAGAACACGATTTGTCTCTGGTTCGACCACGACGCGGAGGAAGCAGCGCGCTTCTACGCCGCCACCTTTCCGGATAGTGAAGTAACCGCTGTTCACAAAGCACCGAGTGACTACCCCGGCGGCAACAAGGGCGATGTCCTGACCGTAGAGTTCACCGTGGTGGGCATTCCCTGTCTCGGCCTCAACGGCGGTCCAACGTTCTCCCACAGCGAGGCCTTTTCGTTCCAGATCGCGACCGATGATCAGGAAGAGACGGATCGCTACTGGAACGCCATCGTCGGCAACGGCGGGCAGGAAAGCCAGTGCGGCTGGTGCAAGGACCGCTGGGGCCTCTCCTGGCAGATCACTCCGCGCGTGCTGACCGATGCGATGGCCGCTGGTGGCGATGAGGCAAAACGTGCCTTCGAAGCAATGATGCCCATGAAGAAGATCGACGTCGCCACCATCGAGGCGGCGCGGCGGGGCTGACGGACGGCCAGCGTGCAGGCCGGCTGGACAGTTGCCACGGCGCGACTTAGTTTCGCGTGGCGCCAGATTGTGAGGGGGTGAAGCGTGGCCGGGAGCCCTGGACGAGGTTCGACTATTTTCGCCCGCATGCAGCTAAGAGTTTTCATCGGCTACGATTCGCATTCGTAGAAAAAGCACATCTGCAGCATCGCTGGGACGCATCGTCTGCTTGGTCTCGATGAGCAACTGTTTTGACGCCACGGGTACTTCAACCCCGCCGATATCCCTGACCTCGATGCCAGAGCCAACGGCTCTTTCGTAATCAATTCCGCACGCCGAAGCCAGTAGATCCACGACGATCTCGTCGGCAATCCGGACGACCTGATAGGTCGAGACATCGTCGTTGGCGATCAACTCCGCAGCGTTGTCGGGCAGGTAGCTCATGGCCTGCTTCAGCGCTGCGATGTTTTCTTCAGAAGGGTCCACCAGAAAATCGATGTCTTTTGTGGCGCGAACGTAACCATGAAGAATGACGGCAAAACCGCCGATCAGAACGTAGCGTACGCGATGATCATTCAGGGCTTTGCAGAGGGAGGCGAGGTCTTCGAGCTCAGGCGCGCGTGAGTACTGGCGATCTCCCGCATCATCCATTCATCCGCCTCCTGGTGAGTGCGAAACCGATAGACCCCTCGGCGAACCAGCGCACCGCCGCGAAGACGGTTGATCGTCCGCTGAAGAATGGCGGCGTCAGTGAGAACATCCTCACCTTCCGGACGGCGCGAAACGCGTTTCATCGACCTCGATGGTAACAGGAAGGGGAAGAACTTGACCGGTTGACTGTGAGATCCCGTCTGCGCGTGGAAACGAGCGCCGTCAGTCAGTCAGATCGAGAGTCCAGCGTCGCCTTCGAGAACCGATGTCTTCAGCTGCGGGCGCCCTCCGCTCTTCCAAAGTGCAGCGGTGAGTAATACCCGATACCTGATTGGCCCGCCGTCCGCTCTTTCGCTGCGGGTAACGGGGCGCGGGACGCAGACAAACTCGGTGCGCATCTCCTCGGCCGACAATCGGACCTTCGCGTAACCATGTCCTCCGAGATCTACGAACTCGACGTGCGGAGCCAGATCCGGATTGGACAACGACCTTGCGCGCTTCAGGTCGAAGCTCTTCGCATATTCGAGGCAGGAACGGACGCCGTGCTTGAGCAGCATGTTGAAGGTCCAGTCCGGCTTCTCCCCCGCCCCCTTGTCCGCAAGAAATAGCGGTCGTAGCGGAGCGTCCTTCGGAAGATTGTGCTCGTAGGCCTCCATGGCTCCGGGACTGGTCAGTGACGCGCCCACGAAGCTCAGGCCTACCGGCTCGAACTTGCCGGGCGGAAGGTCCGCAGTGGCATATCCGGCCCAGAAGCTGTGGCGATCCCCCGAGACGATGGCGAAGCCTGCAATCTTCGCGTCGCGAACGAGATCGTAGATTTCAGCGCGCTCCACGTAAGCGGTGCCGTAGTCACCGCCGCCCAGCTGTGCGAATGCGCCATCTTTGGGCCACGACTCCTTGGTGAGACCCGCGGGCAGGTTCTGCGGGTCGGCCCGCCAATCGAGCGCGCCCTGCGAGTTAGCCCAGATTTTCCACGACGCTGTCGAGCTCTTCAGACTGTCCTTGAACCATGCCTTCTGCTCCGCCCCGAGAATCGTTTGCGGCGGCGCGTTCCGTTGCGGGTTGGGGACATGCGCATCGTTGAATTTGATCTCGGCAGGGGGATTGCCGCCGTTGAAGGCGCGGCCGCCATCAAGAATCTGCATGTCGGACTCAGGGAACATTCCTATGAACTCCTCGCCGCCGAGCTTCCCGAGAGAGGGATCGCTGAAGGGGTCCGCGCTCCGGTAGCTGTGCTGGTCGGTAATGATCAAGTCCAGATGCCGGCCGTACCGGAGCGCGCGGTAGCCCTTGAGACTGTTGATCGCCGTCAGGTTGTTCGGTTCGGCCCCGAGCCCATTGCTGTCGAACTCCGTGATTGGAACGTTCTTCACAGCCGGCGGATCGAAGCGCTCGAACGAGCCGCTATGAGCGACACGCGCGGGCAGATACTCGAACCAGGCCTGATTCGCTGCGACCTTGATGCTCTGGCCAGGCTGCTCGAACGATCCCGCCTTGACGATACTCTGCCAACCCTGCCATGAGAATTCGTGGTTGTCCCAGATACAGACGAACGGCCAGCGCGCGCGAGCGTCCTGAAGATCGGGATCGGCGAGGTAGCCTTTGTAGATGGCCCGGTACCCATCGACGGTCAGCGGTATGTGGAAGTTGCCCACCCTGTGGTCGTCCGGGATGCGCGCCACTTCATAGATCGTGCGGTCGTAGCGCGTCTTCACCTCGTCGGGATACTCGACCACCTCGTAGATGAAATCGCCCAGGTGCAGAACGAAGTCGAGCTGTTGGGCGGCGGGAGCGCGTTCATCTTCGTAGATCATCCGGCGATAGGCGTTGAGCTTGCCCTCATTGACATCCTGACAGCTGACGAATGCGAAGTTCACCTTGCGGGAATCGTTTGGCAGCGGCGCTGTGACCGTGCGGCCCACTCGGCTGCCATTTCCGTCAGCGTCGGTAAATCGATACCAGTAGGTGCGAGCCGGTTTGAGTCCGCCGATCAGAACGCGCGTGGTCCAGTCCGCGGCGCTGGAGACCGGTGCCTGCGCGTGCGCAATGACTCGCCGGAATCCCTCATCCTCGGCCACCTCGACGGTCAGGAACTGCCGTTTGCCCTCGGCGAACGGATGTCTCGTCCAGAGAATGACGCTGTGCGGGTCGGGATCGCCCGAGGCGACCCCTTGAGGATAAAGATCACGCCGCTCATGCCAGTTGACACGCGAACCGCTGGCCGGTCCGACCCATGCGAACGAAGCGCCCATTGCCGCTGCAGTTTTAATAAAGGATCGACGGCTGATCTTCATCGTCTTACTCCATCCGAACTGGCAGTTTGACACACGCGCGGGCCTGCAAGACCTCAATGCAACAGGGTCCGTCGCGGGCCCTCGATGTTGTTACAAAAACTTTTCACGTTCAGCACGCAGTCGACACCGTTTTCAGGCGTCCGCCACCGGAGGGGCTGATGACGCACGCGTCCTATGACGGGCGCTTCGCGCTTTGTGGCCGATGTCGCCGCGCCAAACAAGTGCTGGCGCACGCGCAGTCGCCTCTTGCACTCCGCTGGGCCACGTGTATACTGAACCATATGGTTCAGCATTCCAGCGCCTCCCTCGATGCCTCGTTCGCCGCACTCTCCGACGCCACGCGACGCGGCGTTCTTGAGCAACTCGGACGTGCAGACGCGTCGATCACGGATCTTGCCGAGAAGTTTCACATGACGCTCACGGGAATCAAGAAGCACGTCGGCGTCCTGGAACAGGCGGGGCTCGTCACCACGGAGAAGGTCGGGCGCGTGCGGACCTGCA
>JBDTRY010000289.1:0-4384 GCA_039931435.1 Acidobacteriota bacterium | reverse complement strand
CTTCGCAACGCCGAAACGAACGCGCGCCGGTACGCAGGACTGGTGAGCAAGGACTATGTCACCCGGGAGCAGTACGACAAGTTCGTCTCCGACGCCGAGGTGGCCAGGGCCAACGTGGCCGCGGACCGGGCCGCCGTTCAGAACGCCCGGCTGAATCTTTCATACTGTGAGATCAGAGCGCCGATGGATGGACGCACCGGAAATCTCATGGCCCATCGAGGTGATCTGGTCAAAGCCAACGACACCACTGCGCTGGTAACGATCAATCAGATCACACCTGTCTACGTCGAGTTCTCCGTTCCTGAAGCTGTGCTGCAGCAGGTGAGGGCGCATGATCGGCCCGAGAGCATCGTCGTCAATGCCAGCGCCAGGGCTGGCGGCCCGACTCTCGGCCAGGGACGGCTGAGCTTCGTCGACAACTCCATCGACCCCTCCACCGGCACCATCGCTTTGAAGGCCACGTTTCCGAACCTCGAACGCGGTCTGTGGCCGGGGCAGTACGTGGACGTTTCCATGCATGTTGCCGATCGGCCGGGGGCGATCGTCGTTCCCCTTCCGGCCCTTCAGACCGGGCAGGAGGGGCAGTTCGTCTACGTCGTGAATGGCTCAGCAGTGGAGCTCCGGCCGGTGACCGTATTCAAAACGGTGGAAAACGAGGCCATCATCGAACATGGTCTGCGAGCCGGAGAGACGGTCGTGACCGACGGGCAGCTCCGGCTCACACCGAAAAGCACCATCAAGGTCAAAGGACCGGCGTAGTCGAAGGCGAACACGCGGGACGTGGTCGAGAGGCAAGCGATGGAATCGAAGAAGGATCGACAGAAACGGCAGAACGAACAGTCGTTCGCAGGGGACGACGGCAGGACCGGAAACGTGTCGGCGATTTTCATACGCCGTCCGGTCATGACCACTCTGCTGATGATCGCCATCCTGCTTTTCGGGGCCATGTCCTATCGCCGGCTTCCCGTAAGTGACCTTCCCTCAGTCGACTTTCCCACCATCTCCGTGAGCGCGTCGCTGCCTGGCGCCAGCCCCGACACCATGGCCTCCGCTGTGGCCACGCCTCTGGAGCGGCAGTTCACGACGATCTCCGGGCTGGATTCGATGACGTCCTCGAGCGGGCTCGGCTCGACGGACATCACACTGCAGTTCGACCTCAGTCGCGACCTCGACGCAGCCGCGCAGGACGTGCAGTCAGCAATCGCTGCCGCCGCGCGCCAGCTGCCGCCGAACATGCCTTCGCCGCCCCGTTTCCGCAAGGTCAATCCGGCTGACTCGCCTATCTTCTATCTGGCGCTGACGTCCGACCTCATGCCGCTTTACCAGCTCGACGAGTACGCCGAAACGATGATGGCCCAGCGCTTGTCGACGATCAGCGGCGTGGCCCAGGTCGTTGTCTATGGCGCACAGAAATATGCCGTCCGCATCCAGCTCGATCCGCGTCAGCTGGCCACGCGCGGCCTGGGCATTGACGAGGTCACCAGCGCCATCAGATCGAGCAACGTCAATCTCCCCACCGGAGTTCTCAACGGAGCGTTTCAGGCTTCGACGGTCCTCACCAACGGGCAGCTCTATCACGCCGAGGATTACCGTCCGCTGACCGTGGCCTACAGAAACGGCGCGCCGGTCCGCCTCGAGGATCTGGGGATCGTGCAGGATTCTGTGGAGAACGACAAGACCGCAGCCTGGTTCAAGGACAAGCGGGGCGTGATTCTCGCCGTACAGAAGCAACCCGGCGTGAACACCGTGAAGGTGTCCGACGACATTCATCGTCTTCTACCGAAGTTCCGTCAGGATCTGCCGGCGGCCGTAAACCTCGACATTCATCGTGACCGCGCCGATCCCATTCGTGCTTCGGTTCACGACGTAAAGTTCACGCTGCTGCTCACCCTGGCCCTGGTGATCCTGGTGATCTTCCTTTTTCTCAGGAACGTGTCGGCCACGATCATCCCCAGCCTGGCGTTGCCGATGTCCATCATCGGCACGTTCGCGGTGATGTACCTGTTCGGCTACAGCCTCGACAATCTTTCGCTGATGGCTCTCACTCTTTCGGTCGGCTTCGTCGTGGACGACGCCATCGTCATGCTGGAGAACATCGTCCGGCACATGGAGATGGGCGAGCCGCCCATGCAGGCGGCCTTCAAGGCATCGAAAGAGATCGGGTTCACCATCGTTTCCATGACCATCTCGCTGGCGGCCGTGTTCATCCCCATTCTTTTCATGGGCGGAATTCTGGGGCGGCTGTTCCACGAGTTTGCCGTGACCATCAGCGCGGCCATCATCGTCTCGGGCTTCGTCTCCCTGTCGCTCACTCCGCTGCTCAGCGCCCGGTTTCTGCGACCGCAGAAACGTGAGGAGCACGGCAGGGTCTACCAGGCCTTCGAGCGATTCTTCGACGGCCTGCTGGCAGTTTACGAGCGCGGGCTGAAGTGGGTGCTCGTCCACCGGCTCACGGCCATGATCGTTTCCCTGGCCATCCTCGCTGGAACTGCCTGGCTCTTCGTCATCATTCCGAAGGGATTTCTTCCCAGCGAGGATCAGGGGCAGATTTTCATTTCCACGGAAGCGGCACAGGGCATCTCGTACGAAGAGATGATCCGCCACCAGAAGGCCATCGCCTCCATCGTTCAGGCGGATCCGAATGTCGATGCCTGGTTCTCCAGCGCCGGCGGGCGTGGGGGCGGCGGCTACAACTCCGGAATCATCGCCATCCGCCTCAAGCCGCGCAACGAACGAAAACTGTCGGCCGATCAGATCATCGACGAGCTGCGTCCGAAGTTGAATGCCGTGCCGGGAATCCGGGCCTTCCTTCAAAACCCCCCGCCCATCCGGCTGGGCGGAAGGGGATCGCAATCGCTGTATCAGTACACGCTGCAGTCGACGGACACGAATGTCCTCTACCCGGCAGCGCAGGCCATGTTCGAGAAAATGCGGGGCCTGCCGGGGTTTGTCGACGTCGCCAGCGATCTGCAGATCAAGAATCCACAAGTCACCGTGGACATCGACCGCGAGAAAGCCTCGGCCTTCGGGCTGACCGCGGAGCAGATCGAGGACGCGCTCTATTCAGCGTACGGCGCCCGTCAGGTCTCGACGATTTACGCTCCGAACAATGAGTATTCGGTTATTCTCGAGGTCGACCCGCGCTACCAGCGCGACGCTGCCGGGCTGGCTCTGCTCTACGTCCGCGCCTCTTCCGGACGGCTCGTCCCCCTGAGCACCTTCGCCAGACTTACGCCAACGGTGGGCCCTCTGGCCGTGAACCATTCCGGACAGCTTCCGTCCGTCACAATCTCCTTCAATCTGAAGGAAGGGGTTTCACTGAGCGACGCATTCGGAACGATTCAGAAGGCGGCCCGTGAAACGCTGCCCGCCTCGGTCACCACGAGCTTCCAGGGAACCGCACAGGCCTTCCAGTCATCGATGCAGGGATTGGGTCTGCTGCTCATCCTGGCCATTGCCGTGATCTACATGGTTCTGGGAATCCTTTACGAGAGCTTCATCCATCCCATCACCATTCTTTCCGCTCTTCCGTTCGCCGGCTTCGGCGCTCTTCTGACTCTGATGATTTTCCGAACGGATCTCTCGATCTATGCCTTCGTGGGCGTGATCATGCTCGTGGGGCTCGTAAAGAAAAACGGCATCATGATGGTGGACTTCGCCATCGAGGCTCAGCGCACCGGAGAGACCGCGGAGGAGGCCATCTATGAGGCCTGCGTCGTCCGATTCCGTCCGATCATGATGACGACGATGGCCGCTCTCATGGGTACCCTGCCCATCGCCCTCGGATTCGGAGCAGGTGCGGAATCGCGGCGTCCCCTGGGCCTGGCAGTCGTCGGAGGGCTTGTCTTCTCGCAGACTTTGACCTTGTTCGTCACGCCCGTTTTTTATCTGTATATGGAGAAGCTGCGCACCTGGCGCCAGCGACCCGAGATCGATACAACGGAATTCGAAATGCCTTCGCCGCTACCGGAAGGCGAGCAGGTCTACGCCGCGCCGAGAGGCTGAGTCAATTTCGAAGATCCGTTTGAACGAATAAACTTGGTAGGGCCGCATGGCATGCGGCCGGTATTCTTCGTGATCGGTGCACTGGGTTCGACCGTCGGGTACCGGCCTATCCATGTGTTTCCAGGGCATGCTCCCAGTCCCCGGGATCTAATCGCTACGGCATGCGCCATGGCCTGCCAACCGCCACTCGTAGGGCCGCATGGCTGCGGCCGGTATTCTTCGTGATCGGTGCACTGGTTTCGACCGCCGGCAAGGGCAAAGATGCCGGCCGTCACGCCGTGCGGCCCTATCCATGTGTTTCCAGGTCCTGCTCCAGTCCCCGAAATCTAATCGCTACGGCATGCGCCATGGCCTGCCAACCGCCACTCGTAGGGCCGCA
>JBDTRY010000288.1:0-4385 GCA_039931435.1 Acidobacteriota bacterium | reverse complement strand
TGGCGGATGCGGGTTGTATGAGTTTTGCCCTGTCGAAATCTTTGCGTTGTCGTTGCCCAGTGCACTCGCTGTTTCATGAAAAGCGGTGGGTGGAGCCATCGGCACTGGCAACCGGGAAGGTGGAAGAGATCCTTCGCTCGGCGCTCAGGATGACAGCCGGCCATAGAGTTTCTTCACTCTGGTTCAGCGCCCCCCGTTGTGCCCTCGCTTCTAAGAAACTCACATGGCGTCCTGTGAGGTCGGCTCTGGAGATTTAACAAGCGATGCTTCGCAAACGCGTCATTCCGAGCGTGAGCGAGGAATCTCAGAGGGGCGGGTGGTAAGCGCCCCAGGGATCGTGCCCCCCGTCCACTGGGGTCCCTCGCTCTCGCTCGGGATGACGGCGCTCATAGTTTCTTCACTCTGGTCCAGCGCCCACGCTGTCTCCTCGCTTGTAAGAAACTCACACAGGGCGCTTGTCATCCTGAGGGAGCGCAGCGACCGAAGGATCTCTTCAACGAGGAATGGGCTGGCAACCAGGAAGGTGGAAGAGATCCTTCGCTCGACGCTCAGGATGACAGTTGGCCATAGAGTTTCTTCACCCTGGTTCAGCACCCCCGCTGTTGGTCCTCTCGGGATGAGATGACCGGAAAGGCGCAGGGGCGCTTCATGCGATGCCTCGAGCGTCGAACAATGAATCCATTCTTCCCATCCGGTTCCTGCGTAAGAGCGGGCGAAGGCGCGTTATCCTTCGTTCATGCAGTCTGCCGCTGCCGTCTGGTCGCGACGCTATCGTGTGTTGTCGGTCCTTTCCATGAACGCCGTTCCCCTGACGGGCGTTCTGTACGCGCACTGGCCTCCGGCAAACATTCTCGTGCTGTTCTGGGCGGAAACACTCATCGGAGGCATCGCCAGTGTCATCCGCATTTCCGTGCACCGGCGACTGACAGATCTCGCGGGTCACTATCGCGTTGATTCCTCGGTCGGCCTGAAGATCAACGGGAAGGCTGTGAAAGGATCGTATCTGGCCCAGTTTTGCGGCATGATGTTTCCCTTCACCATCGCCCACGGCATTTTTCTCGGGGTGTTTCTGCTCGTCCTCCGCGAGAACGCCGTGGGAGGTTCTGCTGCGCCCTGGACCATCGAGCCCGTTTCATTGAAGCGGGCCGTTGCTCTCATCGCGCTCATCGCCATCACGGAACTGTTTTTCGACCTTCCCTCAATTGCCTCGCAGTCCTTCGCCTGGATCAAGCTTCGCGCCGGTCAGTTCGTCGGCCGCGTGCTCATCCTTCACCTGGGAATCATCTTCGGCGCGATGCTGGTCACTTATTTCAAAACGCCCATGGCCTTTCTGGCCCTTCTCATCGGGATGAAGACGCTGCTCGAGCTGGCGCAGGCGATGTCCACTGCCACTTCGGCGAAAGATATGCCCGAAGAGGCGCCGCGCTGGTTCCGAACGATGTTCAAGTCCACGGATCTGGATGTAGCGAAAGAGTGGAAAGAGATGGTGGTGAAAACGAGGAACGAGGAGATTGCGGACGAACGGCCGATGACGGAATCTGCTCGGCGGTCGAAAAAATCCCGCGCAGTTAAGCGCATGTCCTCCTGAGGTTTACGTGGCGGACATGTTCGTGTCTCTCGAGCAACCGGGAAGGTAGGGGGGATCCTTCGCTCGACGCTTCAGGATGACACGTCATGGTAATCGTGCCACGTCCCCACGACCGGCGCCTGCGCCGTTCCCCATCTCGGGATGACAGAAACGCTCGAGGCTTCGGATGAAACGCCCGGGGCGGGTCAACGATCCTGTCATCCACGGCGTGTCTCCCGAAACGAAGCGATGGCGTCGTGCGCCCCATTACAGGCCCGCGGCGGTGAACGTATCGCACTGGCGCATATCTCCCGAGTTGAATCCGCGCTTAAACCACTGCACACGCTCCTGCGAGCTGCCGTGGGTCCATGACTCCGGCCTGACCCGGCCTGTGGTCTGTTTCTGAATGGCGTCGTCGCCGATGGCCGCGGCGGCATTTAACGCTTCTTCGAGATCGCCGGGATCAAGAATATTTCTCGATTTAGCATGATTGCCCCAGACCCCGGCGAAGCAGTCAGCCTGAAGCTCCAGCGCGACGGACAACTGATTTGCTCCTCGCCGGCCGGCTCGCTCCTGCGCCGAGTGCACCTGGTCGGAGATTCCGAGCAGTTTCTGTACGTGATGTCCGACTTCGTGGGAGATGACGTACGCCTGAGCAAAGTCCCCGGGGGCGCCGAACCGGTCGCGAAGCTCGCGGTAGAATTCGAGATCGATGTAGACCTGTTCGTCCAGTGGACAGTAGAAGGGCCCGGAGGCAGTCTGTCCCATACCGCATTCCGACTCCACGGCACCGCTGAAGAGGACGAGTTTCGGATCCCGGTACTCACGTCCCAGTTGCTCTTTGAAGACTTGATGCCACGTGTCTTCCGTATCAGCGAGGACTTCGGAAACGAATTTTTTGCCTGGATCGTCGGCCGTTGCACCCGGCGCGCTGTACGGCTGCGAGGCCTGACCGGGAGCCGGTTGCTGCGGCAAATCCGATGGATTGACGCCCAGGAAATACGCCAGAAGGACCAGGACGATTGCCCCGATTCCGCCCCCTGCCGCTAGCGGAACGCCCATTCCGCGCCGATCCTCAACATTTCCACTCTGTCGTCCCAGACGCATCGCTGACTCCTTTCCAGCCGAGTCTGCAAACTGGATGCACAACCTGCAGCGCACGCCTTCATCTGGAAGTTCAGGCGAGCGATGGCCGCTCCGCGCCTGCCATTCCGGCCCGCGGCGGCCATTTTTGAGGCCCCGATCCCCCCGCGCACCGCTGCCCTAACTCGGTCCATTCAGGGAAGTCCCGGACGCCGCTTTGGTACGATGGCAGGACCAGGTGAAACGAGCCGTGCACTACGCCGACGGAGAATCCGATTACGAACGGGATGTACGGCGACTGTGCGTCACAGATTCCAAGGAAACGAGGCGAACGCAGGAATGATTGTCGCGGCCAGAAAACCCCGGGTCTCCGCGCGCGAACAGGGTCAGGGCGTAACCGAGTACGCTCTGATCGTAGCGCTCGTTGTGATCGTCATGCTCATGGTCCTTTTCTTTTTCAGGGATTCCGTCGATGGCCTTCTGCGCAAAGTGACTGCGGTGATCACCGGCGAGAAGATGGCCGGGAGCGAAGAAGCCTCTGGCAAAACAGGATCTGGTGGCGGAAGCGGCGGAGGCGGCGGCGGAACGAAAAGCACGGGCGGAGCTGGTGGAAGCGCTGGCGGGCAGGCCGGCGGAGCGGACGGTTCCGGAGGATCGCAGGGCGGCGGGAACGGTGCTGCCGCGGGAGCGGGAGGCGAGTCCGCGGCGGGTGCCGGTGGTGGAAATGCCGGAGCTGCAGGTGGGGCCGGCGGCGGGGAGGAAGGTGAGGGAGGCGGAGCAGGCGGCGGAAAGTTCAGTGGAAGCAGCCACGCCTCCTCGGCCGGACCGGGAACGCAATGCGAAGCAGGTTTCGAGATGAAGGCGGATCGTTCCGGAAGGATGTCCTGTCAGCCCATCAACAATCGCGCCACCGGCGGAGTGTCCATGTGGGTGTTCATTATCGTAGGCGGAGTGCTGGCACTGGTAGTGATGTACTTCCTTTCTGCATCGTCGAGATGAGCTCTGGTGCTTGCCGGACGTTTCAGCTCGGCGCAAGAGGAGGTTCGGCGTCAGCGCATGAGATCCAGAACCGCGGCTACCACCGCCCTGGTCCCCGTTCGGATCGTCGGATCGGGGACTGGTGCAAACAGGGCGGAGTGCAGTGAGGGAAGCGTGACCTCACCCTTCGCCGCCGAGGCAGCTTTCGCCGGATCCACCGCGCCGACCCAGACCATCATCGCCGGAATGCGATGGTCGGGAAGGGCGTACAGCCCGAAGTCTTCTCCCCCCATCACCGGTTCCATCTGCTGGACACTACCCGCGCCGAGGGTCTTGTTCCAGACCGTTACAAGACGTTCGATCAGCTTCGGATCGTTCACGGTCGAGGGGATCGATTCGGCCTCTTCGACGGAGACGACGGGCATTCGATCGGGAGCAACACCGCGCGCCGCGGCGATACCCTTCGCGGTGCGGCCCAGCGCCTCGATGATGTGATCGCGCACCTCCCGCTTATAAGCGCGCACGGTGAGTTGCATCTTCACCTCGTCAGAGATGACGTTGTGTTTCGTACCCCCGTGAATCGAACCGACCGTGACTACTGCCGGGTCGAGCGGCGAAATCTCTCTGCTGACGATGGTCTGCCAGGCGAGGATGGTTTCTGCAGCCAGGACGATCGGATCGATGGTCATGTGGGGATAGGCACCGTGACCACCGACCCCGAAGATGCTTACATCGACTGAATCCACGGATGCCAGTG
>JBDTRY010000287.1:0-4492 GCA_039931435.1 Acidobacteriota bacterium | reverse complement strand
CTCCTCCGGTCTGCGCTAACATGCCGCTCTCCATGGGTGACTTCCGCGAACTGATCGACCTGGCCAGCGAGCAACTCGGCGGCGCCGCGATTTTCGCCACCGACGAGTTCTTTGCCGAGAAGGAAAATCTGCTCAAGGCTTCGGAGCCGGTCTGGAAAGAGCACGAATACACCGACCGAGGCAAATGGATGGACGGCTGGGAGAGCCGGCGTAAGCGTACTCCCGGTCACGACTACAGCATCATCCGCCTCGGTCTTCCCGGAGTCCTGCACGGCGTCGTCGTGAACACCAGCTTCTTCCGCGGAAATTATCCGGACTCCTGCTCCATCGAAGCGACGTACGCGGCGGCCGACGCCGACATCACCACGCTGCTGGCACCGTCCACGGAGTGGATCGAGGTTCTGGCGAAGTCTCATCTGGCGGGCGACCGGGAGAACCCGTTCCGGATCGATCATCAGTTCGCTTTTACTCACCTGCGCTTCAACATCTATCCGGATGGTGGCGTGGCCAGGTTGCGGGTCCACGGAAAGGTGATTCCCGACTGGCGGCGAAACGGCGGGATGGAGCGTGAGCTCGACCTGGCTGCCGTCGAAAACGGCGGGGATGTCCTGTCGTGCAGCGACATGTTCTTCGGACGACGTCAGAACATGATCATGCCCGGACGGGCACTGAACATGAGCGATGGATGGGAAACGAAAAGGCGCAGAGGCGACGGTCACGACTGGGCGATCGTTCAGCTGGGAGCGGAGGGAAGCCTGCGTCGCCTGGAGATCGACACGAATCATTTCAAGGGCAACTATCCGGACACAGCCTCCGTGGAAGGATGCGTCGCCGAACATTCCCGCGACCTGGACCGCGCCGACTGGATGGAACTGCTTCCGCGGATGAAACTTCAGGCGCATACCCGCCACTGGTTCAGCGAACAGCTATTGACGAGCGGTCCGTTCACGCATCTCCGCCTGAATGTTTACCCGGACGGTGGGGTGAGCAGATTTCGGGCGCACGGTACTCCAACAGAACACGCGATCGGTCAGGCCGTTGCCAGGCGGCTGAGCACCCTGCCACGGGTGGGAGATGAATTGCGCGCCTGTTGCGGCTCCAGTGAGTGGGTGCGCCGGATGGAGGAGGCGCGCCCGTTCCAATCCTGGGACAAGCTCGTCGAGGCGGCCAACGAAATCTGGTGGTCGCTCACCCCCGCTGACTGGCAGGAGGCTTTCCGGTCGCATCCGCGGATCGGCTCGACAGCGGGAACAGCGGAGAAATCGACATCTCCATGGTCGGCCTCGGAGCAGTCGCGTGCGATGGCAGCTGACCGCACTGTTCTCGATCGGCTGGATGTCGTGAACCTCGCCTACGAGGAACGGTTCGGGAACGTGTTCATCATTTGCGCCAGCGGAAAACCCGCGGATGAGATTCTGGCCGAGGCGGAGCGGCGGATGAAGAACGCACCGGATGAAGAGTTGCGAGAGGCGGCAGAAGAGCAGCGCCGAATCACACATCTCCGGCTGAAGAAACTGGTGCGCTGATGGGAGCGATCACCACGCATGTCCTGGACACGGCGCGCGGACGTCCCGCGGCCGGAGTGCCGATTGTGTTGAGGCTGCGGGAAGACGATGGATCCTGGGTGGAAGTATCAAGAGGATCGACGGACACCGACGGCCGCCTTCGCACGCTCACGGCCGAGCATCCGTTGCGTGCCGCCACGTACAGCTTGACGTTCGACACCGCCGCGTACTCTGGCAGTCTCGGGGGCGAAGCGTTTTTCCCGGAGGTATCGATTACGTTCGAGGTGATCGATCCCGAGCAGCATTACCATGTGCCGCTGCTGCTGAGCCCCTTCGGCTACTCGACATACCGCGGAAGCTGAGGAGGGATCCATCGACGGCCGTCCTTACACGAGCGGGAGATCCTTCCTCGCTTCGCTCGTTCGGGATGACACACCGGGGCGCGCTGGTGACATCCACCACACCCATCGCTCTGTCATCCTGAGCGTCGAGCGAAGGATCTCTTCTACCCTTCCGGTTGCCACCCCGATGGAAGGCACGATTCTCGTTGAAGAGATCCTTCGGTCGCTGAGCTCCCTCAGGATGACAAGCGTTTCACACCCTCAAGAACCCGGACCGGGAGGTTCAGCCACTTCTACTTTCCCGTTCTGCCCTTCATGATCTTCACGAACGATCGCGTGCGCAGCTCGTCGAGCGTGAGCCCCGTAACCAGCGCTTCTTCCTCGGTAATCGCGCCGCAATTCACGCCGCGCAGGAAGTAGTTCAGCAGACCCTGGCCCGTGGCGGCGTCGTCGAATACATCGCCAATCAGAGTGGCCTGACCCGCCTTCTGGATGAAGTTTCGCAGCCGCTCCGTCGCCGCTTCCAACCCCTCGATGAAAAAAGAGTAGACCGCTGCATATCGCGTGGGCAGTTGGGCCGGGTTGAGGTCCCAGCCCTGGTAGTAGGCGTTGATAAGAGAGTGACGGATGTGGTCGACGTGCAGGCGCCAGGCGCGATGGACGACCTGCCGGTTCTCCTGCAGCTGGTCCGTGTTCAGAGGGTGCTCGGCCGATCCACGATGAGGAGCGATGGGCATGATGTTCGTGGCGCCGTCGGAGAGCCACAGGCCAGTACCGGCATAAGCCACCTGCATCATGTTCCTGGCAAAGTCGCACATGGGATGGTCCATGCGCTGGTAGGCCGCCGTAATGTTGCAGCTGGCCGTGTAGTCATACGTACCGAAGTGTGCGGCCACTGCGCGCCCGCGGGCAGATTCGAGGAAGAGTGGCAGGTTCGATCCCCCCCCGGCGTTCACGATCGACTGCGTGGTCTCAATCATGAACTCCAGACGGAGCGATCCCGCTTCGAGACCGAGCTTTTCTTCCAGCGCCTCAAAGAGATCCGCCAGCAGCGTGACCTGCTCCGGCAGCTGAATCTTGGGAAGCGTGACAACGAAACCGCCAGGCAGAGTTCCGCCGGAGTGCTGTACGAGACTGGTCAGGAACACGTCCAGTGTTCGAATGCTGCGTCGCATCAATTCCTGGGATAGTGGCTTGATGCGGATGCCGATGAACGGCGAGAGCGTCCCCTCGCGCATGCCCCTGGCCACTTCTTTTCCAGCAGCGGCTGCGTGGCCGTCCTCTTCGTCGTCAGGACGATTGCCGTATCCGTCTTCGAAGTCGATGCGGAAATCTTCCACCGCTTCACGCTCGAGCTTTTCGACCACGCGCGTATAGATGGTCCAGGCCAGCCAGGCCGGTTCGTTGACATGACGCAGCGATGCCGCATCCCTGCCGAGTGATTCCAGCAAGGCCTCTGACTCTGAGAGCGACTCCGGAAGCTGCTCGGAGCCGGTGAGGCCGATGGCCCGGGCGAAGATGAACGGATTCGGTGCGTACTCCTTCAGTGCGCGGAGTGCCAGCGCCCCAAGCCGCTTTGGAGTATCGGCCTTGAAGAGCTGTGCGCCCCCATACACCGTGTGCACCGGCTGGCGATGCTCGGAATCTCCGGGGAACCGCCGTGCGAATCGCTCCAGCGCTTCCGCCAGGGGTCTCGACGCCTCGTGCACGTCTCCGTCGGTGAGAGATAACGATGCGCTTTCGGAGAGATCAGTCGTGGTCATGGATGGTTCCTTCCGTGGGACAGGTGTTCGGGCGGCGAGTAATCCGTGGTGCAGGCGATCATCGAGTACGGATCACTTTCGCCGCTCCCCAACCCACCAGAATGAGCACGGAGAGAATGATCCAGTTGTATTCGTTGCCGTAGGTGGCCGTGGGAAAATGATTGCTGATCATGATCAACACAACGGGAATGACGATGAAGGTGTTGTGTTTGGAGCGCGCCTTCGAGCGGGCCGCCAGTCGCTGATCAGGCTCGTCTCCCGCTTTCACAGCAGCGATCATCTTCCGTTGACCGGGCAGAATCCTCATCCAGACATTTGCCACCATGATCGTTCCGAGAACGGCACCCACCTGGAGATAGGCCGCGCGCGAGCTGAACAGACGCGTGCAGAGCCAGCAGAGTCCCACCAGCAATGCATAGGAGAGGACGATTCCGGCAAGCTCGTTCTTTTCCAGCGGCGAGGACCAGAGGAGATCGTAGACGGTCCAGGCGATGGCGATCAGTGCCAGGCTGGCCAGGATCGAAGGAAAGAGGCGCATCGGAGACTCGGAGTCGATCAGCAACCCTCCCAGGTAGTAGAGGAGGACAAACAACGCTACGCCGGAAATCCAGGTTGCCGCCGCCTCGTAGCGAAACCAATGCAGGGCGCGGGACAGCTCCGGTCGTTTCTGTTTCTCGACGACGTAGAAGCCGCCGCTGTGCACCATCCAGACCTGCCCGTTCTCGTCCGGATCACTGAGGCGGCCGTCCAGCCAGGTGAAGAAATACGTCTGTCCCACCCAGAGTATTGCCGCGAAGACATGCGTCCAGCGGAAGATGAGATTCAGCCACTCCTTGATCGCGTAACTCATGAGTGCGGACTATAGCAAAGGGCGTCACCGGGC
>JBDTRY010000286.1:0-4513 GCA_039931435.1 Acidobacteriota bacterium | reverse complement strand
CACATCCTCGGAAACTTGCTCTTCCTCTGGGTGTTCGGCGATAACGTCGAGGACCGCCTGGGTCACTTCGGCTATCTGCTTTTCTACATCGCCGCCGGGATCGTCGCCTCACTCGTGCAGATAGCGGTGAACCCGGACAGCATCACGCCCCTGGTCGGCGCAAGCGGCGCAGTGGCCGGTGTTCTCGGTGCTTACCTGGTCCTCTACCCGCGCGCCACGGTGCGCGCGATTATTCCGTTCTTCATCCTCATCTTCATCCCGATTCCTGTCCCGGCCTGGCTGATGATCGGCCTCTGGTTCCTCCAGAACCTCGTCTCCGGCTACGCCACCATCTCCGATGCTGCCAACCCCGATGCGGGGGTCGCCTGGTTCGCGCACATCGGCGGCTTCCTCTTCGGCGCGCTGGTCGTCTGGCTTTTCACGCGCGATCGCAGCAACGAAATCGGCCCGCTGAGGGACGAACTGCCGCGGCGCTAAACGCCCGCAGGCGGCCAGGCCCGGCAGAGAGTTCCATGGGCCTGAACGTCTCGAAGACCGTTGTGACCGAGCAGCGATGGTCCGCTCTTGATTGCGCCGTTAACTGAGTGTCAGCAGCTGAAACGTCCAAAACCCACATGAAACCGCGGGGCTCTTGCTCACAAGATGGCGTCCAATCCCTTACGAGGCATGCCTCGCGGCTGCCAGGAAGGACCACACCAACTCGGCGCCAGCCACACGACCAGCGGGCTCTGCGGCGCTCGTGCCAGCGGACCCTGGCCACACATGCCCCGCCCGATCCAGCACGATCAGTTGTGTGCTTGCGGCGCAATTATCGTAGTTCTGGAGGATTACACCCTGCGCTAGTTCCGTATTCGTGGTGCTGGCGAGGCAGCCATTGGAGGCTGACCAGTCGTCCATTGCGGCAGGCACCCCGGGGTACCGCCAGGCGCGGACCGTCCCCCCGGCCATAGGCACGAGCGCATCCTGGGAGCCATGGATGGCAAGTACAGGCACACGGCCAGCACAGCCCCCCTGTCCGTAGTGGATGCCCCCCACTACGGCTATTGCGGCTATTCGGTCGGGCATTGCGCACGCAAGTTTGGACGCCATGAAGGCGCCGTTTGAAAAGCCTGTGGCATACACGCGAGCGGTATCAATACAGAGTTCTCGCTCAAGCGTGTTCAGGAGATCGTTGACGAAGAGCACATCATCCACCGTGTTGGAGGGCGTTGCGCCTGCGGACCAGCCCAGCGGCGTCCCCGTGCCATCAGGTGAAACGAGGATGAACGTTTCGCGGTCACTGATCGGTACGAGACCGGAATAGATCTCCTGATCGATCCCCGTCGCCGTCCGGCCGTGGAAGTTGAGGACGATCGGTATCGGCGTGGATGTCGTCGCTTTGCTTGGCAGGTGCAACCGGTAGGTGCGCTTGAGGTCGCCAGATGTCACGCTGCGAAGCGCGGTCTTGCCGGCTTGGACGCCGGACGGCAACGATTTTGCGCAGCCGCTTTCCTTGTTGATTCGAAGCGCGCTTACTCCCGCCACAGGCCTACGCGGGGCCGGGCTGTAGCCCAACAACTCGCCCGCCCCAAGTTCGCCAGGATCTGCCCAGCGAGGGCTGGACGCCGCCACAGAAATCGAAGACAGCCCAACTGCCGCCGGGATGTGTTCCGATGACCCCAAGGTGCGACAACTTAAGGAAACAGCAACCACTCCGCCCAACAGCAAGGCGGCAAATAGCAGACGTGCGATCTGGTCGAACCTCCTGCCCTCTGCCCAAATGATAGCAGCGAATCATTCGCGCACCGAATTGCTGTCTGGCCCAATTCTGCTGGGCCTTTTGGCCCTTCCTCGCCATCGCACGTCATCGCGGTCGGATGGGCCTCTTTCCACGGTCACTTGCCAGCATCGCGCCGCCTCTTGAGGCCGTAGCCTTTCTGGCGAGGAGTCCGCGTGGAGAGCCCAAAGACTGACTATATCGACGAACGGACGGTGTCCGAAGTTCCCAATCCGCCGGCGCCAGCGCACAACCTCTTCCTGGACTTCGTGCGCATGGTGGCGATCATCCGGGTGCTCGCCTGGCATACCTACGGGTTCGCCTGGCTCTCGTATCTCGTGGCTTCGATGCCGGCAATGTTTTTCGTTGCCGGCTCGTTGATGGCTCGCTCGCTCGGCCACGCTCCCCCGCAGAAAGTCCTCGTTGCCCGCTTTCGCCGCCTCCTCATCCCACTCTGGGCATTCGGCGCCGTCGCGATCGCCATCATGGTCTTCCACGCCAGGGTCCACTCCGAGATGGGCGAGCCGATGCAGTGGAGCCAGGTCTTGTGGTGGATCTTCCCGGCGTGGGACCCCCAGGGTTCCGAGTGGGGCGTGACCTTCTGGGCCGTTTTGTGGTACCTGCGCTGCCTCACCTGGCTGCTGCTGCTCAGCCCGCTCCTCCTCTGGCTTTTTCGCCGAATCTCGATCGCCCTTATCGCCCTCCCGCTCGGGCTCCTGGCCTTCTTCGAATTTCGCTTGCGCGCTGGGCATCCCGTCCCATGGCAGATCGAGGACGCCGCACTATTCAGCGTCTTTTGGCTGCTTGGCTTCGCCTACGATGCCCGCCTCCTGGCGGCGCTCACCACCCGTGTGCGGCTCTTCGCCACGCTCGTTTTTGCCGCAGCAGCGGCGGGTTGGGTACTCACCCAGGACGTGCCGAATATGGTGGTCAACGCTTCCTATCCGGCGCACCTGTTCGTGGGCCTCGCATGGCTCTTCGCCGCGCTCGCTCTCGAACGCCCAATTGTTGCTTTCGCCGCCCGCGAACGGCCGGCCCGTTTCGTCACTTGGGTCAACGACCGCATCTTCACCATCTATCTTTGGCACGCTGCCGGGCTCTTCGCGATGTACGAGATCCTTTGGGCGGGAGATCGGCCCGCGTGGCTCCGTAATGCCGCCGCGCTCCCCATCGTCCTCCTTACCACCTTCGCCTGCATGCTCGCCTTCGGTTGGATTGAAGATTTTGCGGCCCGGCGCGAGCTCCATCTCGTTCCTCGCGGAGGGCCTCCGGCCCGTGCCGCTGCGCGACGCCACTGGCGTACCGCAGTCCTGATCCCGGCCGCTGCCTCCCTCGGGGTGGTTGCCATGCTGGGAGCACTCCTCACCGAGCACTTCGACACGGAGAGAGCCTTATCGGCTACCGCCGTCGCCGTCCCGCCCTCTGGGCTTGGCATCGCGATCCGGGCAGAGCGAGTCCAGATCCTCTCCGAATCGCCAGCAACGGACACGCCTGTGGTGCCCGAAGGGACGACGGCTCTGCCAGCTGTGCCAGTTGCCGCCGCGGACCTCCAGGCGGTGCTCGATGCCTGGCGCACCGAGAATGGCGTTCCTGGCGCCACCCTTGCCATCCGGCGCTCCGATGGAGCTGCGTGGGCGGGCGCTTCCGGCAATGAGGCGGAAACGGGGATCCCGCTGGATGCCGACTACGTCTTTCCCATTGCGAGTGTTACGAAAACCTTTACGGTCGCCCTCATCCTTCAGCTTGTTGAGGAGGGCAAAGTTGACCTGGACCAACGCGCCTCGCGCTATGTTCCCGGAATTGCGCACAGTGGCGATTACACCGTTCGCCAACTGATCCAGCACTCCAGCGGCCTTACGGCCACCGACGGCGTCGCCCCCGCCGATGCGCTCCTTGCCGCTGGCCGTACGCCACTTGCTTTCCCGCCGGGGAGCCAGTTTCTCTATTCGAGCCCCGGCTACTACATGCTCGGGCTCGTAATTGAGAAGGTGACCGGTGTTTCGTACACCCAGGCGTTGCACGAACGGCTGCTCGATCCGCTCAAGCTCACGAGCACGGCCATGGACGAAGAACTTGCACCGCTCGGGGAATCGACGCACCCCATTTCGAACGCCACGCTCCGCTCCAGCTCAGGAGTTCTTCGCTCGTCCTCCCAGCGCGGCACAGCCAGTTCGCTGTTCGAATACCACGGCATCCTGTGGTCTTCAGCCGGGCTGCAATCTTCCGTCAGTGACCTCGCCTCCTGGGCGATCGATCTTTACGACTCGCCCGCAGTGCTCAGCCAGGCCACCCGCGATGAGATGACAACCTTTCTTGGCTCCGAGTTCCAGTACGCCGGTCTCGGGACCTACCCGTTCTGTCCCTGCTGGCTGGAGAATGGCAAGTTGATGGCTGAACGTTGGGGCCACTACGGCCGGTCGGGGGTCCTCGAATACGACCCTCGCGATCGGGTGGCCCTCTCCCTCTATACCAGTGGGACGGCCCTCGACGAGCAGCTCATCGTTGCCTACGACCAGTTGAGCGGACGCATCCGGGAGCTCATCCGCGCTCGTCCGCTGGAAAGTGGCACGTCCAAACGCCCGTAGCCACCGCTGTGCCCGGCTCCAGGCCGCGCTCCCGGCATCAAAGCGTCCCGGCTCCGAGCTTCCCCCAATTCGTCCGTCACGCTTCTACGTGGTCACCCTCCGCGCGCCAGGCCCTCGCTTAGCTACTCCGCCACCCGGCCCAGCACGGGATGCGACGGCGGACGGCGGTGGA
>JBDTRY010000285.1:0-4585 GCA_039931435.1 Acidobacteriota bacterium | reverse complement strand
CGCTCGGGATGACGGCGCTCATAGTTTCTTCACTCTGGTTCAGCGCCCCCGCTGTCTGTTCGCTCAGGGGGATAAACCTCCACAAACCCTGAACAACCGGCACGTTTCACTAGAAATGAGTGGGCCGTCCGGAAACGGGCCATGGCGCCGGCAGCCCACCCCTGGCAATGCCTCCGTTCCACCCGCCGCGCACGGCTCTTGCACAAACCTGTTCGTAACCAAAATAAAACGATCAGGAGTCACTATGTCCAGTGTAGGAAGAGTCACGGAAATCACCGCGCGTTCCAGCAAGAGCTTTGAAGATGCGGTACAACTCGGCGTTTCGCGCGCCAACAAGACGCTGAGAAACGTCACCTCGGCCTGGGTCAAAGAGCAGCGCTGTGACGTCATCGACGGCAAGATCACCAACTACCAGGTGAACCTGCTCGTTACTTTCATCCTCGACGATTAGAAAAGCGCGGGCGGTGAAGAACCACACCGTTCATCGCCTCTCATCAGACACAGAAAAGCCCGAGGCCTGAGGCCTCGGGCTCTGTCGAATGGGAACGTTGTCAGCCTCTTCCGCCCCGAGCGAGATCGATGCTCTGGACCTGGAAAACGCCGCCTCTGCCCCACTGTCCGGCAAGCTCGACGCGTTCGCCTCGGCGCGGAATTACCAGCTCCGCCCTGGCGCGATTGCGCGAATGACGGAGTGGCCAGAAGCAGGACGATGGATCCCGCTCCGGTCGCCTTTACTGCCCACGTTGCTATTCTCGTTTTCATCGTAGTCTCCTTGTGTTGCACACAGGAAGACATCGCCCTAGCCGACCTTCTTTCACCGGAGATGTAGACCGCATCTGCGTGTCATGAGCGACACTTTCGCGGCATCGAGCCATACCGAAATGCGGCTACGCCAACGGTTCGAATGACAAGACACTCAGGCCATCATGCTAACCGTGGAGGCAGCCGATGTTCTTGCGGAACGCTTCCACGACCCGCGCACAGCGAGTGCTCACCAGATGCCGCACGAATGAGTACACCGGTTCGATCAGATGGGGAGCGTGAGCAGTGCTTCACAGCCGCCGGCATCCTCGCGGTTCTGCAGGCGAAGCGATCCCCCGTGGGCCTCGGCGATCTGCCGGCTCAGTACCAGCCCGATTCCTGTGCCGTTCGGCTTCGTCGTGAAAAATGGAACGAAGAGGTTGGCGCTTCCACTCAATCCTGGTCCTTCGTCTATGACGGAAAGGGCAACGCCCGAATCTTTTTCCATCCAACGAATCGCCACTCCTCCACCCGTTTCGCAGGCGGCATCGACAGCGTTGCGCAGGACGTTGATGAGCAGCTGCTCGAGCTGATCTTCATCCGCGAAAAGCATCGTGGCCGGACCCTCTTCAATCTGAATATCAAGCCTCCGTTCGAGTTGTGTGACACGGCGGATCAGCGCCGGGAGGTCGACGGGCCGCAGACGCGGTGGCGGCAGCCGGGCCATGTCAGAGTAGGCGTCCATGAATCGGGTCAGGGCATCGACGCGAGCGGCAATCACTCCCAATCCGCGAGACGCGTCCTCCGCCCAATCCGAAGGAAGCGGATCACGAACGATCAATGAGGCCAGACTTTCCGAGACCGACTTGATCGGTGCCAGCGAGTTGTTCAACTCGTGCCCGAGGACGCGCACGATCCGTTGCCAGGCCTGCCGTTCCTCTTCGCGGAGAGCGCGCGAGAGATCGGTGATCACCAGAAGCTGATGGGACAAACCCTTCTCGCGAAAATTCGAATGGCGGACGCTCCAGCGCCCCGACCCTCCGGGAAACACTATTTCAACTGCCTCGGAAGAAACGGATTCGAGGCAGTTCGCCAGTCCGAGGGCCGCCGCGGTATCTCCGATGATGCGCTCCGCGGGACGGGCCAGGAGGCGCTCCCCTGCCCGATTGACCAGGCGCAACGTTCTGTCGCCATCGAAAGCAAAGATGGCGGCGTCGATCTCGCGCATCACGGTTCGAAGAAGTGCATAGGCTTCGAGCGACCCCAGTCGATTCTCACGGAGCAGCCGCCCCAGAGCGTTGATTTCGATCATCACCTCGCCGAGAGCATCGTCGTCACCGGCCCCCCGGCCGCGAATGGAATAGTCCTCCTCACGGATGGCCCAGAGGAGATTGGATACCGTTCTCAGTGGATGGGCGATGCCCTCGCGCACGAAATGAAGACTGAAGAGATCAGCAATAACCACAATTCCGGTGATGGTCCACGCCAGGCTGGCCGAGAACGTTCCCGTCCAGACGAGAGTAATGGCCAGCGCTGAAGGAATGAGGAGAGCACCGGAGACGAGGAAGAAAAAGCGGCGCTCAAACGACGGCTTGCGTCTGCGCCCTGCGGAGTGGACCGCGCTCATAGGTCGTGGCGTTGAATACGTCGATAAAGTGCGCTGCGGCTCAACCCCAGCGCCTCTGCGGCGCGGGTGACGTTTCCGTCGAACCTGGCCAGGGCCTTCCGAATGAGAATGGACTCCACTTCCTCGAGACTGAGCTCGTCGAGGCCGGCCGCGGCGGTCCTTCCACCATCCTCAATGCCCAGATCCCCGCGACGAATCATGCGACCGTCGGACATGAGAACGGCGCGCTCGATGACGTGGTCCAGCTCGCGAACATTGCCAGGCCATGAATGGGCGAGCAAGGCTCGCATGGCTCCGTCCTCGAAGCCGTCCACGTTCTTGCGATAGCGGAGCGTGTGCTGTCGCAGAAAGAGTCCGGCCAGAGCCGGGATATCTGCGTTGCGGTCCCGCAGAGGCGGCAGCTGAATCTCGACGGTATTCAAGCGGAAGAGCAGATCGCGGCGGAATGCACCGCGCGAGATTTCATCCTCCAGACTGGCGTTCGTGGCGGAGATGAGCCGGACGTCGGTGCGCCTCGTCTGCGAGGAGCCGACCCGCTCGAACTCACCCGTCTCCAGCACGCGCAGGAGTTTCGCCTGCTGATTGAGGGAGAGGTTGGCGATCTCGTCGAGGAACAAGGTGCCGCCGTCGGCCAGCTCGAACCTTCCGATTCGATCGGATCTGGCGTCGGTGAATGCCCCTTTGACGTGGCCGAAGAGTTCGCTCTCGAACACGCCCTCGGAGAGTCCGCCGATGTTCACCGAGACCATCGGACGCGACGCTCTGCTCGAGGCGCGGTGCAGCGCCCGGGCCAGAACACCCTTGCCCGTTCCGTTCTCTCCCCGCACAAGGACATTGGCGTCGGATGGTCCCAGCCGCTGAGCCATCTCCAGCACGGGCCGCATGGCCGGGGAACCGGCGACGATCGGGACCTCACCGTCGTCCCGCAACAACTTGTTCTCCGATTCCAGTCGCCGCCCGCGCCGGAGGGCCCGCCCTAGTTCGATCTGGTTTGTGATCACGGTCAGAAGGCGAGCGTTGTCCCAGGGCTTCTGCACGAAATCGCGCGCGCCGCGTCGCATCGCCTCCACGACCAGTTCCACGGAGGCCCATGCGGTCATGACCACCACGGGAAGCGTGGAGTCCCAGTCCCGGATCTGTTCGATGAGCTCCAGCCCTTCCTTGCCCGAAGTCGTGTCGCGCGAGTAGTTCAGATCGATGAGAACGGCGTCGTAATCGTGACTGTCGATGGCACGGAGAACGCCCGCGGGAGACGTGGCGCTGTCTGTCTCGTAGCGCTCACCTTTGAAGAAGAGTCGCAGGGCCTCGAGGATGTCGGCCTGATCGTCGGCGATGAGCAGTCGGGGAGCGGGTCCGGTCATGAGTGAGCCAGTGCGCAGTTTAGCGCGAGGCTCCTCCCGTCCGACAGCTGGTTCAACCGTCTACCATGCGCCCGTCGCTGAGCCGGATCACCCGGCGGCCGTAGGCTGCATTTTCTTCGGAGTGGGTGACCTGCACGATGGTCGTTCCGGCCTCGTTCAGGCTGCGGAACAGCTCCATGATCTCCCGGGCCTGATCCGAGTGCAGATTCCCGGTGGGCTCGTCGGCGAGGATCAGACGCGGGCTGGCTATCACGGCCCGGGCAATGGCCACGAGCTGCTGCTGTCCGCCTGACAGTTGCGAGGGATAAAGCTTCTGCTTCCCAACGATCCGGAAACGGTCCAGCGTTTCCGCCACCAATGCCTCCTTTTCGCTCCTCTTCATGTCCCGGTAGGTCAGCGGCGTTTCGAGATTTTCATATACGGTGAGGTCGTCGAGAAGGTGGTAGCTCTGGAACACGAATCCCACGTTTCGCTTGCGAAGCTCGAGACGCGCCCTCGAGCTCAGAGCGTGGACGGCAGTTCCATCCAGCCAATACTCCCCGCTCCATCCATCATCAAACATTCCCAGAATATGCAGCAGGGTGGACTTGCCCGCGCCAGATGGACCCATGACGGAGATGAATTCCCCCGGGGTGATCTCCAGGTTGATGCTGCGCAACAGAAAGAGCGAGCCGCCCTGAAACGGGATGGACTTCTCCACACTGGTGATGCGCACGAGCGCACTGCCCGCGTCAACGTCGAACGCGACCGAGGGAGACTCTTTAACTCTGGATTTCCACATCGGTGGCCTCCTTCTCGATTACTCCGCCCTCAGTGCGGCAACAGGATCGATCTTCATGGCGCGACGCGCGGGCGC
>JBDTRY010000284.1:0-4586 GCA_039931435.1 Acidobacteriota bacterium | reverse complement strand
GCGCCGGTTGTGATTTCAAGATACTTTTGACACAGTCTCTCGTTCGGGATGACACGTTCGCAACAGCCGCTCCATAACCCGCTCTCGCCTCTCGCCATTCGCTACCGCCTCCCTCTCGCCTCTCGCCCTTCAATGCTCTACAGTGTTCAGCGCGGGTCCAACCGCGGAAAGGAAACCATCCGGAATGCAGCCTGACCTCGGAAAATTTTTGGTCGGAACGATCGTGGAGCGCCGCGATGTCACCAGCGACCTCTGGACGATCCGGCTGGAGCTCAGTGAGCCCTTCATCTTTCGATCCGGCCAGTACGCAACGATCGGCGTTCTCAACAACGGCAAGATGGTGGAACGCGCCTACTCCATTGTCTCCTCGCCCATCGAACCCCAGCTGGAGTTCTTCGTCGAGCTCGTTCCGGAAGGCAAGCTCACACCACTCCTCTTCAAGCTCAGAGTCGGTGATTCGGTTTATGTGCGCAAAGGCAGTCACGGGCAGATGCTCTTCGATGACCAGAGCGGCCACAAAACACACGTCATGCTCTGTACCGTTACAGGTGTGGCGCCCTTCGTGAGCATGGTCAGGTCGTTTCAGTTTCAGGAGAAAGAGGGCGGCGTCATTCCCTGGAAACTCTTCCTGCTCGAGGGAGCGAGCAGATCGTGGGAGCTCACCTACGATCACGAACTGCGTACGGCCGAAGAGAAGCACCCCTGGTTCCGCTACATCCCCTCGGTCAGCCGGCCGCACGATGATCCCGACTGGCGTGGCGAACAGGGTCGCGTGCATACGCGTCTGCTCCATTACCTCGATCACTTCTCCTGCAACGCCGACGACACCACGGTGTACCTCTGCGGGCACCCCGGAATGATCGAGGAAGGCAAGCGCCTGCTGCTCGATTCCGGTTTCGACACCAAACAGATTCGCGAAGAGCGGTACTGGATCGAGCGGCCGCCGAAGTAAGATCCCTCAAACAGTGTTTGGCGTCACGCACCATCGTCGCCGGCGCGGTGTTCACCGTTTCGATCGCCAGCGGTTGTGCCCTGGCCTGTCTCATGTTCGAGTTCGGACGATGAGCCCGGATCACCGATGCTCACTCGTCGGCCGTGCGCGCTTCGACGCTGACATCTCCCTCCTCATCCACCGTGACCATGACCTCCCAGGGTTGACAGCAAACCTGGCAGTCCTCAACGTAGCGTTGCGTTGAACCGCCCGTAGGATCGACGAGGACGGTGTTCGTCTCGCCGCAGTAGGGACAGGAAATCATTGTTTGCATGGATGCCTCGCCGAAGCCCGGGAAACATGTCGCGGCGTTCATCCGCTCAGCGACTGGTAGATCGAATACATGTTACCGATGGCGTGCATGAGCATGGGCACGAAAGTCGATCGGCTCCGAAAGCGGGCCAATCCGAGAATGAGGCCGTCGCCACATATGAGAAGGATGGTCTGCCAGTCATACTGAAAATGAAGAAGACTCCAGAGGACGGAAATCGTGACGATCGTCGCTGCTGCCCCCATGTGTTTCTCCAGCCGATAAAAAAGCATCCCGCGAAAAACCAGCTCCTCGGCGATCGGTCCGAGGAGTCCGATTGCCAGAATGCGCAGAAGAATGATGGTCAGGGGATAGGGATGCCAGGGAGCAGGTTCCGGCAAGCCCAGGAAGTAGATGACGATCTCCGTGGCCACCATCCACACAAGCCAGATCGCAAGCCACATGGCGATGACGCGCGTTGAAGGCCAGAGCAGGCGAAGATCGCTGCGCCAGTCGAATCCCCGCAGACGGCTGAGGGTCAGGGCGAGCACGATGATCGCCGCTGGGATGGCTGCCTTCAGCAGCGTCTCCATCCACAGTCCGTGCATTCGGTGAGTGTACCGTGCCCCGTGCTATTCTCGCCCTCTCGACAGTTCTAATGAGACCTTAAGACAGGAGTTACGATGCGTCGATTGCCTGCCTTCGTTGCCGCGCTCGTCGTCGCCTTTCCCCTCCTCGCTGCTGGACAACGTGACCCCGGAACGGCGTTCGCCGTAGCCATCGAGGATCACGATCCGGCGGCAGTGAAAGCCCTGCTGGCCGGCGGCGCATCGCCCGACACACCCATTGATTACGGGGAACATTCGATCACTCCACTGATGAAGGCGGCGTGGGACGGCGATGCCGAGATCGTCGAGCTTCTTCTGGCCGCCGGGGCGAAAGTGAACGCCACGGCAGCTGACACGAAGGAGACGGCGCTCATGAACGCCGTGTCGCGGGACAGTGAACAGATCGTGGAGATGCTGCTCAAGGCGGGAGCGGACGTCAGCCTTCGGAACAAGTTCGATTTCAACGCTTTCACCTCGGCCGTTGCCGCCGGAAAAGAAGGGATTGCCGGGCAGCTTCTGGCGGCGGGAGCGAAGATCGAGGATGGAGCCAGCGGCCTAGCGCCGCTGCAGTTCGCGGCCAGCGCCGGCAGTCTGTCCATGATCCGTTTCCTCGTAGATCATGGCGCCGACGTGAACAGGGGCGCAAAAAGTGGTGGCCAGACGGCGCTTCTCTCAGCCATCTACGCCGGAAAAATCGAGGCAGTGAAGTTGCTGATCGAGCTCAAGGCCAGCGTGAACGCGAAAACAAAAGATGGCGACACGCCCCTGAAGGCTGCGCAGAAGGGTGACCAGGACGACGTCATCGCCGTGCTGAAAGCCGCGGGAGCGAAGTCATGAAGACGTCCACGCATCGCCCACTGTGCATCGCACTTTTTCTGATGATGGCCTCCGCCGTCGCCACCGCGGCTCTCGGCTCCACGACCAGCGGATCGGGAACGGCAAAGGGGACCTTGACCGTCAACGGGAAATCGACTCCCCTCCGCTACGCCTACGTCGTCGAGAAGAACGCGCTTCTCCGAGTGATCGTATCCAGTAAGCCCATCCGGGAGGCGGATCTTCTTTCAGCATCGGCCCTGAACGAGGCTGTCGATGGACAGTTTGCAGCCGTAGCCCTTCAACTCGACGAATCGAGAAGCGCTGACGAAGCGTTTTATTTTGCCGCCGGTGTTCCGGCAGGATTATCCGTTCGTCAGACCGCAACCTTCAAACCCACGAAGTCCACGGAGACCACGCTGGCCGGCAGAGTGACGATGAAGGATCCGGGCTTTTCGTTCGGATTCGACGCCACGTTCGAAGCATCGATCACGCACGCTCAGGAGGTCGTCGACCCACTTCCGGCGGACGCTTCGAAGGCCGATCACGCGCTGTGGCGCCTGAAGCAGATGGAACTCGAATTCGATCCGAACACATATCGAAGTGAGGTTCTGCATGGCAACGCCGACGCCGTGAAGCTCTTCCTCGAAGCGGGCATGGCTGTGGACGCGGCCGACGCACTCCGTCTGGCCATTTCTCAGAAGCACGGCAGCGTCGTGAAAATCCTCATCGCCGAGGGTGCTAACGTCAATGCCCGCGACGAGTACGGGCAATCGATCCTGATGACCGCCTCGGATACCGGAAGCGCGGAGCTCGTGAAGCTGCTCGTCGACGCAAAGGCAGATGTGAACATTGGAAATGAATACAAGATCACTCCGCTCTCCTCCGCTGCCGAGCAGGGTCATCTGGACATCGTGCAGCTTCTCCTGGCTTCCGGAGCAAAGGTCAACGCGCGAAGCACCGCCGGAGGTACCGCTCTGCAGGTGGCTGTGCTGCGTGGTTACGCAGACATCGTCCGGGCGCTGATCGACGCCGGCGCCGATGTGCAGCGAGACAAGGCGGAGCTACTGGATCTGGCCAAGGATCATCCGGAGATCGTGAAGATGATCAACGACGCTCCGTCGAAACCAAAGAAATAGCCGTAGAGCAGCCTGCGCTCGACGATCATCGCCGCCGAGCGCTGATATGATCTGCGCACTTTACGCCGGAGGTCCTCTACCATGCTCAAGCGCGTCATCCTTGCCGCCGCTGTGCTTCTCGTCCCGCTCGCCGCCGCTGCGCAGACGGTCGACTCCCTGGTCGATCAGCAGATGCCCTCGATCCTGGAGTCATACAAGAAGCTCCATGCTGCGCCGGAGCTATCCTACTTCGAGGAAAAGAGTGCGGCCTGGATCGCCGGCGAGCTTCGTCCGCTGGGATTCGAGGTGACCGATCACTTCGGAAAATACCCCGATCCGAAACTTCAGTCATTCGGCCTTGTGGCAGTAATGAAGAACGGCAAGGGCCCGGTAGTCCTGGTGCGCACGGATCTCGACGCACTTCCGGTCGAAGAGGCTACCGGTCTTTCCTACGCCAGTCACGTCCGCACAAAAAACGAACAGGGACAGGAAGTCCCGGTGATGCACGCCTGCGGTCATGACGTTCACATGAGCATCTTCGTGGCTACGGCGCGCGTACTGTCCCAACTCAGGAACCAGTGGCACGGAACACTGATCATGATCGGCCAGCCTGCCGAGGAGCGTGGGGCCGGCGCAAAGGCCATGCTCGCTGGCGGACTGTACGAGAAATTTCCGCAACCGGATTACGCCATCGGCTTCCACGACAACGCTACGCTCGCCGCCGGAAAGATCGGCTGGGTTTCAGGCCCGGCACTGGCATCCGTGGATTCAGTCGATGTAAGCATCTTCGGGGTCGGTGGTCACGG
>JBDTRY010000283.1:0-4640 GCA_039931435.1 Acidobacteriota bacterium | reverse complement strand
GCAAAGCGAGCACTGAATATGTGGGCGAACGGATGTCCGAAGTCCGCCAAGATCAAAAGAAACATCGTGGCAAAGCCAATAATCACGGCTGACCAGAAGCCACGCTGAGGATGCCAGTACAAGGTCAATCCAGTGGCGCCGGCCCAGATCGCTGACACCAGAAAGAAGACTGCCGGCTTTATCCGTACTGGTGTATTGAAGATCCTCAAGTGAATCATGTCAGTTACTACCCCGCTAGTGATTGTCTGGTTGTGGTTCTATGGCGGCATACCTGTTTTGGGAGTGAGAGATATAGGTCAGTAAGATCAAGAATCGATCCGCAAAAATCAAGGTCTGACCCCGAAGGCCGAGCCCGAAGGCCGGAGTTCAGCTCACTTGGCCGATGACTTTTTCTCGGGAAGAGCGGAGATCACAGAGCGGAGGAATGTATTCACCGACTCTGCCGAGCTGAAGACGGCCGCCACGTCGGGATCCAGAATCACGGCGACGGAGCCCTGTGTGAACTCCGCTGCAAATCGGTTCGTTCTCGATTTCGAGTAGTCGAAATCGTATTCATCCCGGATTCCGTCGGGTTGGTCACTGTTCTTCGTACTTTCGTCGCTCATGAGCACTCACTTCTCTGGCTGAAAACAGCCGAACGCTGTCGGCACTTTCGGGAAAAGCATACCAGCAGAGTCGCCCTGTTCGCGACCGGCCGATGATGATCTCGCGCCGCTCGTCCTCTGAGTGATCCGGATCCGCGTGAATGCGGGCCAGCGGATCACCGAATACGGACAACGCCTCGGCCAACGCGACCCGATGGCTCAGATTGTTCTGCGTCGCTTTCGTCGGATCCCAGGTGAACTTCACGAGGCGAGTCTACCTCGGCGGAACATTGGCTCCAGCTCCGCTTCGCCGGCGACCCCTCTGAGCTGCACACCTGTCCCGGGCGGCGCCGAGGACGAGTCATCCCGAACGAGCGAAGCGAGGAGGGATCCTCGCGTGGTTCAACGACATCGCGAGTTCCACCGGAGATCCCTCGCCTTCGGCTTCGGGATGACGCGTTTGTTCGTTTGAAGTGATGATCGCGACAGGCGCATCAACGCCTCGGAGTCAGGCGATTCCACCGTGAAGGCAGTGAACCGCGGGTCGGCGGCCCACCGGGAACGAGCCTCGAGTGCGCGACTCTCGATGATCGATCCCGCTGATGAAGGAATGCTCGTTGTAAAGACCCGGACGATGCGACGAAACACGCGACGAAGCGATCCATGCGGCAGATCGCAGCAGCGCTCTGATCCTGCTGATCGGCTCCGGCTCAGCCGCTAGTTCTCGTCCCACGGTGCTGTGCCGCCAAGCGCCCTGGCCGCCACCGCCTTGACGAGATCTTCGCCGTCCGTGGCATTGGACAGGACGACGACGCCGTAACCCTGCCTGGGGCACATGGCGAGGACGGACTGATACGCAGGGCTGCTTCCCCGATGCCACACGATCCGATCGTTCGCAGCTTCATAAATGCCGAAGCCCAGTCCCCAACCCGATCGCGGACCTGTCGAGACAGCAGGCACCAGCATCTTCGCCACCAGTCCCGCGGGACGAGCTTGCGCCTCGTGCATCACATGGACGAGGAAGCGCGCCAGATCGGGAGCGGTAGATCGGAACGAAGCGGCAGCGTTGCCATCGCGCTCGTCCACATTGGGCAGTGGCATCGGCCGTTGCCAGTTGGCCAGCACCAGAAGCGCGGGCAGGCCAACCGCCAGCAACCCCGTGAGGAGGATGCCCGCAGGAGATGATGCCGGTCGCAGCTTGTGCAGCGCGAGCCAGGTGACGAAGGTCGCCAGCAACAGCAGGCATCCGATGCCACCAAAGAAGAACCCGGGACCTCGTCCCGTCATATAGGTCATGACCGCCGTCGCCATCCCGCCGCAGGCGGCGACATATGCCGCGACCGCGCGCGCGCTCGGGAGCCATTTCCGCGCAATGAGTCGGTGCAGCACGAGGAACGGCAGCAGCAACGCGGCGAACACGATCCCAATAAATACGCCGAATATGATCACGGGTGTTCGCAGCGGGGTGTGGCCGGCGGCGGCGGGATTGGGGCTGACAATATGGGTGAACGAGGAACTCGTCATCCCGGCGGGCGCAAGCGCGAGCGACTGGACGGCATTCTCGAACGTCATGCCGGATCTCTGGGCGACCGCCTCCTGAAGATACATGTAGCCCACGCCAGAATAGGAGAAGCTCGTACCCGGCGGAAATTTCAAAGAACGCTTGCGCGATCGGATCGCATTACCAAGTCCGGACTGGTGCGTAAGCAGCTGGAACGCCGTGATGCTGTCGTTTTGCGGCGTCGCTGGAAGCCATCGTCGTTTCAATTGCGGCGCCAGCGGCGCGTCGATGCGAACTCGCCCCGCCTCGACCAGCTTCAGGAACGTATAGGCGGTGACTGGCTTGCCGAGCGAGGCTACGGGAAACACCGTATCTGCTGACACAGCGCTGTCGAAGAACGAATTCGTGTGCCCATATCCCTTCGCCCATACGAGTCTGCCGTCGCGTATGAGCGCTACTGAAACACCCGGCACCCGGTTTCCGCGCATTCCTGCAATGATCGTCTTGTCGAGTTCCGCTGCGACCACCGCCAGGTTGTCGTTCGGCCGGCATACGGTGTCGCTGGCGAACGCCGGGCCCGCAAGAAACCAGATCCCCACAAGAAGCGCGAACCCGCCGACGTGCTGCATCCCGGTGATTGCCCGGCGGATCATTGCGAAATGTTCAGGATGGAAAGAAACACCCAGGAAACGAACCGTCCTGGCTTTTTCCTGACGAAGTAACGACGAGTTCCACCGAGCAGATAGTCAGGCATCACTTCATCACCCTCCTCCGATGGACACTTTAGTGTATTACCAGGAAGAGGCTCTGACCCTGACGACGCTTAGATCCTGACGACGCTTAGATCTACTTCATCCGGATGACGAGCAGTCCGAGCAGGGTGCGGGAGATCATGCCCGGTACCAGGAACCGGTTCAGGCAGGAAGCGATTCGTTGTGGGCGCGATAGTGTGCAAGTTGAGTTCTGGTAGCCTTGACCTCCGCCCGGAGCGAATCGCCTGATGTGCCATGGCCGCCGCTCTATACGATCAGGAGAACCGACGATGAGATTTCGAGATCGGAGTCGACCGTTACTGGCTTTTCTCGCACTTGCACTCGGAGCGTCGCTGCTGTGCGCAAGCCCGAGTGGGTGGCAACCACCGCCCGGCCACACGCAGGTGCCCATCTGGCCTGGCGTCATTCCTGATGCGCAATCGGCCGGCGGGCCGGAGGTCGCAGGGACGGTCGTCGACGCCGCCGGTCAGAAGCGGCTGGTTGGAGGCAGACCATGGATCTACGTCAACAGCGTCTCGAACCCTACGATGACTGTATTTTCGCCGAAGGGAAAGAACACCGGTGCCGCCATCATTGTCTTTCCCGGCGGGGGCTACAACATTCTGGCCATCGACCTCGAAGGCACCGAGGCCTGTGACTGGTTGACGGCGAAGGGAATCACCTGCGTGCTGCTCAAGTACCGAGTGCCTTGCAAGAAGGTAGGACCGTATCGGGACTGTCGCACTGCTTTGGAAGACGCGCAGCGGGCTATAGGGCTGGTGCGCTCCCGGGCAGAGCAGTGGCATGTCGATCGTCGGAAGATCGGCGTCCTCGGGTTTTCAGCAGGTGGGCATATGGTTGCCGCGGTGAGCACGCATTTCGACAAGCGTTCATACCCGGCTGTGGATTCCGCCGATAGGGAAAGCTGCCGGCCCGATTTCGCCGTGGCACTCTACCCGGGACATCTGGCAGTTCCCGAGAAGAATTTTGCGCTCAACCCCGACATTCGGGTGAGCAGCAAGTCGCCGCCTACCTTCCTGCTTCAGTCGGAGGATGACCCCGTTGATCCGGTTGAAAACTCTCTCGTCTACTACTCTGCGCTGCGAAAGGCTGGCGTTCCCGCAGAGATGCATGTGTACGTGAAGGGTGGGCATGCATTCGGGCTCCGGCGTACAGAGTCGCCGATCACGGCGTGGCCAGACCTCGTCGAGAGGTGGCTCCAGGCGATTGGCATCCTCTCCCGATGAAACGTTTTCCGCGCGAGCATCACCGCCTGATTGAACTTCGAAGGCCTGACCCTCATCACCGCCTTCCACTCCGCGCTGGGGAACGTGCGGGTCGTTGAACGGATCGAAGACATCATGAGCAATAGCGATTCCCAGAGTGACAGCCGCCGGGAGTCTGCCAGTGTTTCGCCGCGCGATCCCAGGCACTATTTACTGCTGGTCGAAGCAATAGTGTTCTTCGCAGAGTTCGTTGTTTTCTTGACGGCGGCGCTTCACAATGCCGGTCGAATGCAGGGTACGGCGCTTCGCTTTTTGGTGCTTACGATCTGCGTGTTTCTAACCTCAGTGGCCGCCTTCTTTGGTTTTGCCCGTCGCATCAACTTCGCGGTCGGCGTCTTTGTTGGTCTGCTGCTTGTTCAGCCCGCGATTGGCGCGCTTGCAAATGCGGTCGGTAGCGCTCGGCAAGAGGATCTCACGGTTGCAATGGTGACGGGCATCGGCGGTGTTCTACTTTTGTCGGTCGCGCTAGTGGCGTGTATTGGACAAATTGGTACCACCTGACTTGGTCTCGACGCCG
>JBDTRY010000282.1:0-4696 GCA_039931435.1 Acidobacteriota bacterium | reverse complement strand
TTGCAACCGGGAAGGTAGAAGAGATCCTTCGCTCGACGCTTCAGGATGACAGGCGCTGGAAGTGGTGTCATCACCTGCCAGAGGTGCCCTTGCGGAGCACCGCCCAACATCGGAATGCTCGCCACTCCTACTCTCTCGTGATATCGATGTTTCCGTTCTGATCGACGAGGATGAGCTTGCAGCGGCCGTTGCCGATCGTCCCCTTCACGCTCTTCGAGGAATCGGACTCTGACGCTTTCATCGGCAACGCCGAAGAAATGGTGCCGAATGAGGTCCTGGCATCGACCGTAAAGCCGGCACCGGCGGGAACCTCGAGGGCGATGGCCGCAAAGCTCGTCTTCAGTGCGATGTCGTTGCACTTGTTCGGCGGCCAGCGCAGTTGCTTCACCTCGATCGAACCATTCTGATTCTCAACGTTCACTGCGCTGGCTGCATCCTGGATAAAGACCGGGGCGAACGACGTCTTCACGTCCGCGCCGCCGCCGATTGAGGAGGCCTTCACGCCGCCGTTGGCATTTTCGACGTTGAGCGTTCCGGCGATCTTCGTGGCGGTGACGAGAGCCTGCCGACCCCGCACGACCGCGCCGGCACGAACGTCGGAGAGGGTGATGTTGCCATTGGGGCTGGAGATTCTCGTCACCCCTCCGATGCCGCTGACCTGAACGTCGCCGAAGGTGTTGTCGATGGTCAGAGTGCCGCGGACATTCGAACCGGAAATGCGCGAATTGGTCGATGAGATGCGGACGTCGCCTCCCAGGCCATTGAAGGTGATGTTCCCGAAGGTCGACTGAACCGCCGTGTCACCGCCCACTTTCCGGGCCATGACGTCGCCGTTCCGGCTTGCCACCTGCAGCTTGTCGCGGATGTCGGAGATGTCGATCGGGCCGAATGAATTGGTGACGTTCGCCGATCCGCTGATGTTCGAAACTCTGAGCGTACCGTTGGCATTGCTGAGGGTAGCGTCCCCGCTGACGTTGTTGACCGACATCGAGCCGAAACGGTTCGACGCTGTGACATTGCCTCGAACACCGTCGAGCGCCAGCGAACCATTCCGCGTATTGGCCACAATCGTTCCCGCTACGTTCCTGATGCTGGTGGAGCCGAACGCGTTGTCGATGTTCTGCGGGCCCCGCCCATCGTCGATGCTTACCGAGCCATAGCCATTACTGACGGCCAGGGGTCCCGCCAGAGAGGCGACGGACGTACTCCCGAAGCGATTGCTGATGGAGACAGGGGCGCTCTCCGGGACGATGAGCCTGTAGTTGACCTGGAAAGAGGCCGATCGGTGGGCCCGGCGCCCCGGACGCTCATCATCGTTGATTCCGTAGTCGGTGCGAATGACGATGCCAGAGGGACCGCTGGAGGTTTCGATGTGTATGGCATCAGCGATGGCAGTGGCCTCAGTCTTTGTCGAGGCAGCAGCTTGAATCGTGGCCTCGATCACCACGGAGGAGTCCTTATGCGTTCGAACGCTCAGATCCCCGAGGCTGTGATCGATGCGTACCGTCCCTCCTGACCAGTTCAGGGTCTTGTTGAACGAGCGCACGACCTGCTCCTGCGGAGAGGCGATTAACGCCGATGCGGCCATCGCCGCCAGGCAGACTGCGACCACCGCCCGGCGCAACGCCTGCCGTTTACTGAATGTCGGATTGTGCGCTGCCATGGCCATTCCGTCCCTCTTTGAGCAACTGCTGCATGGTCTTCTGCTTCTCGGTGTAGATGGCCAGCAGTTCCTTGCGTAGTTGTGCGTTCGATCGATTCATTCGGATCTGTCCTTCGCATTCGGCGATCGCCGAGTCGAGCAACATCAGCTTCTCGCGATAACTGAGCATCAGCGGCGTCGTGGCGTTCTCCAGCCTGGGATCGACTATTTTCTGCAGTTCCTCGATGGATTTCAGATGGGCCTGTTCAGCCTTCTCCACGTTCTCCAGTGCGGACTCTTCGAGGGCCCACTCGTCGACGGCAGACCGCTCCGGACGAAGCGACAGCGTCCACCAGGTAATCCCGCCCAGCGCTGCCACAAGAAGCGTAACGGCCGCAACCCTCAGCAGTGCCGAGGCCGTTCTGCCCCCATGAAGAATGGGGACGACATTCGCGACGGCGGCCGGTTGAATGACTGCGCTCTCCGCCACGAGCGATTTCTCGATTCGACTCCAGAGGCCCGGGCTCTCCCACCGTTCGTGCAGGCCGCTCTTCAGACGATTGATTTCGCTCCAGGCGACCACCTCGTCACGGCACAGCGGACAGTGCTGGCTGTGAGCAAGTACCCGGGCCAGATCCTCAGGCATGCCCGCTTCGAGAATCTCGTCGAGCTCTTCGCAGCTGAATCCGGTCGGATCGGTCAATGTCCCACCTTCCACATCGCTCGCAGTTCCTTCTTCGTGGTGAACAGAAGCCATTTCGAATAGCTGACGGTGATACCCATGATCGCGGCCACTTCGCTGTGAGAGAGACCTTCGACTTCGGCGAGGATGAAGACCTCCCTCTTCCGGGCATCGAGCTGGCCCAGAAGGGTACGCAGCGTCATGCGCAGGACATCGTCGGCGTTGCGCGGGCCTGGAAACTCGCCAGCAGCCTCCAACTCGGTCTCGTCTGGCCGAACCCTGCGTCGACGCAACATGTCGTAGCAGGTATTGAGAAGGATGCGATAGAGCCAGGTCGAGACCTGAGCGTCTCTGCGAAACGTGGTCATGGAGCGGTGCATCTTCATGAAGGTTTCCTGAACAGCGTCCTCCGCGTCCGATCTGCTTCCAAGGTGGTTCCAGGCGATGCTTTTCATACGCTCCCCATGAATCCGATACAGCTCCTCAAATTCGAAGAGTCTCTCCGGCGAGGCTTCGCCCGGACGAGCGATCTCGTCCCCGGTCACTCCGGCAGGCGATGTGCCGGGCTTGTCGATCACGTTTCGGTTCACGGTGATTGCGTGGCCCGGGAGTGGCGTTCCCTCAGTGAACATCCTCGAGCGTATAGACGCTCGGAACGTGCATTGGTTAGAAAGGTTTCAAGAGGATTCCACCGGTTGCCACCTCGGGGAGCTGATTTCCGCCGCCACGGCACCGAAATCTGGAGTGGGCCAGACGCAAGCCGGACCGTTCACAGGCCCAGTGCAACGCGGATCTGGGCGACGATCACAGCCACGGGCGGCGAAACGTCGATGATCATTGCCTCTGGTGGTTCCTCGAGCGTGTCGAACTGGCTTGCCAGGAGCCGAGGGTCGAAAAAGTGACCAGCCCGGCCTCGAAGACGGTGACGAATCAACTCAGGCGAACCCTTCAGATAGACGAATCGCACCGCATCACTGCCCCCTCGGAGAATTTCGCGATAGGACCGGCGCAGTGCCGAACAGGCCACCACCGCGCTTTTCCCCTGGCTGAAAATCTCACTGATGAGACGCGCCAGCTCTTCCAGCCATGGCAGGCGGTCTTCATCGGTGAGCGCAATTCCGTGGGCCATTCGTTCCACGTTCGCCGGCGAATGAAAGTCGTCTCCGTCGAAAAATTTCCAGTCGAGATCGCGCGCCAGCTGAATTCCGACCGCGGTCTTGCCCGAACCGGAAACTCCCATGAGCACGATGATCACCGGTGCCGAACCAGTCTCTGATGGTTTCCGCAGAAGTAGGTCGTGCGGCCGAAGACCACGGTGCGCCGGATCTCGCCACCGCACAACGGACAACGCTCGCCTTCCTCGCGGTGGGAGATGAGAGACCGCGGTGGGTTCGGCGCGCCCGCCTCACGAATGATGATCATCTTCAGCAGGAGCGGGCGAATGGCGCGGAAGACTCTGGCCACGTCAGCGGCGGTCAAGAGATCCGCTGCGGTCTGAGGATGCACAGCAGTGCGAAAGAGAATTTCATCAACGTAAAGGTTGCCGAGGCCGGCGACGATCTGCTGGGACATCAACAGAGATTTGATGGCCCCTTTCCGCCCGGCGAGAATTCTGCGGAAGACGGGTAGCGTGAACTTCCGATCGAGAGGGTCGGGCCCCAGGCCACGCTCTTCGATGAAGGTCCCGGGATCGTCGACGAGATCGACCACACCAAAGAGGCGCATGTCGTCGTAGGCCAGTTCGGACGAATCGCTGAAACGCACCAGCACACGGGCAAAACGGGGGCGGTCCCGTTTGCCACGGTAGTAGAAAATGTCACCACTCATCCCGAAATGCAGGTAGAGCCATGGGCCGCCGTCCGTGGCGACGAAGAGATGTTTCCCGTGCCGGTGCGTTCCCAGAAACTGCCTGCCAGCCAACCCCCGGTTCAGCGCCCGCGGCGTGAGATCTCCGAGGATGCGGGCGTCGAGCACCGACACTCCGGTGACGCTCTTCCGCAGCGCATGCCGTTCGACGTAGCGCCGGTATACTTCGACTTCCGGCAACTCAGGCATCGCTGAACCTGCGACCTTCCGCCGGCGCCGGCCTCATTGCTTCGGAATGTATTTGGCGTACCAGTCGAGGTAGCGCTGATAGCGATCCTTCACGAATGTCGGCTTGCTGATGCCGTGGTGCTGTCCGGGATAGATGATCAGCTCCGTGGGCACATTGAGATTTCGCAGGGCCTGGTACATCTGCTCCGAGTTCAGAAGCGGAACGTTGAAGTCCATGTCCCCTCCCAGAAACAGGGTAGGAGTTTTGATGCGATTGGCGTGAAGGAACGGGAAGGAGAGTTTCATCCAGACGTCGGGATGTTCCCACGGTGGCCCGA
>JBDTRY010000281.1:0-4774 GCA_039931435.1 Acidobacteriota bacterium | reverse complement strand
TTCACGCGATAGTAGTACGTCACGCAATTGGCCACCGTGTCATCGATCATGACCTGCCCGGTAATCGGATCGGGAGTCTGGGTGAACGTTCTTGTTTTCTTGTTTACCGTGAACCCGGCGTCTTCAGCGCGCTCCACGATCCACTGTTTGATTTCCCGGACGTTGGTGGCCGCCGCCGAGCCTCCCCCAAAGGGGCAACTTATGGCTCCGGAGGCGTTTGTCGTCGGTGCCTGCCACGTAAGTTGGATATGGCCAGGAAGTGCTGGCGGATTCGCTCCGCCCCCGCCGGTGATGACTGCCGTACTGAAGTCCGGCGGGTTTGGACGCGTTGCGTTTTTCACCGAGTACGGCCCCTGTACGGCCGAATTCTGCGACCCGAAACTGTTCACCGCTTTGACCACGAAGTAGTAACTTGCGGTTCGGTCGCTCAGGGGAACGGTAGCGGAGTTGGTCAGTCCGGCGTCGAGCGCCAGTGTGGTCACGGTCGTGGAAGTCGTCCCCACCAGGATCTGGTAATCCTCGGGCGATCCGTGCGTTGCGTCGATGACCGGGGAATCCCACTCGATGTAGGCCAGACCGCAATATCCAACGCAGATCCTGGTGATCGTCGGCGGACCGGGAGCGACCGTTTCCTGCTCCTTCAGCCCCGACTTCCCGTAGTTTCTGGGAACGATCAGGCTTTCCAGCCGGTACTGTCTGAAGTTCTTCGAGGTGGATCCGGAGTAGCCGAACACCGCTTTCGGAGTTGAGTCCAGCGGCTCCGCGTAGGCCGAGTCGGGGGATTCATTCATGCCGATGAGAGTGAGGCGGATCGACTGAATTTTCTCCCGGATCTGCCGGACGGCAATGATGGCGTCCGGTGCTGCAGGGTTGTAGCGATCCGCGGCAACGGAGTCCGCGGCACCCGTGACTGCAGCTGGCGTTGCCGCGAGATCCGTCAGCGGAATGACCCCGGTGGGATCCTCGTAGTACTGAAAGCGCATACTTCGAATTCCGTTTGCCACCGGGGTCCGCACCACCGTGACCGCGCCCACTCCCGGATCGAGGGTGTAGCGATAAAGCGTGTAGGGGGGGTTGTTGTTCGTCAGGTCGACCCCGGTGATTGTGACGAGATTCTCGGCTCTTCCCGTCAGGCCCGCGCTGACCTCGTTCTGATAGGACTTGCGATCCGGAACGTCCGCGTAATACTTGATCTGGCCTGTGTTCTTGGACGAATCCGCGGACTCCAGACCGTAGGTGACGATCTCGTCGTTTCCGGTCGTGACTACGGGGAAGACGCCGCCACTGGATAGCTCCAGGGCTGCTTCCCGCCCGTGCTCACACGGTGGCGTGGTGGTCAGGATCGTTGTCGGACATGGGCCGGTGGCGGTTTCGTAGTTGAAGTTTGCCCGAAGGGTGATGGCCGTTGGTCCGGCATACTCGATCTGTTCATCGGCCTGCTGCTGCCAGGTCACTCCTGCCGCGGAACCGCTGGGGTTGCCATCGCGGTCGTAATCGAAGCCTGCCATGCGGAGGTCCCCGAGGACCTTGTCAAAGGCCACGCGGGTGTTCTGTTGCACGTCGGTCGCTTCCATTCCGGACTTGAAGACCCGATTGCTACGGTCGTAGATGAGAAGGGCGGCGACAAAGATCACGACGAAGATCGCAGTGGCGACCAGAACTTCGACGAGTGTAAATCCCGTCTGCGTTTTCCGATGTTTTTCACTCATCATTTGTGGCCTTCCTCTTCTAGAAACCGCGCCGGGGTTTGAGCGTGTCGAACGTCACACTGCGGTTGCGCCGCGCTTCTTTCCAACGCACGATCGTGCGTACTGAAAGAAGTCCGGGAGCTGGCCCGTCAGGTGTCGTGCCGGCCATGATCTGGGTGGGGCTCCGAGGAAGTATCACGAGCGTCACCGAGCCGTCCTGGAACTTTCTGGTCGAGTTCATTTCGTCCTTCCAGGTGGTGAGGAAGCCGTCCGGAGGACTGGCGCCCGTGTCCGGATCCTTCTCCATCTGCAGCCTGGTGGGCGGACTGGCCACGACGTTCGGATCTGTCGATCGAAGAATGGCGTTCGTGTAGCTGACGCCATCGATCGTGTAGCTTCCCAGAGTGTCGGCAGAGGTAATCACGAAGGCGTCGTAGATATCGTCTCCGCTCAGCGAGGAGAGGTCCTCAGTGGCATGGGTTCCGACGGCCACTGCCTCGGTCATCTGTTTTCCACTGTAGACATTCCGCCGTCCGAAAAAGAAGAGCGTGACGATGGAGAGCAGGATGCCGGAGATGATGCCCATGGAAACGAGTACTTCCACCAGGCTGAAGCCGCGCGCATCTCGATGCGAAAGGTTGATCATCGATGTTCCTCGCTCACTCAATTCGTGACCAGACGGCCGGTCTGCCAGAACGTGATGGTGTATTGATTTTTCGGAACGTCGTCATTCGTGGCGATCACCACCGTGCCAGTGCCTCCGGGCAGGTTGGTGACCGTTCCATCGGTGCCGTAGACGACATCCTTGAACCCGTCCGGATCGGGAGTGATCCCCGAGGCCACGTCCGTGAAGGTCGAGGTGGAGTTGAAAAAGACGTTTTTCTGAACGGCCTTGCGGGCGCCGAGCGACTGCCAGCATGGATCGGGGTCGGGAAGTGTCCCAACCCCGCTGCAGTCTTCGTTCCGGCGCGAGAACCAGTATTCTCCAGTCGCATCCGTCTTGAAGCTCAGTTTCGTCTGCACGTGGCGCGTGATGGCTGTCTGGCGGGCCTGCCGGACATCGGTGGTGAACTGACGGACCGAGGTTCGCATGCGGATGGTGCGCATGTACCCGATGAAATTGGGAACCACCACGAGGATCATCACGCCGATCATCGCCACCACCACCAGAATCTCGATCAGCGTGTAACCATGCTGCCTTGGCTTCATCGGCAAGAATCCTCAGACTGAATTGGTTGGATTAGATGGTCTCCCTATCGCAGGCGGCGTGCCATCGCGGCCACGTGTCGGTAACTTGCCTAATTCGATAGGGTTAAGCGTATACGCGCCACCACGGGTCGAAAAAGGCGGTGTCGAGCTTGTGGTAAAAAGTAACAGATTCTTCAGCCCTCTTCACATCGAACGTTCCGGGCTATCAAAGGCGAGCGTCGCAGTTGCTCCTCCGCCCACGGTACCCGCCAGTGTCAGCGAGGCTCCGTGGAGAAGGGCGATCTTGCGGGCCAGCGGCAGGCCCAGCCCCATCCCGGAAGCTTTGCCGGTCTGGAAGGGAAGGAACAGGCGGGAGATTGATTCGGGTTCAAGGCCCACGCCGTTGTCTTTGACCACGAGAATTGGTTTCGGCTCAGGATCACAAGTGATCCGAACTTCTCCGCTTTCCACGGAGGCAACGGCATCAATGGCATTTCGAATGAGATTCTCGACCGTGCGGCTGAGCAGAACGGGATCGCCGGAGACGATCGTTTCGGAGAGGTGCTCGCGAATTTTCGGAGTGGTGTCCACCTCACGCATCCGGCTGATGACCCCTCGAACGACCTCGGCCAGATCGACACGTTCAAACTTCGGGGACATGGGCCGGGCAAAATTCAGAAGTGCTTCGACGACCTTACTGAGCTCGACCGCCTCGTGCTCGGCGTTTGCCACCCGTGTGTCGGAAGGGGCATCGAGATCTCCCCGCCGCGCCAGTTTCAGATATCCGAGAATGGTCGTAAGGGAGTTTCTGAATTCGTGAGCGATCCCCGCGGAGATCTCGCCGAGGTCCGCCAGTGCCTGCATTTCCCGAACGCGACCCTCCAGTTGTTTGATCTGGGTGAGGTCGGCGAAAAGGGCGATGACGCCGAGAATCTGTCCTGTATCGTTGACCAGTGGCACCGTGGTGATGCCGATGGGGATCGTTTCCTCTCCGGCCCGATACTCGAGTTCCTTCCTCGAAACCATCGAGCGCTTGTCCAGCGTGAAAAGTAATTCGCCGGTAATCGGGGACGTACCCAGAACTTCGGCGACAGCCTGGCCTGCAACCGGTCCGTCCGGAAGGCGGAGAATTTCTCGAGCGGCATTGTTCATGTCCACGAGACAGCCGGCAGCGTCGATGGCGATGAATCCGGAGGAGAGACTGCGGGTGAGCGTCGCCGTGACCCGCTGAAGGTCATCTGCCCGATTCTTCTCCGCGGCATGCAGGAGCTTCAGTTCTGTTTCCTGCTCCTTGAGCCGGGCGATCGACGTCTTGAAAGTCTGGATGATGTAGCCGGCTTCGTCCGTGTGGTCGTCCCTGTGCGAAATCGTGGCGGCTTGATCGAGGAGTTCTTCAATTGGACGGATGATCCTGGGGAGGTAAAGGACAAGGAGGAGCATTGCTCCCAGAGCGGCCAGCACACAAATTCCTGCAGTGAGATTGAAAGTCCTCTCGATGCTCGTGATGTAACTGGCGTCGAAATAGAGCAACGCCCGGCCGAACTGGGTCTCCCGCGTCATCTGTTCCAGTCCGGCGTTGCTGCCCACGACTCCGGAGGCGATGGGCTTTCTCGAGTCCGCGTTGAGGATGACGGCAGCGACTCCGTAGCGTCCCCGGAGATAGTCGAGCTGACTCTCGATGACCTCGTGACCTGAAGTCGCTGGCAACGAATGAAGGCTGTCGGCAACGACATCTGAGGCGCCGGTCCATCTGGCTCTGGTCTGCTCGATGGCGGTGGCGGTCATGCTCTGCAGAAGCAGGAGCAGCGTCAGAATGATGACGACGAGAAAACCGACCAGTGCCGCCAGGAAGAGCTTGATGTCGCGACGGAACCCGATCGGCGTCAGACGGGAAGCAG
>JBDTRY010000280.1:0-4816 GCA_039931435.1 Acidobacteriota bacterium | reverse complement strand
CGCACAGTTTCCCATTGGCTGCCGTCAACCGATCCGGCCACGTCATAGTCCACGGAGTAATCCTGGGCGTCCCAGTCCACGGTGAGTCCGCCGAATTCGCGATTCTTCAGGAAGTCGATGGTCAGGTCCTGAGTGCCGTCGGACGCGCTGTGCCACTCCGACGACCGGCTCGCGTCAAGCGCACGCTGCGGTTCGTCACCCGTTCTCGAGGATGACGCAGAGGTCGATGGCGTGAGGTCGTACGCTGTAACCGGCTCGAGGGGAGTGAGCGTAAAGTCGTCGATCCACACAGTCCCCTTTCCGCCGGTGCCAGCGGTGACTACGAGCTCCAGAGCGGAGACTTTGTGAATGTCGGCGCCGCGTCCGATGGGACCCCAGGCAAATCCGATGTGCCGTTTCCTGATGGTGATCTTCGTCCAGTCCCGAGGGTAATGAAAATCGCGCCGGTTCATCCACCAGACGTTCTCGCCGGTGGGGTCGACGAGCTTGAACTCAAAGTTGTTCACGGGGGCGTCGGCTTTCATCCAGAATGTGAACTGGTAGTTTTCAGCGAGATCGAGATCGATTTTCTTCCGGGCAATGGCGTAACCCGCACCGCCGTTGAAATCGAAGTCCAGGCGCATCGCTTTGCCGGTGCGCCCGTCGTCCTGGGAGATCTTCAGAGAAACTCCATCGGATGGCGCCGCCGCCCAGTCGATCGGTCCATCGAAATTGTCGACGACGGTCGGGGCCGGGAGCGGTGCAGCGGAAATGAAGGCCAGCAGCGACAGCGAGGCCACGATGATGGCCATCGCCGCTTGCCGGATTCTGATGCGGGTCCTGTTCATGAGCGCCGTGACTCCTTGAGTCCGCCTCAGCCTTTCACGCTACCTACAGTGAGTCCGGCGATGTAGTGCTTCTGCACGGCCAGGAAAAGAATGAGCACTGGCAGCACAGTGAGGACCGAGCTGGCCATCATCAGCTCCACATCCTGCACGTGCTCTCCGACGAGGTTGGCGATCTGTACGGGCAACGTGTACTTGCGTGCGTCCGTGAGAACGATCAGCGGCCACATGAAATCGTTCCAACTGGCCATGAAAGTGAAGATGGCCAGGGTGATGAGGATGGGCCGGGCCAGCGGAAGGATCACCGACCAATAGATGCGAAACTCGCCCGCTCCGTCGATGCGGGCTGCGTCCAGAAGATCGTCCGGGATGGAGAGCATTGATTGTCTGATGAGAAAGATCCCGAAGATCGTGGCCATGCCCGGGATGACCACTCCCCAGTAGGTGTTTACCAGGTGCAGCGACTTCAGCATCAGGAAGAGCGGCAACATCCCGACCTGCGCGGGGATGACCAGGGCCGCCAGCAATGCTGCAAAGAGCTTCTCTCGTCCACGGAAGTGCAGCTTGGCAAAAGCGTAGCCCGCCATGGAATTTAGGAGGAGTGAGATGGCCGTGACCATGAGGGCGATGAGCAGGCTGTTGAAGAAGGCCTTGCCGATATTCATCCGCGTGAAGAGGTCCGCATAGTGACTGAACGTCACCGTGCTGGGGAGCAGTCGCGGGGGGAACGTCGTCGATTCGCCGGTGGGCATAAGTGAGGCGGAGAGCATCCACAGCAGAGGAATGAGCGTCACGGCCGCCAAAAGAACCAGTCCAACATTTACGAGAATCGTAGCGACCGGTCGTCTCATGCGTGGCCTCGATTCTGAAGCTTGAGCTGGATTGCAGTGGCAGCGGCGATGACGACGAAGAGTACAAAGGCCACCGCAGCGGCGTAGCCCATGTTCCACCAGCGGAAGCCCTGCAGGTACATGTGCATCACCACGGACAGCGTGCTGTCCGAGGGGCCGCCCTCGGGTGTCATGACGTAGGGCTCAGCGAACAGTTGCAGGTAACCGATGGCGGTGACGATCCCCACGAAGAGAAAGGTCGGAGCGAGCATGGGGACGGTGACGTGGATGAACTGCTTCCAGGCGTTGGCTCCATCGATGCGCGCCGCCTCGTACAGATCCTCGGGGATGGTCTGCAGACCCGCCACGAAGATGATCATGGTGTAGCCGAAGTTCTTCCAGACGGCGAGGAAGATGATGGCCAGCATGGCCCAGTGCGGACTTCCCAGCCAGTCGATCGGGCCCAGACCGACGGAGTGGAGCATGATGTTGAAGAGACCGAATTTCGGGTGATAGAGATAGCGCCAGACCACGGCAACGGCCACGATGGTCGTGACCACCGGAGCGAAGTAGATAGTACGGAAGAGGCCCTTCAGGCGCGCCACCTTCGAGTTCACCATGAGCGCCGCTCCGAGCGCAACGCCGAGAGTGAGCGGTCCGCCGATGAGTGCGAAGTAGAACGTATTCCTCAGTGCCTTCCAGAAAATGGGATTGGTCAGGAGTTGGCGATAGTTGTCGAGGAAGATGAATCGGATGTTGCCGAAGTTGCCCAGGGCATAGAGATCGAAGTCCGTGAGGCTGAGCACGAGGGCGGCGCCGACGGGAAGGACGAAGAACAAAGCGATGACCAGAACGGCCGGAAGAAGAAAGAAACAAGCGGCGCGGGACTCGGAGGTCATTTCGCCTGCGCCTCACCGGATGCTTCCCGGGCCAGCACCCAGCGCCGTTTTTCCAGAATCCGGTCAGTCTTGCGGTCGAGCGAAGCCAGCGCATCCTTTGTGGATACGCCGCGCACGGCCATCTGCACCGTCTCGTAGACAGCTGTAGCGATCTGTTCCCACTCGGGTACCGTGGGCGTCGGCACGACGTTTTCGAGCTGAACGCGAAAGGCCTTCATGTACGGATCGTTTTTCAGCGACGGTGTCTCCCATGCAGCGCGAAGGGCAGGCAGGTCACCGGTGAGGTTTGCGAACTTCTCCTGTTGCTCCGTTTCCGAAAGAAACTCGATGAGCTTCCAGGCCGCTTCTTTGTGCTGCGAGCGTTTGAAGATGGAGAGGCTCGCTCCCCCAGCGAGAGAGGCTCCGGGATACGTTCCTCCCGGTGGAGCAGGCATGGGCGCTGTCATCCATTTGTCCTGCACGTTGTCCGGCAAGCGGCGTTTGAATTCGCCGACGTTCCAGGGCCCGGTGATGTACATGGCGAATTCGCCCTGGGCGAACTGCTGGTAGAGGTTCGCCACTTCATTGTTGCTCAGTGCAGGCGCCAGACCATTCCGAAACATGCCGATGTAGGTTTCAAAGGCACGAGAGAAGGCCGGACCCTCGAAGTCTCCGTACCGTCCTCCGTCCTTGAGCAACTTCGATCCCATCTCCAGACCGAACATCACCGGCTGGTTCCACTCGTTCGTGGGAAGGAGGATCGGCCAGCGTTTCGGCGTCTTGATGCGTTGCATCATCTCCATCCATTCGGACCATGTCCGCGGAGGGTGATCGTATCCGGCCTGCTTCAGAAAATCGGTGCGGTAGAAGATGACGCGGGTGTCAACATACCAGGGGACACCGTAGAGTTTCCCGTCGACGATGTTCGTAGCCCAGATGCCGGGGAAGTGATCGTCGGCCCGCACCACCTTCGAGCGCGCCACCCAGGGAGTGAGGTCCTCGAGGGCGCCGACAGCGTGAAATTCGGGAATCCATGTGTTGCCCATCTGGGCGATGTCCGGCGTGGACTCGCCGACGTACGCCGTGAGCAGCTTCTCGTGTGCGGCGCTCCAGGGGATCTGCTGGACGACGACATGAATGCCCGGATTGCGCCGCTCAAATTCGGGAATGAGCTCGGCGACGACTTCCCCTTCCCGTCCAAGGCCCCAAAGTTCGAGAGTCTCCCGTCCCCGTTGATCGGAATGAACGGAACAGGTAGTGAAAAGCGTTGCGACCAGAAGCAGAAAGCCTGCGCTCAACACGGAGAGTCGTGGTGACCGCACCGCTCGCCGCGCGGGACTCATTCAGTTTTCTCCAGCCAGCCGCCGGTGAATCCCGCTCGCTTCAATCCATGGATGATGTGAGGATTCCTGCGCATCGTTTTCCAGATCAGCTCCGAGCGGTAGTTCTCGATCATGGCTACGATGGGACCCTGATCGATGCCCAGGTAGGAAGTATCGAACCATCCCACTCCCGGGACGATCTTTCCAAAGTCGACGGTGGTCGATCCGTCTTTCAGTGAAGGATTGAATGCGTCCACGAAGCCGTACTGCAGATAGAGGTTGTTGCCATACTTCACTTCCATGGCGGCGATGGTCGGGAGGACGATCTCGGGAGCGAAGACGATGGACGAGACGGCCGCGGTGGGAGCGATCGTCCCATCGTCGTTCACTCCCATGAAGTCCGCCCCACGGGCCGTGTAGGTGGCGATCTTTCGCGGAGTGCCGTGCACGTTCACCGTGGCGTCGAGCGGTCCATAGCATGCGGTCAGGCCCCAGATGTCTTCGCCGTAGTCATCCCAGTTGCCCGGATTGTCGACTGCATAAGAGTGCTGGGCCAGCGTGGCCCGGCGCGAGTTCTCGAAGTAGTCGATCCCGCGCTCGCGCATGTACGCGTCCTGGATGCCTCGGAAGTCGATCCAGATTTGGGAGTACTGGTGTCCGAACAGCGGGGGAAATCCGAGGTGGTCCTGGCCGTAGTAGGTGCCCCACTTGTAGGTGGATGTCCATGCCGACCAGGCCTTCTCGTCGATGGGATGCGTCTCCGAGCCGAGGGCCATCACGTAGAGGATCATGGCCTCATCCAGGCCGTGCCACTGATAGTCGATGAACTGCTTCTCCGGTCCCCAGCCCATGCTCACGGTTCCGTCGGGAACCTGAGTCCAGGTCCAGTCGGCGTTGTTGTAGAGCTGTTCGGCGATGGTGCGGATTTCCTGTTCGGTGGGGGTGTCGCGATCGTAATAGGA
>JBDTRY010000279.1:0-4818 GCA_039931435.1 Acidobacteriota bacterium | reverse complement strand
CTGAGCGTCGAGCGAAGGATTAGCGCTCGCTTCAAACGACTGTCCCATCCGTGACGGGGAAACGACAGACGTCACGCAGGAGACAAACGTCACAATTCTCCTTGCGGCGCTGACGGCTGCAGAGATCGAGAATTCCCAGCCGGCAGATGGCAAAGTCGTAGCGAACCGGATCGGAGCGATCGAACCGGGCCAGACGCTTCGTCACAGCTACGGCAGCCTTCCAGTCCGGCGTGCGGCGGTCGTTCAATCCCAGGAATGTCGTGATGCGATGAACGTGAGTGTCCAGCGGAATGATCAGCTGCGAGGGATTGACGAACTCCCAGAGGCCGAGATCGGGAGACGTGCGCCGCACCATCCAGCGGAGAAAAAGATTCATTCGTTTGCAGGCGCTGCCGTCGTCCGGAGCGCTGAGAAGATAGTGAAGAGCGCGATCTTCGAGAACGTCGAGCGTGCGCGCCCCGGGAGGACCGGTGATCATGGCGCGCACGAAGCGGTCAAGCGAGGGTCCGATATCCCGATCCTTCGGTTCATACCCTGATTCGAAAAGCCGGCCGATCGAGCCATGCCACTGCAACGCCAGGGAGATTCGTTCGAGCAGAGCCACCAGGTCCTTCGTTTTGTGGAAACGATGCCTGAAGCCACGAAACCGTCGCAAGGCCTCGGGGCGGGTGAATGCCTTGCCGAAAGTCCCCGACAGATAGCCATATGGCGAGGGCCCCATCGCTTCGAGAACCTTGCCGATGTTGCGAACGACGATATCCGCGCGGCCGTAGGCGAAGGCGGCGGCGATGAGCGCGGCCACTTCCTGATCGGCAGGGTCCTCGAAACGCAACACGAGCTCGAGAGGATCCGGCGAGATCATACTCAGGTCGAAACGGGCCGCGAGGGTGTCCAGCCGCCGGCCGAGGGTTGCGGACCGCGAAACGGGTTTGCTTGCAGTTCGAACCATGGCGCTTGGACGATCGTACAACGATGCCGCCGGTTTCAACGGAGTTCCTCCGGCGCAAGCCTGGTAGGGCCGCATGGCATGCGGCCGGCACCTGCTCCCGAACACGATTTGCCTCAAACGCGGCGAAGAATACCGGCCGCACGCCGTGCGGCCCTACGACATGGGCATCCAGCGTGGAGCAGTGCCGCCGCTCCACTTTTCGCAATTCTCATCATTTCGATGTTGCTACAACTTCTCCGGCCGTCACCCACGCCGCGGAACGAACACCGGCTCGGCTCACGGCAATCACAGCATACGGAGCACTGAAGGCCTGGGTGACGATCTCGCCTCGGGAGGGCGATCGCGTCTCCGCTGTCACCGTCACGCCCTCTCCCCTGCCGGAAACCGTTTGTGGAACGATGTCGAATCCTCCCGAGGAGCGCACACCGAGGAGAAGAAAGACGACCGACTCGCGCGAAAAGTCTACGTTCGGCATCGGTTGGGGACCGATCATCGAGCTCCACAGACGTGAGGCCTCCTCGGCACTGCCCGCTACCAGCACCTTCGGTCCACTCGGTCGCGGATCGTCGCCCGCCGCCGCAGCATAGCCCCCATGATCGAGAATGCGGAACGGAACTGTTGAAGCTGTTTCGTTTGTCATGGCTTCCTGTAAGCGGTCGGGCTTCGTGGCTGAGCGGCATGCCGCGAGTGTCGCGGCGAGAATGATGAACCCGACAGTGATCCTCATGGAACCTCCCGCTGGTCGACACGTCAACAATGCAATGATGCGGACAGCTTTCCCGTTCGCATTTTCCGGATCCCGCCGGTCAACAAAATCGAATTCAGGTCGTAATATCAACGGATTCCTGCGTCAGAAATTGGATCAGACATGAGGATCGTCCCATGAATCGACGCCTTACCATCGTCTCGTTTTTCCTGATGTCGGCTCTGGCTTCTTCGCTCCCGGCCGCAATCCAGGGAGTGGTCATGACCGCTGAAGGTAAACCGGTCGAAAACGCCTCTGTCAGCGCCATGGCGCCGGAGTCGAGCACCGCCAACCGCGAAAGGCTACAGTCGGGGAAGTTTGAACCCGAGCTCATCACTGCAGTGACGGACCGAGCCGGTAAGTTCACGATTGACGCCAAAACGCAGGCCGTCGTTCGCCTCCTCATCACGGCCCCCGGTTATAGCCCGCGTGGAGTCATAGCCTCCGGGAACGACGATCTTGGCGCCATACCGCTGACAGCAGCCGCGATGAAGAAAGGAACGGTCACTGCCGGAGGAAAGCCTGTCCCTGGCGCGATCGTCATCTGGTCTGGTGTCGATCGTTTCGAACTGGCATCGAAGACTGACGAGAAAGGCGAATACAGCGTTCCTGACCCTGAAAAATGGGCAACGAGCGTCTTTGTTTTTCATCCGGACTACGCGAAATCCCAGAGCAACGGGCTCCGCGTGAAACTCCCGCTCGATCAGCGGCTGGATCGGGGAATCGAAGTGACCGGCACGGTCACCGGCGCCGATGGCAAATCGCCGGTGGCAGGAGCGACCATCTACGTCGACGAATGGAAGAGCGCCGAATCGGCAGCGGACGGCACGTTCACCGTTCACCATGCCGCGTCCCAGTGGGACGAGATCCGCGCATCCAAAGGCGATCAGGCCGGCGCCATCACCCGCTCGGGAACGACGAGATCGATCCGCCTCGGTCCGGCCGCACAGGTTGCCGGCGTCGTCAGTGATGGAAAGACCGCCACCGGCCTGGCCGGTGTCCTGGTGAGAATGTTTGAGGGTCAACCTCGCGCGGCCGGTCGAAGCGAGGTCACGGACAGCAAGGGGCGATACGCATTCACCGGGCTCGTGCCGGGGGATTTTGGACTCGACTCCTCCGCTCCGAATTTTGAGGACGCCTCTGCACGCCTGACGGTCGCCGCTGGAGACAAGCTACAGAAAAGCTTCGCGCTGGTGAAAACAGCTACGGTGATCGGAGACGTCATCGACGAAGGGAAAAGGCCGGTGGCTGCTGCCATGCTCCGTGCTTCCGCGGACGAGCAGCCGCGATTTCAGCGAATGCAGCGACCGGGGCCACTCTCTTACAGTGGTCCGGACGGACGCTTCGTCATTCGCGAGGTTCACCCGAACGAGGAACTCGGTATCGAGGCCCGGAAGAAAGGGCAACCGTCAGCGCGCGCTGCTTCCCAGAAGTTCAGTCCCGGGGAACGGAAGACAGGAGTGGTCATCACGCTCCCGCTGGGAATTGCAGTCACCGGGAGAGTGACTGACCGCGACGGAAATCCCATCGCCGGCGTTGCAGTCGACTCTGCACCGGCCACCGACCGCCGCGGTGCCGGCCGAAGATTGATCTTCGCGGGCGCACGTGATTCCGAGGATCGCCCGCAGACAGACCGCGAGGGGAACTTCGAGATCAGGCTCAAGGAAGGTCGCTACGACCTCACCTTCAGCCATCCCGGCTTCGCTCCCGGATCGGTTCCAGCGGTAAGCGTTTCTTCGAATTCGAAACCGCTGACGGTCGTGCTCGATCCGGGCGCGGAAGTTTCGGGGCGCGTCGTGCGTGCGGATGGCACGGGCGTGGCCGATGTACGACTCGATGTTTTCGGAGAAAGCAGCGGAAATACCGTGACCGCTCCTGACGGCAGCTTCGTCATCTCGGACCTGGCAGCTGGGCCGATGATGCTCATGGCCGTGAAGCCGGACGACTTCATCAGCGAACGACGCTCGGTGTCAGCGCCAGCCTCCAACGTGACGATCGAGGTTCCCGCTGGCGGAATCATTTCCGGCCGCGTCATCGACAAAGCCACAAAAGAACCGGTCACCTCGTTCCGGGCCGGACCCTCGAGCAGCCGTCGCGGCGGGGGAATGCAGTTCGTTGGCCCACGTATGCAGCAGAGCTTCCGCTCTGAGGACGGCACGTTCGTATTGAACAACGTGCCGGCCGGACAGACACAGCTCGTGGTCGATGCACCCGGCTACGTCACCGCCACGATAAGCGGGCTGACCGTAGATCCCGACAAACCGGTTCGAGATCTGGAGGTGTCACTCGAAACCGGGCTGAAGCTGAGTGGCAAAGTCACCGGGGCCGACGGAACCGGTCTTCAGGGGGCCAACGTCATCGAGGCCAGTGATGACCCTGCGGGCATGGGACGGAGAGGCGGGACCTCGACGGATTCTGACGGCACCTACTCGGTGGATGGTCTGGAGAGCGGTGAGCACACGTTCGCCTTCAGCAAGTCCGGGTACGTTTCCGAGCGGAAGACTTTGAAACTCTCGGCGAAAGATACTTCGCTCGATGTCCGGCTGGCGCACGGGACTGAGGTTCACGGCGTAGTCGTCGATCAGAGCGGAGCACCGGTCTCCGAAGCGCAGGTTGTAGCTCGAGGTGCCGTGGAGGGCGCCGGTTACAATCAGGCTCGCACGGATGCCAACGGCACGTTTCAATTCGAGGGGCTGACTCCTGGAAGGTACAGCTTCCGCGCCGACAAGTCCGGTTACGTCTCCGGCAGCGCGGACGACATCGACATCCAGTCCTCCCCCTCCGTGCGAATCGCTCTGAAAGGCGGAGGGGTGGTTTTCGGCACTGTCAGCGGCTTCAACCCCGAAGAAGCTGCACGCGTGAATGTGCGCGCCTCCAGCGGCCGTGAAGGCGGAACCTCACGGATCGACTCGTCAGGCGCCTTCCGCATCGAAGGTGTACCCGCCGGTGCGGTCACAGTAACTGCCTCGATCGCCTCGATGGCTGGTGGACGGAGTACAAGCCCCAAAACGATCGAGCTCACCGACGGCGGATCGGCTCAGGTCGATCTGCAGTTCAACAACGACACCGTCGTCGAAGGTCGTGTTACGCAACTGGGAAAACCGCTCGGTGGACGCATGGTGGC
>JBDTRY010000278.1:0-4844 GCA_039931435.1 Acidobacteriota bacterium | reverse complement strand
TGCTTCTCTGAGGTTCCCCTGGTTTTGACACAGCCTCACGAGCGAAGCGAGGAGGAATCCCTGCTCGCGTGACAGGAGCCCTCGTTACGCGCGCGAGATCCCTCGCTGCGCGCTTCGGGATGACAGACGCGGTAGTCATCTCCCAACGCCGTTGCTTGTGCCGTTTCCCGCTCGGGATGATGCCGGCGGCCAGAAACGCTCGCCTGTCACGACAACCCGACTCTGCTGCGAGCGGAGTTTAGATCGAGGTCACGGCATCACGTTGTTTTTTCCGAACCTGCGGCCGAAAAAGTCGTCAGCGTTCCAGTGCGGGCGCTCCGGCGTATCAGCCACCGACCAGGTGATGAGCAGGTTCAATCTGGCGAAGTTGACCATCGAGGGAAAGTCGAAGCTCTGGCTGAGGTCATCGCCTCGCGAATGGTACTTGCTGGCGATCCAGGCATCATTCAACTCCCTTCCCTTGATGCCCGGCGAGCCGGTTTCCAGCCCACTGACCAGAAACACCGAGGGTACTCCCCGTTTGACGAAGGAGAACTGGTCACTTCTGACGAAAAGTGCCTCGGACGGATTGTAATCCGGACTCATCTTCCAACCCACCTCTCTCGCTGCCCGGTCCACTACCTCACCTAACGATGAATGCTCGCCACCGAAGGCCACGACGTCCTGCACGCGATAGAGGGTCAGAAACATGTCCAGATTCACGTCGGCGACGATGCTGCTCAAGGGAACGGTAGGGTGCGCTACGAAATAGTCTGAGCCCTGCAGACCCTTTTCCTCCCCTGTCAGTGCGATGAACATGACCGAACGCGCAGGGCGCCGAGACAGCGAGGCCAGTGCTCTGGCCACCTCCAGCATGCTGGAGACTCCCGAGGCATTGTCGTAGGCGCCGTTGTAGATCGTGTCGCCGTTGACTGCATCGCCGACGCCGAGATGGTCGAGATGCGCGGTGATCACAACGAACTCGTTTTTCAGGAAGGGATCCGCGCCGCGAAGAATGGCCACCACGTTCGTACTGGACAGGGCGGCATGGCGGCTCGTTTCCACCGCCTGAACCCTCCCTACGAGATTGAAGCTGACGACCTCGCCGCGCTTCGCGGATTCGAGCATCTCATACAGCGGTTTCACCGCTCCGGAGAGAATCGTAGAGAGACCGGAGGGGCTGAGCGTGGCCTGAAAGACGATCTGCGCATTCATGCCGCTGACGTTGCCCTGGGAATCGACCCACTGCAGAGCGCCTCCTTCGCTGGCTCTGGCAAAACGGTCGAACGAAGACCGCTTCTCCTGTTGCGCAGTGCGAACCCAGAACATTCCCACCGCTCCGTGATCGGCTGCGTTCTTTATCTTGACGAGTGTCGAGGAGTAGTAAGCCCGTTCATCATGCGGAAACGTCTCCGGCGCGCCACGGACGATGACGACGATCTTGCCGCGCGCGTCGATCTGGCCGTAATCGTCATGGTGTAGTTCGGGAGCGGTGACACCGTAGGCAACGAAGACGAGTGGGGCATCGACCGAGGAGCGGGTGCGCTGAAACTCGGGCCGGGCCACGTAGTCGACCCCATATTTCAACGTCTGCACCGTTCCGTTTTTCAGGAAGCGCAGCGATGAATCGTCGGGGATGATCTGCGAGCGGCGAAACGGAACGCGCTGAAAGAACGTGCCTCCGTCACCACCCGGTTCCAGACCGAGAGCGTCGAACGCGGACGATACGTAGGCTGCCGCCAGGTCGTATCCCCTCGAGCCCGTCTCCCTCCCCTCGAGTAGATCATCCGCCAGAAAAGTCATATGCGCGCGAATCTGGTCGGCACTGATGGAGTCCGCGGCACGAACAATCTGCTGGGGGGTGGGAACAGCACTATCGGATGCACGGCAGGCCGGGATGATGAACACTGCAGAAGCCAGAAACAATGTCAGTCGAGCTGGTCTCACGGATACTCCTGTATCGAACAACGTCGTCAAGCGTTCGCGCAGCCGCATTCACCAGACATGCAACGGGTCTGTTGCCTTTGCCGGGCAGCGACACTCACCATCGAGTCACTCAGGTTACAGAACTCGTTCTGGACATTCCAGAGCGCCAGTGCCACTCTAGACTGAACGAGGGCTCAACCTCCGGAGGAACGTCCCACTGATGGCAATCATACGTACCAAGGTCAGAAGACCGGCAACTCCCAGATACGACTGTTCGAAATGTCCGGCCTACTGCTGCAGCTACGATCGCATCGGAGTGACCAGAGCGGATATCCAGCGTCTGGCAGTTTTTTTCGGGAAGAGCTATCTGGTGACAAAACTTCGTTACACGAAGATGCACTCCGGCGACCGCGTACTCCGGCACAAGAAGGACCACATCTACAAATCAGTCTGCCAGTTCCTGGACTCCGACACGCGCCGTTGCACGGTCTATGAAGGGCGCCCTGAGGTCTGCCGCGAGTACCCGGAAGGACTGACCTGCGGCTACTACGAGTTTCTCTCCTGGGAGCGCGAGCATCAGGACGACGAGACGTTCATTCCCACGATCTGATTCCGCCCAGCGCCGTCATTACACTGCAAGATCGGCTTTGTCGCCTTCGGCGGTCAGCCAGACCTTACGATCCGCGGCACGGTTCTTCGACAGGAGCATGTCGATGGTCGGTTCGGTATTGTCTTCGTCGGCGATGGTCAACTGCACCAGCCGTCGCGTGTCCGGGTCCATCGTGGTCTCCCGCAGCTGAATCGGATTCATCTCGCCCAGACCCTTGAAGCGCTGGACGTTGACTTTTCCTTTCAGCCCTTCCGCCTCGATGCGCGCCAGAACTCCAAGCTTCTCGGCATCATCGAGAGCGTAGAAGACACTCTTGCCGGCATCGATGCGGTAAAGCGGAGGCATGGCCACGTGGATGCGGCCATCATCCACCAGAGCCCGGAAATGCCTGACGAACAGGGCGCAGAGCAGTGTGGCGATGTGTGCCCCGTCGGAGTCGGCATCCGCCAGAATGCAGATCTTGCCGTATCGAAGTCCATCGATTCTGCTCGAACCCGGGTCGACGCCGAGGGCCACGGCAATGTCGTGCACTTCCTGGGATGCCAGCACCTCTCCGGAGTGGACCTCCCAGGTGTTGAGAATCTTTCCCCGTAGAGGCATGATTGCCTGGAACTCCCGATCGCGGGCTTGCTTGGCCGACCCTCCTGCGGAGTCTCCTTCAACCAGGAACAACTCCGTGCGGCTCAGATCCTGACTGGAGCAATCGGCAAGCTTCCCGGGCAGGGCCGGACCACTGGTCAGTTTCTTTCTCTCGATCTTCTTGCCCACCTTGAGCCGGGCCTGGGCGCTGCTGATGGCAATCTGAGCGATCTTTCCGGCAGCGTCGGTGTTGCGATTGAGCCAGAGCGAAAAAGCGTCCTGAGTAACGCCCGAAACGAAAGCCGCTGCTTCCCGCGAAGAGAGACGGTCCTTGGTCTGGCCGGTGAACTGGGGATCCTTCAAGCGCGCCGAAAGGACGTAGCTGCACCGCGCCCAGACGTCGTCCGGTGTCAGTTTCACGCCCCGGGGCAGGAGGTTGTGGAACTCGCAGAACTCGCGGATGGCCTCGGTCAGACCGGTGCGAAATCCGTTCACGTGCGTTCCGCCCTGCGTCGTCGGGATGAGATTCACATAACCCTCGGTGATCAGCTCACCGTCATCCGCAACCCAGCACACGGCCCAGTCCACCTCTTCATCGTGTCCTTTGAAGTGTCCGACGAAAGGTACGGACGGAACGAGCGCGGCGCCTTCCAGCTCACTGACCAGATAATCGGTCAGCCCATCCTCGTAGAACCATTCTTCCTTGTCAGCTGGATCAGTTTCGTTTGTGAATCGGATTCGCAGCCCCGGACAGAGCACCGCCTTGGCCCGCATGACGTGCTTCAGTCTGGGGATGCTGAACTTCGGTGAGTCGAAGTACTGGGGATCGGCCCAAAAGCGCAGGCGCGTGCCGCTGTTGCGCTTGCCCACCGTTCCAATCACCTTCAGCTCGCTCTTTTTCTTTCCTCCGGCGAAGGACATCGTGTATTCGCTTCCTTCGCGCCGGATCCAGACCTGAAGCTTCTCCGAAAGAGCATTTACGACGGAAACGCCGACGCCGTGAAGGCCACCGGAAAACCGGTAGTTCTTGTCCGAGAACTTCGCTCCGGCGTGCAGGCGAGTGAGGATGACTTCGACTCCGGTCACTCCTTCTTTCTTGTGCCTGTCGACGGGCATTCCCCGGCCGTTGTCCTCGACCGAGAGCGACCCATCGTCATGAAGTGTGACCTGGATCTCGGTGCAGTAGCCGGCGATGGCCTCGTCCGCGGCGTTGTCGATGACTTCCTGTGCGAGATGGTTGGGCCGTTCGGTCTGCGTGTACATCCCCGGCCGTTTCCTTACGGGCTCGAGGCCGGTGAGAACTTCGATTGCGGAAGAGTCGTAGGTCATGGGGTCAGTAGCGGGATCCGGTCGATTGGCGGCGCATGGTCATTGCGCCAAGGATAACGGTTCGCGAGCCATAGCGGAATTGAGGAGAGAACCGGGTGGGGCGGTTCCTCCTCGACCTTTGGGCCGCTCCCTCACCAATGCTGGGAGAGGTCGACCGGCTTCGACTCCACGTTCGACTCGAATCCGAAGGCCAGGGTAATCAGGCCGATGACGATGTAGGCAATCGCCGCGGTAAGGGAACGGTGCGGAGTCGACGCGGACATCGTGGTCATGTGCTGGCTGTACTGATAAAACACATAGCCGCCCATGCCCAGAAAGTAGCCGCAGTTCACCCATGTGGCGATCTTTGGTGCGGCAAACGCCAGAAAGATCCCCACGAGAAGCACGACCGGTTCCCAGATCAGGATTGGGGATCCGCTTC
>JBDTRY010000277.1:0-4844 GCA_039931435.1 Acidobacteriota bacterium | reverse complement strand
TTGTCGATTATAACTAGAGCCGCGCATGAGCCCGACAGCGTCCGAGCGCATCGCGGGATCTCGCCGCTTTGGCCCTGCACTCTGGGCCGGCCTGGCGCTCGTAACGGTCACTTCGCTGGCCACTCTTCCTGCCAGCCTATGGGAATACGACGAACTTCTCTTCGCCCAGGGAGTTGTGAGATTCGAGCCCCTTCGAGATCACCCGGCCGCCCCCGGCTATCCGCTGGCGATCGCTGCCGGAAAAATCACGAACCGGGTTTTTCCCGGTCCGTTCACTGCGCTCGTGGCAGTCAGCGTCCTGTCCACGATCATTGCCTTTCTGGCGTTTGCGCTGCTCTTCAGCGAGGTACTCCGCAGCGAGCAGTTCGGCGTGGCTGCCGTGCTCCTTCTTTATTTTTCCCCGGTGTTGCTCGTCCACGAGAATCTGGCTCTGTCGGACAACCTGGCTCTGGCCTTCTTTGCCCTCACGTTCCTGCTCGCAAACCACAGTTCGTTTGCGGGCACGATACTTCTTGGATTGGCTGCAGCGGCAACTGTTGGAACCCGGCCGCAACTCTGCATCGCCGTTCTGCCGCTAATGCTGGTGGCGCTGTCGCGCATGGGCGGCTGGCAGGAGAGGGGAGCGTCGCTTCTGGCCTTTACGGCTGGCTGCCTGGCCTGGCTGATTCCACTCGTCGACGCTGCCAGAGGGCCGGCGAACTGGTGGCGATGGGAGACCCATCAGGCTGGCTACTTCGCAGCCCACGACGCCGCAACGTCCCGCGGCGGACGCACTCTCGTTCAGGTGTTGGGGCGGTTTGTTGCCCACCCGTGGGGTGTGAAGTGGGCGGCCATTCCCATTCTCATTCTGGCCGTGATCGGAACCGTTACCATCATCCGCGACGGGCGGTGGAGACGAGCCCTCCCTCTGATTGTGGCCACGATTCCCTATCTCATGTTCGCCGTCGCCATGATGGATCCGGCGGACGGTCCCCGGTACGCAATGCCGTCGCTGCCCCTCGTCGCGGTTCTCGCCGCCGCCGGCCTGGAAGCCATCGCCGCGGTGCCGCGGATGCGGTACGCGGGGCTCCTGCTGATCGTTGCCTACATTCCCGCCTCTCTCGTTTACGTGTCGACGATCCTCCGCGAGCGTACCCACTCGCCTTCGCCGCCAGCGCAGGCTGCTCGATGGGCGGATGGCCACATCCCGGCGCAAACCGTGATCCTCTACGACCTCGCTTTGCGTCCGCACGCCGACTACCTGTTTCGTCCGTTCCGGGCCATGTCCGTTGCTGAAGGGCTCCGCCGGTATGCCGGCCGGGCGGACGTGCCACTGACAATTCTTGCCGACGGGGGGAGTAACGACGCGACTGCGCAGGTCTTCCATTGGGAGTGGAGCGACGCGTACGGGAAGCTCACCCGCAATCACTACCGGGTGGTGTCGCTGATTCCCTTGCCGCCGGAGCGCAGATTCGTTCCGCTCGACGGGGTCTATCCTCTCGAGCGTTCTGCGCAGGGTGAGGAGTGGCGGTGGCTCGGGCCGCGGGCCCGGATCATTCTTCCCGACGTCGATGCCGGTTTGGCCAGGATGCGCTTCGCACTCTCGCTGGAAACGCCGTTCGAACGAAACGCCGTGACGATCTTTGTGGATGGCCAGCGCGCAGCCCGTCTGGACGTGACGAAAGTGCACGGTGGAAGTATCCTGCTGCCTCTGCCTGCCGGGTCACATCTCCTCCTGCTGGCTTCGGAGAAATCGTTCGTTCCTACCGAAAACTCGACCGTAGCCCGCGACGTTCGCCGTCTGGCCGTGCAGCTCGCCGGGATCGAACAGCTTCCTGCAGTCACGAACGACTGAACTTCCAATCACGAACGACTGAACTTCGCTATCATTCGCTCATGCCGGCCGGGCCATCGATTTCGCTCGTCATTCCCATGTTCAACGAGGCAGCCAACATCGATCTGGCCCTGGAGTCGGCCGTGGAAGCTCTCGAGTCCCACGCCAGCGAGTACGAAATCATCGTTGTCGATGATGCCTCTACGGACGACTCCGCGGAGCTCGTCCGCCAGGCCGCCGCGCTCAACCCCCGAATTCGGCTCCTCGCGCACGACAGCAACAGGAGGCTGGGGGAGTCGTTGCGAACCGGATTCGCGGCGGCTTCAAAGGATCTGATCCTATACATGGACGCCGATCTTCCGTTCGATCCCGACGTGCTGGGCAGAGCCGTACGTGCCCTGCGCATCACGCGAGCGGACATGATCGCTGGCTATCGCTTCGACCGTACGTCCGAGGGTTTTCGACGAACTCTCTATTCCTATCTTTACAACGTCCTCATCGGGGTACTGTTCGGCTGGCCGCACCGGGACATCAACTTCTCGTTCAAGCTGATGACTCGCGAGGTTCTGCAGGCCGTGGAGCTGAAGTCGGAGGGTTCGCTGATCGATGCCGAGCTGGTGGTGAAGACAAAGAATCTCGGGTTCGTCATTCAACAGCTCGGGCTGGACTATTTTCCCCGGACGCGCGGATCCTCCACGCTTTCTTCGCCCAGCGTGATCGCCAAGATTTTTGTCGAGCTGGTGCGCCTCGGCCCGGAGATGCGCCATCCCCAGCGCCGTCCTATTCCCCTTCACACAGCAGCGAGACCGGATGCCGTCGCGGACGAAGAATCAGCTCATCGTCACGGCAGATGACCTCGGGTTGCACCCCGGAATGACCCTCGGCGCCATCCGGGCGCATCGGGAAGGGATCGTCACGGCCTGCAGCGTCTCGGCCAACGGGCGAGCCCTGGCGCACGCTCTGGAATCGATTCAGGATTGCCCAAACCTCGATGCAGGCGTTCACCTGACCCTGGTCGAGGAAGTTCCGCTCAGCGCGGCCGCGGATGTCCCCAGCCTCGTCACCGCCGGCGGAACGTTTCATCGGAATTTCGCCGTCTTCGCCGGCCGCTATTTCGCGGGAGCGATCAGAATCACCGAGGTAGAAAGGGAGCTGCGCGCGCAGATCGAATTGCTCCTGGCCCGTGGCTTGTCCCTGGTACACGCCAACGGTCACCAGCATCTGCACATCCTCGGGAAAGTCTTCGAGCTCGTTCTATCGCTGGCCGAGGAGTACGGCATTCGTTACGTGCGCATTCCGTACGAGGCCGCACCAAAGCGCTCGGTGCGCGGCGCCGGTCTGGCGGCCATGAATCGGTTCGCCAACAGTTCCCGGGCGCGGGCGGCCGGACGCGTACTCACCAACGACCGCACGATCGGAATCGCCCAGGCCGGCCACCTCGATGCCGCATCAGTCGTCTCGCTCATCCCGAAAGTTCATGGCTTGACCGAACTGGTCTGTCATCCCGGTGTCGGCGGCGTCGCGATCGCGGCCGAGTACAAGTGGGGTTATGCATGGGACACCGAGACCGACGCGCTTTGCGATCCGGCGGTCAAGGCTGCCCTCACTGATGCGCACATCGAACTGGTAGGAGTGAGCGCAGCCTCGGCCTCGTGAGCGTCGGTGTCGATGGCTGCCCCAGGAGCGGAAAATTCTCATGACGACCTGCCCCCGATGAGAAAGGGACACGTTAGTACTGCCTCGGCCCGGATTCAGTTGCCCGGTCAGAACTTCGAGGCATGGGTCCACCCCGGTCCGATCTCGCTCTCGCTGCTTGTTCATCCTACTGTTCAGAATTCTTTTGCGCAGCCTTGATTTCGCCTGAGGGCGTTGTGTCATATTGTTAGCCAGGGAGGGCACCATGGACAGCAATCCGGTTGGCTGGTTCGAGATCTACGTTCAGGATATGGAGCGAGCGAAAAAGTTTTACGAATCGGTGTTTCAGGTCACGCTCGCCAAAATCAATAGTCCGGTGGTCGAGATGTGGAGTTTCCCGAGCGACATGAACCGGTACGGTTCACCCGGTTCGCTCGTTCGCATGGAAGGCTTTGCATCGGGCGGCAACAGTGTCCTGGTCTACTTCTCCTGTGAGGACTGTTCCGTGGAAGAGGGGCGCGTACCCGATGCAGGTGGCCGCGTGGAGCGGCCGAAAATGTCCATCGGCGAGTACGGCTTCGTCTCTCTGGCCTATGACACCGAGGGAAACATGTTCGGGATGCATTCGCTGAAGTAGGGACGAGCGATCTTCGGTGAGGGCCTGGGACATCCTCGTTGCACATCCGGGAGATCCCTCCTCACTTCGTTCGTCATGACACGCGAGGAGAGAGGTGAGAAGCGCGAGGTGCCCACCAAGAACGTGTCATCCCGGAGCCGAGGGATCTCGGGTGAGGCCTGAGGGAAGAGGGCGGCGATCAGAATGAGGAGGTTATCCGAGCGGCTCGCGGACTTGTTCTCCGAACTGGTCATGGATCCCCTTTGCGGTTGTATGAAACAGGCTTCGAGATCACTACGCCGACAACGGGAAAGTTGACGACGGCCACGGAACGAGGAGCAGGGTTGGTGCTGGCGGCTATAATCGCTTCCGTTTCGAGGGAGAGATGATGCCGACGAAAATCGCGGTCATTCCGGGTGACGGAATTGGCCCGGAGGTCATCAGCGAGGGGATGAAAATTCTCGAGCTGCTGAATGAGAGAGAAAACCTGGGGCTCGTGTTTCACGTCTTTGGGTGGAACGCGGACAGCTACCTCGAAACAGGAATATCCATGCCGCCCGGCTCCATGGACGACATTCGCAATAATTACTCGGCCGTCTACCTCGGTGCCTTCGGCGATCCCCGCGTTCCGGACATGAAACACGCCGCGGATATCCTCCTGGGTATGCGCTTCCAACTCGATCTCTACGTGAACTACCGCCCGGTGAAACTTCTCAACGACGCGCTCTGCCCGATCAAGGGCAAAGGGGAGAAGGACGTCGACATGGTCATCTTCCGTGA
>JBDTRY010000276.1:0-4852 GCA_039931435.1 Acidobacteriota bacterium | reverse complement strand
AGGCCTCAAAGAGATTTCTGGTGATCGCCGATCACACGAAACTGGTCGCCCGGCTCGGCGGGGTGCCGTTACCGGTGGAAGCCGTGCGGTTCGCCGCCGAAGTTCTGATCTCGCGGATGACGAGCATGAACGTCGATCCCCGCCCCCGGCTGTCCGAGGGAGACTGGTGGCAGACGGATGAAGGTCACGTCATCATCGACGTCGGTCTCAATGGTCAGGATTGCGGCGAAGTGGCCGATGAGCTCCGGAGGATGGCCGGAGTTGTGGAAACGGGATACTTTCCAACAGAGGCCACGGAGGCCATCATCGCCTTTCCGGACCGCATCGAGCGGCGAACGCGAACCCGCTGAGAATGAGGCGGGCGGGGATGTGATCTTCGGACTGCTTCGCGTTATTCAGATGCGCAAACAAAACGTGTCATTCCGAGCGTGAGCGAGGAATCCCAGAGGGGCGGGTGGTAAGAGCCCCAGGGATCGTGCCACCCGGCCACTGGGGTCCCTCGCTCCCGCTCGGGATGACGGCGCTCATAGAGTTTTCTTCACTCTGGTTCAGCGCCCGCGCTGTTGGCCCTCGGCACGACGTGTTCGCCACAATCGCCCCGTCGCCAGAAACGCCCCTACTTCGCCCGCTCCTTCTGCACGACGATGCTGAACTTCCATCCCTTGTCCCAATAAAACGACGCCAGAGAAACGAAGGGTTTGTTCAAGGGCTTGTCGATCTTGGTCTCGAACAGGTCATACATCGCAGTCGGCTTCTCGTAATGCCACACCACCTCCGCCCGGCCGACCGTCGGATCGTTCGGGTGGCGCTGGAAATCACGCATTCCGTCCAGAACCTTCTCCGCGATCCGACCTCGGAACGCCGGCCCTCGCATGCTTGGGGCCGTGCCGAGAAGATGAAACCCCGCTTTGGTCACAGTAGCCTGATAGACGACCGTGCCATCAGCCTCCTCGGTCTTCGTCACGGTGACCAGCCCTGAGCGCTGAAGATTTTCGAGCGTGCGCACTGCCTTCCCATCGTAGTCGTCCTTGGGAGATCGCGGTCCGTAGACCACCTTCTGGGGAACTTCTGCGTATGCCGGGGTGTGAGAGAACATCTCCGAACGAACGACGGACTCTGCTTTGGCCGCGGTCAGCTCCGACGGCTTCTGGCATCCCGCGGCGAGGTTCAAGATGAGTACGGTCACCGCCAGTTTCATCGATGTCGCTCTCCACGACACGAAGGAATTGCCACTAAAAGGCCACAAGGTGCACCTGTTCATACTTGACTCTCCGTTCCGGCGCATGTTATCCCGCCGGTGCAACTGCTTGGACTCGTAGCAAACTTCTTACCTCTCGACGCAGAAATCCTTCTCCAGGCCAAAGAGACGACCATTGACCGATCGATTTCTCGATTCACTCGCCGAATTCTGCCTCAGGCGCAGCAAGCTCATCCTCATTCTGGCCTTCGGCGCCCTGATCCTGGCGGTGGGCGGTGCGACACGTCTGCATTTCGATCCCGAATTACTCAACCTCATTCCGCAGAATGATCGCGAGGTCAATGAATTCAGAAAAGTGATCACGGAGATGGGGACGATCGACTACCACATCGTCGTCCTGCAGATTCCGCCCGGGCACGAGCTCTCCGAATATGACGCTCTGATCGAAAACATCGCCGCCGGGTTCCGGAACTCCCCTCTCGTTCAGGAGGTGCAGTATCGGATTCCCAACCCGCTGGATTTGATCCGGGACGTACTTCCGCACTCGCTTCTGCTTCTGCCGCCGCAGGATCTCCCGAAGGTCGCCGAAGCGATCTCGCCCAGAGGGATCGATCGGGCCATGGAGCGAAACCGGGCCCTCCTGCAGACGCCACAGTCGTTCGCAGTGAAGACTCTCGTGCAGTGGGACCCGTTCAACCTTCTGCCGATTTTCCTTTCCCGCTTCCAGTCTGCCGGGAGCGGATTCAAACTGGATATCAGCAGCGGTTACTACCTCTCCTCGGACCACAGCACGCTGCTCGTTCTGGTCAAACCAAAGAAGCCCGCGCAGGACATCGGATTCGCCAGGAAGCTCATGGCCGAGACCGAAACGATCGAGCGCGATGCCGTTCGCAAGTTCAGCAAGGAGGCTGCCGCCGGGACAACACTTCCCACCATTGAATACACCGGCGGCTATGCCATCGCCTTCAACGACGCCGAGCTGATCAAGTCGGACATCATCGCCAACGTCCTCTTCTCATTCTTCGGCGTACTGGCCCTGTTCATCTACGCCTTCCGGCGCACGATGTCCATCGCATACGCGGGCATCCCCATGTCTCTGGCCATCGCCCTGACCTTCGGGCTGGCCGGTGTGGTCTATGGGACTCTGTCATCAGCCAGCGCGGGGTTCGCGGCTCTGGTGGCCGGGCTGGGGATCGACTTCATCACCGTGCTCTATGGGCGCTATGTCGATGAGAGAAACCGCGGGGCCGAGATGCGTGAAGCGATTCACGTCATCATGCGCAGGACTCTTCCCGGAGTGAGCATCGCCGCGGCGACGACCGCAGCCACCTTCTACGCCTTCCTCTCCACGAAATTCCGAGGAATGACACAGCTCGGATTCCTCACCGGCTCGGGGATCCTCATTTTCTTTCTCTGCGTGATCTTCGTGTTGCCCGCGCTTCTGCGGCAGACGGAGGGAACGAAGCGGCAGCCGAAGCTTTACCTGCACTCGTTCGGATCCGAGCATCTCATCGAGATGAGCCTGCGCTCGCCACGGCCGACGATCATCGCCTGGATCGTGCTCATCGTTGTCTGCGGACTACTGGCCATGCGCATCCAGTTCAGCGACAACATTCAGAACCTGCGCGCTGCCGGAAACCGGGGAATCATTCTTCAGGAGCTGCTCAAGAAAAAGTTCGGTCAGTCGTTCGACTTCATGATGTTCGTCGTCGAGGCACCCACCCTGGACAGCACACTGGAGAAGACCTACCAGACCACGACCGATCTGAACTCTCTGGTCAGGCAGGGAACGATCGCTTCGTTTCAGTCAATCGCGACGTTCGTACCGCCGCCGAGCCAGCAGCACCAGGTCATCGAAGCATTGACCGCCGGTGAGAACGATCAATTCTCGGCGAGACGGGTTCGGGAACAGCTTCAGAAATCCGCCACGGATGCCGGATTCCGGCCCGACGTTTACGATGAGTACCTGGACCTTTTCACTCCGGCACTGAATTCACGCCAGCCCATTTCGCTGGCCGATCTTCAGAACAAGGATCTGGCCCAGCTCACCTCCCGCTTTCTGAAAAAGACTTCAGCCGGATACATGTCCGTGACCTACATCTATCCCGTGGGAGGGGCCTGGCCGCGGCAGGTTCCTCCTCCGCTGCTGCAGGTGGCGAAGAATCATCCCGGCTCGATTCTCACGGGGGTGAATCTGGTCAGCGAGACGTTGAGGAACATTATCCGCTCGGACGCGCTGTGGTCGACTCTGCTCGGGTTCGTCATCGTTCTGGGTCTGCTCATCATCGGATTCAGGTCGGTGACGAAGGCCCTGCTCATCTTCGTTCCCTTCATTGCCGGGGCCGTGGTCATGCTGGGCGGGATGGCCACCTTCGGCGCTCCGTTCAATCTCATGAATGTTTTTGTGGGGCTGATGCTGGTGGGCGTGGCTACCGACTACGCGGTATATATGATGCAGCGATATCTCGAGGATCCCGCCGGCTTCAGAAGCAATGCCCCGGAGACGGCGAAAGCGGTGGTCATGGCGGCCATGACAGCCATCGTGGGCTTCGGTTCCTTCGCAATCTCCCACTATCCCGGTCTGCGATCGATCGGCTATGCCTCCACGTTCGGAATCGGGTTCAGCGCCCTGGCCGCCATCACCCTGTTGCCGGCGATCCTCGTGCTTCACGAGCAACGGACCAATACCAGGAAAGGCGGCGCCTCGACGAACGCGCCACAATCAGATTAAGATCCCTTCGACCGGCCACGCGGTGTGATGCGTGACTCCGATCAATGCCTTGACGATGGAGACGAGATGACCAGAACGCCCGCCACGACCCTTTCCGGAGCGACATTCGACAGCATCAGCGAACAGTCGCTTTCCAGAAACGTCCTTCTGATCATCGCCGCCAGCCTGCTCATCGCCCTTTCCGCTCGCGTGGCCATTCCTCTCCCCTTCACACCCGTGCCGATGACCTTGCAGCCGCTGGCGATTCTGCTCGTCGGGGCAGCACTGGGAGCGAAGCGGGGAACTGCCGCCGCGATTCTCTACCTGCTCGAAGGGGCGGCCGGGGCGCCGTTCTTCGCGCATCCGCTCGGGCTGGCCGGACCAACGGGCGGGTACCTGCTGGCCTTTCCGTTCGGCGCGGCCGTTGCGGGGACCTTTGCTGATCGTGGATGGATGCGCCAGTTGCGAACGGCCGTGCCGGGACTGGCGCTGGCGCTGGCGGTGATCCTCCTCGGTGGCTGGGCCTGGTTGAGTTTCGTCATAAGCCTCGGGGCCAGGGGAGCATTCTTAGCAGGAGTGGCGCCGTTCCTGATTTCAGGCGCACTCAACGTCGGAATCGCTGCCGCCGCTCTGCAGGCCGCACACCGCATGCGCCGCCGAAGCTGATCCGTTCCGTCGCTTCCCCGAAAGAGCGGCACCCTCGCACGGCGCAGGCGCCGGTGTCACTGGAATGACACGAGATCCACGGCGTGTCATCCTGAAGCGTCGAGCGAAGGATCTCTTCTACCTTCCTGGAGGCACCGTGAGGAAGGGACGATTCTCGTTGACGAGATCCTTCGGTCGCTACGCTCCCTCAAGGATGACAAGTTCTCCACGCCCCATAAAAACGCCAGCGTGTCATCCTGAAGCGTCGAGCGAAGGATCTCTTCTACCTTCCCGGTTGC
>JBDTRY010000275.1:0-4878 GCA_039931435.1 Acidobacteriota bacterium | reverse complement strand
GCGCTACATCGCTGGGCGTGTCGATCGAGGAGTTGATCGAGTCGCTCATCGAGCGTTCGGAAAAGAAAGAAAGGAGCTGACGATGATTCCCATCGTACCCATGCAGCATCAGAAGAAAGCGGAGAAGGACGAGGCAAGCATGAACGGCCATCTTCCAGTGAATGGAGCGGAAACGGCGGGCGGTGCCCGGCGGCTGGCGAACGGCGTGAGCATTTCAGCCTGGATCCTGCTCAGTGTTCTGGGGCTGCTCCTCATGTTCATTCCGGCAGATCCGCGAGCGCGCGCTGCCATTCTTGTGGTCTTCGAGCTTCTCGCACTACTGGCCCTGTTCAGCATCAAGATCGCCAGGCAGTGGGAGAAGGCGGTGATTCTCAGGTTCGGGCGCTTCGTGGGGCTGCGCGGCCCTGGCCTTTTCATCATCGTTCCCATCGTGGATGTGGTCTCTCATCTTATCGACCAGCGCATGCGCGTCACCGATGTCACGGCAGAATCGGCCCTGACCAGGGACACCGTCCCCGTGAACGTGGACGCCATCGTCTTCTGGACGGTCTGGGATGCGGAGAAGTGCGTGCTGGAGGTTGCGGATTACTACGCGGCCATCGCTCTTTCTGCCCAGACCGGCCTGCGGGAAGCAATCGGCCGGCATCAACTGGCGGAGATGATCACCGAGCGGGAGGAGCTCGGGGAACAGCTGAGGAAGATTCTCGACGTGAAAACGAATCCCTGGGGGATCACCATTCACTCCGTGGAGATCCGGGACGTGCAGATTCCCGCCGCTCTGGAAGACGCCATGAGCCGCCAGGCCCAGGCCGAACGCGAGCGGCAGGCGCGCATCATTCTGGGAACCGCGGAAACGGAGATCGCTTCCCGATTCGTGGCCGCTGGAGAGGAGTACAAGAACAACCCTGTGGCCCTTCATCTCCGGGCCATGAACATGCTTTACGAGGCCATCAAGGAGAAAGGCTCCATGATCATCGTTCCTTCCACTGCCGTGGAAACGATGGGACTGGGCGGGTTGTCCGGGATGGCAGCACTGGGGATGGGGAATGCTCTCGTTCCGTCTGCGAATCCTGTGGTCGAAGCAACACCTCCACCAGCTCCCTCGGCCTGAAATGAAAAACGAGCCGCCGCCAGCGATGGCGGCGGCCGTTCAGTATTCGGCCCGGAGGTTGCCGCAGAAATATTGTTCGTGGCGAATTGGAGTGACGGCATCCTGCCGTCCGGTCCGGCGGCTTCCAGCCGCCGCTCGTTGCACGCCGCGAGTGTCAGAAACATCGTCAGCGAGACGGCATGGTTCGCACAGCGACGAGTTGGTTCGGGACCGAACACTCCGGCACCCCGCCGGGGTGCGATTGGTTGTCCGGGCGTTGTTGCCCGGTGGTGGCGCGCCTGCGGCGCTTACCACTGGCTATTCTCCGGCACACCTCCGCGTGCAGCCGGCTTGCATACGGCGTTTCCCCGATTGATCAACCTCGCGCCTTTACGCCGGAAGTGGGCGGCGCGTCACGCCGCCCGTCCGGACGCCTGGAAGGAGTCTCTCCGACGGGTGATCGTCGGTTCGCACGGCTATTTCGGCTGGTGCTCTGGCCGCAGAAGATCGAAGACCGTTTTTACCGGTGCGAATGTGGAGGCGGGCACCTCGACCAGAACTGTATTCCAGCCCGCCATTCCTCCGTTCCAGAGACCGGGCAACTCCAGAGCCTTCACCTCTCGCCCATCATGAAACTTCGGGGAGACGAATACGGCATCGGTGTCGACGAACCTGGAGAGGACGTGGCCGCTGCCCTCCGCGTCGCGTAAGCCGCAGACCAGATCCACCGGATTGAAATGCGTCGCCGCTTTCCAGATCTGCGCCTGCCCGTCATCGGACATGTCAACCTGCGAGCTCTCGACGATCTGAACCGAGGAGTGGCCGTCATCGTCGCAGACCTGGAATGGGGCACCGCCAGGTTCGCCTTCATTGCGCACGACGCCGCAGACCCTCCATGGACGGTCGAGACGCTCGATCAACTGCTGTCGAAGATTTTCGCTGTCCGCCGCGTTCTCCGGGGAATCCGGTCTGATTGCCAGTTCCTCTTCGAGGAATTGCGCTGCGGCCCGGACCTCCTCGGTTGATGCGCTCTGAGACCGAACTCGCCGGAGATGATCATGGGCCTGGCTCTGCAGCTCGGCCAGCAGTCCGATCAGCACCTGCTTCCATCGTGCCGCCTCTCCCTGTCGTTCCGCAGGAAGAATGTTGTCGATGTTCTTCACCACCACCAGATCGCCGCCTGTCTCCTGCAGATTTCGGATCAGGGCGCCGTGGCCGCCCGGCCGGAAGAGAAGCGAGCCATCCGCATTTCTGGCCACCCTGCCTTCAGAATCAATGGCCAGCGTGTCGGTGGACGGATGCTGGATCGAGAACGAAACGATCAACCGGCTCTTCGTCTCAGCCTCGACCCGCTCGATGATTCGCCGCAGCTGTTCCTGAAATTGCCGCAGGTGTTCCGCGGCAACGGTGAAATGAATGCGCACGTCCCCATGCGCATCGCGCGCATAGTACACGCTCTCCCGAAGCTGTTCCTCAAAAGCAGTTCTCGGGCCGGACGGATGGCGATGAAAGACGATAAACGCTTTCGCCCTCGACGAGTAGGCCAGCCCGCCGGTATGCAGAAGCGCTTTCAGTGTCCCCGATCGATCCCCTGGATCGATTCCGTTCCGTTGCAGTGTCTCCCGCAGCTCCTCGACGAAGGGATACTGGTCGAGGGCATCGAAAAAACGTTCCACGGCCCGCGTCTGGGGCCCGTCGATGGCTGCGGCCAGATCGTTGAACATCCGTGTCGCTGCGCCTGAAGCAGGAACGAACTTCATGATACGTCCGTCCCTCGCCGCCTGCCTGCCGCCGCTTTCCAACCGCAGTGCATCTGCCTCATCGAGCTGGCGGATTTCGTCTTCAGCGGAGCACGGTCTGCTCAGACGGATGGCGGCGAATGGCTGTCGGAGCAGAGCCAGATAACGCTTCGCCTCCGTCTGCTCGATGCCATGCGTCTGCAGTTGTTCGAGATCGCGGTCCGAGAAATCGTCACCGGTCGTGCTCATGAGCGACGCGTATTGTCAGGTACCGCTTGCGATTTGGGAAGCATGCCGAGCTGCTGAACCCTGTCTGACCGATTCAAACGCATGTCTCGAGCACCGTCGACGGAACGAACGCTCGGCCAGCTGATCAAAGCAGTATGGCTCTGGCTGCGAACGTCGGCGGTTTTCGAGCGTTCGTCTCCTGCTCGAAGGCGTAGGCCAGTTTGATCAGAACCGGTTCGCTCCACGCGCCGGCAAAGAACGAAATGCCTACCGGCAGTCCGAAGGCGAACCCCAGCGGAACGGTGATGTGCGGATAGCCGGCCACTGCCGAGGCGCTGGAGTAGCCGCCGGTGAAGTGATCACCGTTCACCAGATCTGTGGGCCAGGCCGGACCTCCGGTGGGGGCGATGATGGCGTCCAGTTTGTGTTTGGCCAGAGTGGCGTCGATTCCTTCGGCGCGCGACAGTTTGTGGTTTTTCGCCAGCGCTTCCTTGTATTTGCTGCTGGCCAGGCTCCCGCTTTCCTGAGCCTTGTGAAATGTCTCCTGTCCGAAGAAGGGCATCTCCTCGGCCTTGTGTTCTTCATTGAACTGAATGAGGGCTTCCAGTGTTCGAGAACGCACAGCGGCCGGAGTGCCGGCAAGATACTTGTTCAGATCGGTCTTGAACTCGTAGTGCAGGACCGTCCCTTCCGTATCATCGAATTTTCCATTCGTCTCGATGTTGGCGGGATCGACGACCGTCGCTCCCATCCGCTTCATGGTTCGTATCGCTTCTTCCATGAGCTCATCGACTTCCCGCTGAAAGCCGAAATACTGGCGAGCGACACCGATGCGCGCGCCTTTCATACCGCGGGGATCGAGATACTTCGTGTAGTCGGGACTGGCGTGCTTCCGGCTCGCCGCCGTAGCGGTGTCGGTGGTGTCGACTCCTGCCAGCACTCCAAGCAGAATGACTGCGTCGGTCACCGTGCGGGCCATCGGTCCCGCCGTGTCCTGGCTATGGGCGATGGGAATGATGCCGCTGCGGGAGATCAACCCGAGGGTGGGCTTGATTCCCACCAGGCCATTCGAGCTCGAGGGACAGACCACGGATCCGTCGGTCTCCGTACCCACAGCCACAGCGACGAGGTTGGCGGCGACGGCCGCGCCGGATCCGGAGCTGGATCCGCAGGGGTTTCGTTCCAGAGCATAGGGATTTTTGGTCTGGCCTCCGCGCCCGCTCCATCCCGACGTCGAGTGCGTGGATCTGAAGTTTGCCCACTCGGAGAGATTAGTTTTTCCCAGGATTACGGCGCCCGCCTTGCGGAGCTGGCTGGTGATGAAGGCATCCCGTGCGGCGACGTTCTCTTCCAGAGCCAGAGAACCGGCCGTTGTTCGCATGCGGTCGGCGGATTCGATGTTGTCCTTGATCAGAATTGGAATCCCATGCAGTGGACCGCGGATGTTGCCCTCTTTCCGTTCGCGGTCGCATTCCTCGGCGATGGCCATGGCATCCGGATTCAACTCGATGATCGAATTCAGGTACTGGCCCTCCCCGCGGCGGAGGGCAGCGAGATCGGGGCGCCCGGAGGGGCGATCGATGGCGGCGACGCGCTCGAGATACTTCCGAGTGATCGAGGAAGACGACCACTTACCGGAGCGCATTCCGTCCTGGAGCTGGGCGATGGTGATCTCGTCAAGTTCGAAGGGCTGCGTGGGGGGAGTCGCCGGGCCCAGATCCGTGAACCGTTCCCCGAGAAGGGAAGTTCCCAGTGCCGCGGCGGTGACACCGAGTGCGGTGGTTCCGACGAAACGGCGCCGGTCCAGTTTCCTTGAGGAAG
>JBDTRY010000274.1:0-4886 GCA_039931435.1 Acidobacteriota bacterium | reverse complement strand
GGCGCTGGCGCATGAGATTCAGGACAGCGACGGCGAGCGTGCGGTGAACGCGCAGTCGGGATCGTACGCGGGGTCGTGGGGGAGTGACGTGAACCTCGACGGTGTGATCGATTCGCGGGATCTCGTGGCGTTGACGCAGATGATTTATAAGCGCCGGCGGCCGGTGCGGTAGGGGGGTGGGGGGGAGGACATCCGAACGTATCGCGGCGTCATCCCGAGCGAGAGCGAGGGATCCCAGAGGGGTGGGGGGCACGCAGCCTGCCCAACGTGAACCCCGCTGCACCCACAAATCATTCACAACTGATCAGTCAGATCCATCCAGTCAGGATTCGCCATTTCGATCAGCCGCAATTTTTTCGATCGTCGCCAACCCTTCAGTTCCTTTTCTCGTGCTATGGCCTGGTTCGGATCGAACCATTGCTCGAAGTAGACGAGCCGATCGAGGTGGTGCCGGTGCGTGAAGACGCTACCCTGCCCCGCTACATGTTCACCGCACCTGCGGAGGAGATCGCTGGTCACGCCCACATAAATAGTGCGGGACTGGTTGCTCATGATGTAGACGTGCAACTCCTTCACAAGGCGTGACTGTACCTCGGTGCAGGAGATTTCGGAGCGCGGAATGCTCTCCACGATGGCTTGGACGGCGTACCGCCCGCCCCTCTGGGATCCCTCGCTCACGCTCGGGATGACGTATCGCGTCGGGCCTTTTTTCGCGTTCCGCCTGGGGACGCCCCGGGGACCCTCATCCGGTCGCTTCGCGACCACCTTCTCCCGTGGGGAGAAGGCAGAACAGGGACCCTCATCCGGTCGCTTCGCGACCACCTTCTCCCGTGGGGAGAAGGCAGAACGGGGACCCTCATCCGGTCGCTTCGCGACCACCTTCTCCCGTGGGGAGAAGGGAGCGCCGTTCTACTGGACGGCTGGAGCGGGGACGCAGTACTGGTCGAAGGCGGCAGTTAGTTCGCGGGCGATGTCGTGGGCCTGGCGTCCTTCGATCTGGTGACGTTCGAAGATCTTCACTACTTCACCGTCGCGGAGAAGAGCGATGGACGGAGATGAGGGGCGGTAGCCGGTAAAGTACGAACGCGCTTTTGCTGTCGCTTCCTTGTCGTTGCCGGCGAAGACGGTGATCATCCTGTCGGGAAGTGTGCCGTGCTCGACGGCCATGGCCACTGCCGGTCGGGCGTTTCCTGCCGCGCAGCCGCACACGGAATTCACGACGACCAGCACCGTTCCTTTGCCTTCCAGCGCCTTTTCCACTTCCTCGGGCGTCCGCGTTTCCTGAATGCCGAGCTGGGTCAGTTCCTGGCGCATCGGGGCAACAAGTCTATCTTCGTACATGGAATCTCCTTTGCCGTCAGAAACGGGCTTCGCAGAAAAAAAATTGCCGGACGGAGGGCAACGCTCGTACCCCGCTCCGATCCGCCGTCATCGCTGCTTGCGCAGTGTGACTTCCGCGGTGGCGGGCGGAACGGCTTCGCCGTTTTCATCCACGGCTTCGACGCGCAGGTGAGCGGTTACGCCGGAGAAGAGTCGTTCGTCCGGAACTTTCTTCGTGGGGTTGAAGCGATAGCGAAGCTCGCCGCCGGCGGCGATGTCCGGTGAGAATCCGTTCTGGCGGATCTCGTCCGCCATCATTTCCTGGGAGTAGACCTGCAGGGCACCGAAGGCCACGACGTTCAAGCTCACGCGCGTGACGTGCGCGGCGGCGCCGCCCGTTTCACGGACGACGATCTCGAAAGGGAAGCGGTACGCCCCTCCCGCCGCAGGATAGGCGATGATGGGATTGGGAACGATCTCGATGGCGATGACCGGGAAGGCCTGAATGGCCGGCGGTCTGGACGCGCAGCTGATCGTCAGAAAGGCGAATGCCGCGGCGAGCAGGATTGCTGCGCGCCACGGCATGCCCATCCTCAATCTGAACGGGAGCGGCACGATTTACATACCCAAGAGGTTGATCACTCCGCAGGAGATTCGCGCTCCGGCGTTTCCTGAAGGCTGTGAGACGAGATCGTCCGCCTTCTCGTGAAGGATGACTGCTTTCCCGACGACCGAGGTCGGTCCGGGGCTGACGGTCACGGAACGCGTCACGAACGAAGTCTTCACGTTGCCATCCGCTGCTACGGTGATGTTGCCGAAGTCCCCGGCGTGGTGTTGGGCCGCGGTTGGCGCACCGTGCTGATTTCCCATCGGGGCGAAGTGGCCGCCGGCGCTGCTGGCGTCTGCCGAAGAGCAATCACCTTTTTCGTGAACGTGAAATCCGTGGGAGCCTGCGGGGACGTTGGTCAGATCGAGCGATACGGTGACCTGGCCATCAGCGGCCTCGGCGAATCGTACGGTGCCATGCGCGGTGGATCCGCTTTTCGCTTCGAGCGTGGCCACGGCCACGGGACCGGCTGCAGAACTGGACATCTTCGAGGCGCACCCTGAGATCAGGACGGCCGTACCCAGGGCAAACAGAAACTTTTTCATCATCCCTCCAACGTTGGTCATTTCGAAGGGTCGATGCAACAGCCGGGCCGGGGAGTGTCGGGGAGGGGAAAGAGGGCTAGAGGCTCGGCGCTGGAGACGAATGGCCAGGTCTGGCTGATGGGCCATCCCGAACGGGATGACGGATGGATCATGCCGGGGACTGAGTTTCTTACAACGAGCGAAGCGAGGGCGTCATCCCGAACGTGAGTGAGGGATCCCAGAGGGGCGGGTGGCAAGAAGGATCAGCGATCGTGCCCCCCGACCACTGGGATCCCTCGCTCACGCTTGGTAAGAAACTCCCATGGGGCTTGTCATCCTGAGGGAGCGCAGCGACCGAAGGATCTCTTCAATGAGGAATGGGCTGGCAACCGGGAAGGTGGACGAGATCCTTCGCTCGACGCTTGTAAGAAACTCACATCGCGTCCTGTGAGGTCGGCTCTGGAGATTCAACAAGCGATGCTTCGCAAACGCGTCATTCCGAGCGTGAGCGAGGAATCTCAGAGGGGCGGGTGGTAAGCGCCCCAGGGATCGTGCCCCCCATCCACTGGGGTCCCTCGCTCTCGCTCGGGATGACGGCGCTCATTGTTTCTTCACTCTGGTTCAGCGCCCCCGCTGTTGGTTCGCTCAGGATGACAGCAGGCCATAGTGTTTCTTCACCCTGGTTCAGTGCGAGCGTTGTGCTCTCGCTCGGCATGACGCGTTCGGAAGAGGGTGATGAGCCTCAGCTATTGCGACCAGGCGGCGACGCGCTTGCCCAGGGTGCCAATCCAGCTCGAGCTGAGGTTCTGGTAGTAGAGTGCCGCGGTTTTCTGCACGGCGTCCGCCAGCGAGGGGTAGGGAGAGACCAACTGGGCCAGCTCGCCCACCTTCACTCCCTTCTTCCGTGCCAGGACGAGCTCCTCGATGAGCGTGGAGGCGTTGGAGCAGACGGCGTGCGCTCCGAGGAGCGTGCCCTTCTTGTCGCAGACCAGTTTCAGAAATCCCCTCGAGGTTCGTTCTACGATGGCCCGGTCCACATCGTCCATTTCCACTCGGTAAACGCGAACGTTGTCGGCGCCGAATTCCTCGATGGCTTTCGCCTCGGTGATGCCGATCCGGCCCACTTCGGGATCGGTGTACACGCCCCAGGGAATGTTGTCGTAATTGATGGCCGATTTTCCCGGAAAGAGAATGTTGCGAACGAGCTTCACCGCCTCGAAGGCCGCCACGTGGGTGAACTGCAGCGAGCCATGAATGTCGCCGCAGGCCCAGATGCGTGGAACGTTGGTCTGCAGATACTTGTCGGAGACGACGTAGGTGCGCTCGGTTTTCACTCCGGCGGCCTCGAGGTTCAGGCCTTCGATGTTTCCCCGCCTTCCGGACGCGACGAAGATCTCGTCGGCGGAGATCTCGTCGGTCTGGCCATCCTTGTTGGCGATGGTCACGGTCTTCTTGCCGTTCTCCAGGCGGGCCCGTTTCGCGGCCCAGCCCGTGCGGAAGATCACCCCTTCGTCGGAGAGCACGCGATGGAGAAGGGCGCTGACGTCGGCGTCCTCACGGGAGACGATGCCTCGGCCGAATTCGACGAGGGTAACCTGGGTGCCGAAGCGCTGGAAGACCTGGGCGAACTCGGTACCGATGGCCCCCCCTCCGAGAATGATCAGGGAGCGTGGAAACTCATTCTGCTTCAGGAAGCTGGCGTGATCGATGAAGCCGGTCTCCTGCAGTCCTTCCACGGCGGGGATGTTCGTTCTCGAACCTGTGGCAATGACGATGTCCTTGCCCCGCAGGCGGCGGCCTGCCACTTCCACTTCGCGGTTGGAAATGAAGCTGGCGTCGCCTTCGATGACATCGATTCCCAGCTTCCTGAATTTCGCAGGGTCATCGGACTTGCTGACGATGCGTTGCTGCTCGCGCATCGAGTCCATGATTCTCTTAGGATCGATTGCGAATTTGTGAGGCTCAAATCCGAACGTGTCGGCGTGCGCGGCATGATGAACGAGCTTGGCACTGGCCACGAGGGCCTTGGTCGGAACGCAGCCGGTCCAGAGGCAGTCGCCCCCCAGGGCTTCCTTCTCGAGGAGGGCCACCTTCCTGCCGAGCCGGACGCAGCCGGATGCGGTGACCAAACCTGCTGTTCCTCCACCGATGACGACGACGTCGAATTCTTCGCTCATGATTTCTCCCTGTGCATCGGATTCAACTTCGATGAAACGCTGTCATCCCGAGCCTGGGAACGGCGCGGGCGCGGGTGTGGCCTGAAGACACGACTTGCACGTCGTGTCTTCCTGAAGCGTCGAGCGAAGGATCTCTTCTACCTTCCCGGCTGCCACCGCGATGAAAGGCACGATTGTCGCTGACGTTTCGGTCGCTCCGCTCCCTTGTAAGAAACTCACCGTGGAGCCGTGTGACGTCGGCTCTTGAGATTTACCAAG
>JBDTRY010000273.1:0-4900 GCA_039931435.1 Acidobacteriota bacterium | reverse complement strand
CGTGCTCACCATAGACCTTCACCTCGCGTACTCCGGTGAGCTGGAGAATGATCTTCTCGACCTCGCGTGGATTCACTTTCTTTCCTGCAGTGATGATGAGATCACCGAATCGTCCGATCAGTTCCACTTCGCCGGTAGCATCGATCCGAGCCAGGTCATCGGTGAGAAACGTTCCTCGCTCGAAGCGCGACTCATCGCGTGAGCCACCGTCGAGATATCCGACGGCCACAGCCTCGCTGCTGACAGTGAGGCGTTGCATTTCGCCCACTGTGACTTTAACGCCTTCCATCGCTGTTCCCACACGACCCCGTTCCACGGCCCCTCCTTCACGATCGTAGGCAATACCGCCGCATTCGCTGCAGCCATAGAAAGAATGGATGCGCGCTCCGAAGCGCTCGCGGAACCGGGCCGAGACGCTGGGGGTCAGAGGCGCGCCGGCCGAAATGAACGTGCGTACTGTCTTGAACCGTCCGTCTGAGCGAGGGCTGGCAGCGAGATGGTCGAACATCATGGGGATGCCCGGGAGCACAGTACAGCCGTGCCGGTTGGCAAGACTGAGCGTAGAGAGAGGAAGGTAGTCGTTGGAGATGACGATGGCCGTTCCCTGCACGAGAAGCGGTGTGACAAGATTCGAGAACCCGTAGGAGTGGGAAAAGGGGATGGCCCCGAGGTTCAGATCATCCGGGGTGATACCCATGGTCCCGCATATGTTTCTGCAGTCTGCGATGAGGTTCGAAGCGCTGGTCAGGATTCCTCGGGGAAGTCCGGTGGAACCGGAGGTGAGCTTGATCAAGGCCACGCCGGAGCGTTCCTGGCGGGGCCCCCGAACCTCCCGAACGGAGATCATCGGCGGTTCGCCCGGTTTCTCCGGGGCGTATACCAGCCCGCGCAGACCGAACCCGTGGAGAATGGCTCCCACTTCCGATTCCCTGGCGTCCCGATCGATGGAAACGAACGTGCATCGGAGGCGGAGGGTGGCCAGAAATGTGGCCACGAAATCGACCGAATTCGGTAGCTGTGCGGCGACGCTGTCACCTTCAACCAATCCTGCCGCGGCCATTGCCCGGCCTAGGAGCGCAGCACGGCGGTCGAGTTCCGACCGGGTGGTCACGGCCCCGCTTTTGCCGTCGACCAGGGCCCTGGCGGACGGGTCGTCATTCAACAGAGCATCGAACGCTCCGTCGATCGATTTCGGTGACTGGCGGGTGCCTGGCGGAGAGATCATTGTCTGGGGAGTAGCGGTAGAGCCCGTTCTGCGCTAAGAATACGCAGCGGGTTTCGGCAACGTCAAGGTAACGAAAGAAATTCGACCACTGCTCTGTTTCACGGCGAGGACGAAAGCTCGATAAATCACCCGGTCATGCACGACACCATCGTAATCGGCGGCGGTCCATCAGGAACGACGGCAGCTACCCTTCTCGCCAGGAAAGGTCATTCAGTGCTGCTGCTCGAACGGGAGCAGTTTCCCCGTTTCCAGATCGGCGAGTCCCTGCTTCCCTACAACAATGACCTGTTGCGCGAGCTCGGGGTGATGGAGGCGGTCAGTGCTCGGGCAACGTTTCCCAAGCATGGAGCCGAATTCGTCACCGGTGACGAAAAGATCCGCTACGTTTTCCGCTTCGCCGAGAATCTGCCGGAACAGTACGCACGATCCTTCCAGGCCAGCCGGTCCGAGTTCGACCATATTCTCCTTCGTAACGCGCGAGGGAACGGAGTGGACGTCCGCGAACAGATGCTCGTTACGGACGTGGATCTTTCCAGACCGGAGCGCGTGATTGTCAGCGGCACGAGCACTGATGGCGAGAAGTTTTCTCACGAAGGCCGGTTTCTCATCGACGCAAGCGGACATGGTGCCTTCGTCGGCAGCAGGCTGGGGTCGCGGCGGGACGAGCCTCTGCTGAAGAAGATTTCGATTTTCGGTCACTACCGGGGACTTTCGGGGAGGGGAGAAGGGCTGGATGCGGGCAATACGGTCATCGTCATTCTCCGGGACGCGTGGTTCTGGTCCATTCCCCTGGACGCCGAGCACACGAGCGTCGGGCTGGTCGTGGACCGGGATTTCGTCAAGAACGGTTCGCTGAATCCCCAGCAGATCCTCGAACTGACGATCCGCGGCACGCCCTACATGGCTGGACGGATGAAGTCTGCCGAGCTGGTGGGACCGGTCCGGACGCGTAAGGACTTTTCGTATCGGATGAAGCATGTGGTGGGGCCGAATTACTGCCTGGTGGGAGATGCCGCGGGATTCTTCGACCCGATTTTTTCCACTGGTGTCTTCATGGGGATGAAGACCGCGCAGCTGGCTTCGGAAGCCCTGCATGCAAAGCTCTCCACGGGTGATGAGCGGCTCTTCGCCCGCTATGATCGCTCCCTGAAACGAGCGATGAAGAGATATTTCGCTTTCATCAGCCGCTTTTATCGGCGAGAATTTCTGGAAGTGTTCCTGAACCCCCAGGCGCGCTTCGGCCTGCTGCCGGTAATTGTCAGCCTTCTGGCTGGCGACGTGTTTGAGAAAAAGAGTGGGCGTTGGCGGCTGATGCTGTTTTTCGCCCTGGCACAGATTCAGAAGAGAAGGCCGGTAATCGCTCCATCGATCGGCTGGGATGCACTACCCCGAGCCGTGGGCTCGAAGGTTGCGGAGGAGTCATTTGTCTAACGAAAGCACATTGCGACGGAAGCTCAAGGAGCTTTTGATCGAACGGTTGAAGTTCGAAGATCTCACCCCCGATGACATTGGTGATGACGAGCCGCTGTTTCAGGGTGGTCTGGGACTGGACTCGATCGATGCTCTCGAGATCGTGGTCATGCTCGAGAGCGAATTCGGAATCAAGGTGAAGAACGAAAACTCGGCCAGAGATTCGTTTCGCACCATTGCCACCCTGGCCGATCTGGTGGCACAGAAGACGGCCGTGGAGCAGCCCCAGGAGCAGCATTGACATCCTGGTTGCAGTCGCTCCCTCACCAGATTCCATTTCGTGCAGCTTCGTCCGCCAGGCGGATCGACCAGAACACCATCGAAGGAACGTATCTCTGCAGCGCCGGGGATGCTCTGTCAGGAGTACAGCCCATGCCCATGATGCTCATCGAGGCCATGGCCCAGCTCGGGGGTGGTCTGGTCTTCGGAGAATCCGCCGCGCCGGGATTTCTCTCGGCAATCGATGAGGCCAGGATCCAGTCCCCCCCCGAGGTGGGGGATGCGTTGCTCCTGCGCGTCCATCTGGAAGCGCAGTTCGGCGGGATTTTTCGTTTTCAGGGGGAGGCACGGCGCCAGGGATTAGAGATCGCCTCGGCAAAGTTTTATCTTGCCGGCGCACCGACGCAGCGCGAAGCTGCCCCCTCGTCCGATGAAGCCTGTTGATTCCAGTATCCGACTGGCCATCACCGGACTGGGAATTGTCGCGTCCATCGGACGGAATCAGGAGGAGGTCTGGCGCGCAATTTCCGAATCGCGGGCCGGGATCCGCAAGCTGAGTCGCTTCCCGGGCGAATCGTTCCCCACTGATCTCGCTGCCGAGGTCGAGTTCGACCTCTCTCTGCTGCCGGGGAAGAGCCGCGCCGAGCTTCGCCGTCTGTCACGAACGGATCTGCTGGCGCTGGTGGCCGCCACCGAGGCAGTCAATCAGGCCTTTCCCGGGAACGAGAGCGCTCCCCTGGCGACAGTGGTCGCCTCCGGATCTTCCACCGGAGGACTGGTCGAGGGCGAGGAGTACTTTTTCCGTCGTCTCGTTCACGGAGGCCGCAGGACAGCGCCGTCGAGCGTCCTCCAGCAGCCCACCTCCGGTCCCTCCGATGCCATCGCCTGCCACCTCGGCCTGCAGGGAGGTGTGGTCTCCAACGCTACAGCCTGCGCCTCGGCCGGCGCTGCCATCGGCATGGCCGGTGACCTGCTGCGCTCCGGCCATGCCGATGCCGCTCTGGCGGGAGGAAGCGATGCACTCTGCCGTCTGACCTACAGCGGATTCAACGTTCTACAGGCGGTCGATGCCCGTCCCTGCAGGCCTTTTTCTGCTTCGCGCCAGGGCATCACCCTTGGCGAGGGCGCGGCATACCTCGTTCTCGAACGTTGGGATGACGCCATGGCCCGCGGAGCGAACATCCTTGCGGAACTGGGCGGTTACGGAGCTTCCTGCGACGCCTATCACCTGACCGCTCCGGCGGAGGACGGCCGGGGCGCTTCCGCGGCCATGTCCGCCGCCCTCCGCGAGAGCGAAGTTTCGCCAGCGGATGTCGCCTACATCAATGCTCACGGAACGGGGACGCAGTTGAACGACTCCGCCGAATCAAAAGCGATCGCGGCGACGCTGGGTGCGGGCGTTCCGACGTCCTCCACAAAATCATATTTCGGCCACACGCTCGGTGCCTCCGGTGCGCTGGAGGCTGTGGTGACCGTTTTAGCGCTGCGCAATCAGCTCGCCCCTCCCACCCTGCGCCTGGATGCCCCGGGCGAGGACTGCGTTCTCGACTACATCCCCGACACGCCCCGCCCGCTTGCCATGAAGACGGCACTGTCCAATACCTTCGGCTTCGGCGGGAGCAATGTCTCGCTTCTGTTCCGCGCGGTGCGCTGAGGGCGTGCAGCCCGCTCCTGGGCGGCGGTTGAATGGCGTCATCTGTAGCGAGGGACCCGGGGGTACACGCGGTGCCGTTGAACGAGCCGAAGATCCCGCCTCGCTTCGCTCGTGAGACTGTGTCAAAACTATCTTGAAATCACAAACGGCGCTGCTGTCGCTCGTAGGGCCGCACGGCGTGCGGCCGGTACCCTTTGCCATTCCATCCTGTTGAATCGTCGACTCTATGCACCATTCCCGAAGAATACCGGCCGCACGCCGTGCGGCCCTACGAGATCGTCCTTCTTTGAGTTTCATCAGGTTTTGACACAGTCTCTCGTTCGGGATGACAC
>JBDTRY010000272.1:0-4928 GCA_039931435.1 Acidobacteriota bacterium | reverse complement strand
CTGATGCGCGAGTACTCGGTTCCGGCCAGCCTGCGAAATGCAAAAAATCCGATTCAGCCTGGGCCGGAGGTGCTCGCCGAGGCCCGTGCCCACTTTGCCGATCACTGTGCCGCCTGCCACGGTAACGACGGTAAGGGAAAGACTGAGATGGGGCCGCACTTTTATCCCAGAGTTCCGGACATGACGCTGCCTGACACGCAGAAGCAAACGGACGGCGAACTTTTCGCCACCATCGAGAACGGCATCCGCATGACTGGGATGCCGGGCTGGGGCAACGGCACCGCTTCGTCTGCCCGTGGATCGTGGACGCTGGTCCATTTCATCCGGCATCTGCCTTCGATCAGTCCGGAGGAGCTCGCAGAGATGAAAACACTGAATCCCAGGTCGCCCGACGAACTCGCCGAAGCCACTGAGGAAGAGCAGTTTCTGAAAGGTGGCAACGTGCCCCCTGCTTCAACCAATGAACACCAGCATCACTAAGGAGAAATCATGAAAAAGACTCTCGTCGTCTCAATCGCTTTTCTTTTCGTCGTTACCGCTTCCGCCTTCGCTCATGCCGGCCACGTCCACAAGCACCTGGGGACGGTCACGGCGGTAGACGGTCACGCGTTCACCATGACGTTGACCGATGGGGATGTCGTTGAAATCCAGACTTCACCGCAAACGGTCTTCACACACGCGGACGGCCATGCCGCCAGGAGCAGGGAGCTGGCTGCCGGCATGCGCGTCGTGGTGACGATGGCCAAAGACGACAAGACTGCGGCCAGCGTGAAGATGGCGGCGCCAGCGCAACGATAGTTACCCGTCAATTCGAATGAGGCCCGGGGACGATTCGCATCGGGCCGGTCCGTAAAAGAATTGAGAAACGAGGGGGAACCATGCTCATCCAGCCAATCGATTACTTCCTGGTAGTGTGGTTCTCCCTCGCTCTGATGTCGACGATTTACGTCGGATGGGATCAGTACCGGAACAACCCCGAACCGGCTGTCATGAAGTGGGGCTTCATTCTGGTCACCCTCTACATGGGGCCGATTGCCCTGCTCCTCTACGTACTCGCCGACAAGGAGCCGCGTCCGGGTGAACACGAAGAATTCATCAGACCACTCTGGAAGCAGGGCGTCGGTTCGACAATTCACTGCGTCGCTGGCGATTCCACCGGAATCATCCTCGCTGCCGTCATCACCGCGGCACTGGGGCTTCCCATGTGGATCGATCTCATCGTCGAATACCTGGCCGGTTTCGGCTTTGGACTGTTCATCTTTCAGTCCCTCTTCATGAAGTCGATGATGGGCGGAACGTACCTGGAGAACGTGCGCAAGTCCTTTCTGCCGGAACTCATCAGCATGAACTTCATGATGGCCGGAATGGCCCCGGTGATGAGCCTCCTGATGATGGGGCGTGACATGCGAGCCATGGAACCGACGGAACTTCTGTTCTGGGGCGTGATGTCGCTGGGAGTGATGGCCGGGTTCGCCATGGCTTACCCCGTCAACGTCTGGATGGTTAAGAGCAACATGAAACACGGTCTGATGACTGACCGGGAATCAGACCGCCCGCAGGATGCGGAAACGAACTCATCGCAGGAGACTGCCAATGAAGGGCACCAGCACGGGAAGAGCAACACCTCCGGACAATCGAAAGAAAAGCACGGTATGTCATCCGGCGTGACCCGGACCCAGTTGGCTGCAGTAACGATGATCAGCGTGCTGGCGCTTGCGGTTGGAATGGTGGCGCCGGCGAACTGGGTGAATCTCCGCCTTTCCGCCCGTCAGGTAGGGGGAGCGATGATGCCCCCGGGCATGATCATGGATCGTGACACACCGGCCGAAGCCATGCTGGACATGGCCGCGGTCGACCCGCGCGATGTGACTGCAACGTACGGGCTTGATGTTCGAGGAGCCCGCGATCTCGTACCTCGCATCGAGAATGGCGTGAAAGTCTTCGATCTCACTACGTCGGTGATTCGCTGGTCGATCCTGCCGGGCGTTTCCGTCGAAGGCTATGCCTTCAACGGTCAGATACCGGGACCAACTCTGCGATTCCGCCAGGGTGACCGTGTGCGCATCAACGTTCGGAATCGCTTGCCCGAGAGCACGACGGTGCACTGGCATGGGCTCATTCTCCCGAACATCATGGATGGCGCCGCGCACATCACGCAGGCACCCATCGCTGAGGGCGGTATCTACCGTTACGAGTTCACTGCAGTGCAGTCGGGAACGTATCTCTATCATTCCCATGATCACGTTGACCGCCAGCAGTCGCTTGGTCTCTACGGCGCCTTGATCATCGATCCATCCACCCCGGACTCCAGCGTCGCCGCTAATCACGAATACACGGTACTCCTGCAGGAATGGCTGAAACGGGAAGGCCTGACCTACCCTGCAATGCCCATGGATGGCGCACAGCCGAATTACTTCACCATCAACGGCCGTTCATATCCGGCCACAGAGACAATCACCATGGGCGTGGGCGAGACACTGAAGGTCCGCTTCATCGGCTCGAACAACGGGTTCATCCACCCCATGCACATTCACGGTGGTCCCTTTCAGGTCGTGGCAATCGACGGCCAGACACTGCCGCCATCAGCACGCTACATGGCAGACATGGTCAACGTGGCACCAGGCCAGCGGTACGACGTCATCTGGACCGCGCGCCAGCCAGGACGCTGGCTCCTGCACTGCCATATCGCTCACCACATGACGAACAACAATGTCGAGAGCGCGGGAGGAGGTGGCCTTGTGATGATCATCAATGTTGTCCCCCGCCAGATGAAGTCCGGGGGATCCGGGGTCTGACGGTCCCGTTCCGGACGGCGGACGGCGGTCTGACAATTTCAAGGTGCACACGTAGGAAGAACCGACAACAGAGCGTTTTTGAATTTCGTCAAAGGCAGCCGCCGAGCCAGAGACGAATCTGACATCTGCCATGCGGCAAAAACGGTGCAATCTACTTCTTCTTCACATCGGAGATGTAGTACGACCCGTTCAGGTCGTGCACTGTGACCTCGACCACTGCGCCATCGGCTGGAATCGACCCCACATTCTCGCCGCGCAGTTCGTAACTCATCTTCATCGCCGCCATCTCTCCGGGAACTGCTACGTTGTCGAGATTCACCGTGTTTTTGCCGGGATCGCGGGAGATGATGGTCGCTGTCATCGGATAGGTTTTCTCGTGACCGGCGCCGGCTGCGGGCGAGGACCGCTGACCGCATCCGGCGGCGACCGCAACCGCCAACACGATTCCCAATGTCAGCCCTTTCATTTTTCCTCCCTCATTTCCTGATGACTTCTTCCACGATCACCTTCCGGGCCCTGGACGTGTAGTTACTGTGGTCGCTCTCCACTGGCACCAGGCGCGCTCCCGAGCTGCGAGCCAGTGCCTGCACCTTCGTCAGAGCGGTGACATTGTCGCGATCTCCATGAATGAACGTCACCCGCGACCCGAGGGCAAGGATGGGCTGACGGATAGGATGATGCAGGAGAATTTCGACGGAGCCATCAACGGAACCGAGATCATGCAACACCGAGTCCGCGACCACCTCCGGACGCCGGTCCGGGGCCAGCCTGGGAAGCACCCGTTGCAATAGAGGACGGAATGCGCACATCAAAGTACAGGAGACGAGTGCCAGCGGACGGTTGAAGGTGAACACCGCGGCAAGGGCACCCATCCCCCGGATGCGCCACCGAGCCTCGGCTTCCGAATCGAAGACCGGTGCCCCCAGAAGAACCAGACGCTTCACCTCAAGCGGGAAACGGGCGGCGTAATATGCGGCGAGAACGGTCCCGAACGAGTGGGCTACGAAGGTCACATCTCGTGTGGCCCCCAGGCCCACCAGTGTCCGCCGCAGAGCACCGAGCTGATCGTCGAGCGTAAATTCACTGTCCGCCGGCCATGGGGATCTGCCGAATCCCAGCTCATCGACAAAGATGAGCCGATGACTGCTGGCCAGGCTGTCGAAGTCATCAGCCCAATATCGCGTCGACCCCTGCAATCCAGTGAGAAAGACAATGGGATCTCCCGACCCGCATTCTTCTGTGTACAGGCGATCCCCGAGATAGTGCCGGGCGCGCCGCTCCCGATTCATGTTCTGAATGGCGGCCATGTAAACGGAGGCCGACAGAACGCCAATTGCGCCAGCGGTCCAGACGAGAATGCGGCCGAACCGATTCATGGCCGGTACTCCGCGGCCGCCAGGTGGCGAACTTCGAAAGCCCATTTCCAGCGGTAATAGATGGCAGGATAGAGGAGTAGCTCGATGAGAAACGACGTGAAGAGTCCGCCGAAGCTGATGGCAAACCCGGCAGCTATTGCGACAAGGATGATGATGCTGGGTAACGTGCGCAGGTACCCTCTCATTGCGGCGCCTTACTACTCGCTAAGCGGTTTCGGCTGCGACAGGTTGACGTTCTCGCAGGCAGTCTAAACGCGATTCCCCTGTTCCGGTCCAGGATCGTCAAACGACTAATGGTAGACCCCAATGGCCAGATTTGAAGCGATCCTGATATCCTTCGCGCACACAATCAACGAGGTGCTGCCATGCCGGTGCTATCGAAGTTCATCCACTTCGTCACCTGCACCGATTCCGAGAAGGCGCAGGCGTTTTATGGTGACGTCCTCGGGTTCCGCGTGGTCGGCGACGACGGATTCGCGCTCGTCTTCGACGCCAACGGCTCGATGCTCCGCGTCGCAAAAGCGAAAGAGTTCACACCGGCGAAGGGCACCGTTCTCGGCTGGGAAGTCTCCGACATCCACGCCGCCATCGCCGAGCTCGCGCCGCGCGGCGTGAGCTTCGAGCAATTCAATCTGCCGTTCATGAAGCAGGACCGGGCCGGCGTATGGACCGCCCCGAACGGCGATCAGGTGGCATGGTTCAAAGACCCGGACGGCAACGTGCTGTCGGTCTCGCAACATGTGGCGGGGGAGTGATC
>JBDTRY010000271.1:0-4964 GCA_039931435.1 Acidobacteriota bacterium | reverse complement strand
TCAGCTCCCCGCCGTTAGTCCGCTCAGGATGACAGATTCCCTCGTTCTCACTTCGGGATGACACGCGCACGATCGTCGTGTCCTTGTATGTTGTCAATTCACCGTGGTCGCTTCGGGGTCATGCGAAAGCTCGATGTCCGAGCCGTCCGCCGCGGCGTTCACCCACACCGTGTCGCCGCTCTTGAAATTACCCTGGAGCAGCTCGGTGGCCAGGCGGTCCATGATCAGGCGCTGCAGGGCACGCTTCAGTGGGCGGGCGCCGAAGGCTGGATCGAATCCTTCGCGGGCCAGACGCTCCTTCGCCGCCTCACTGATCTCCAGGTGCAACCCGCGCTCTTCCAGAATTTTCTCCAGGTTGCGAAGTTGAATCTCGATGATGCGCTTGATGTGCTCGAGGTCCAGAGAGTGAAAGACGATCACGTCATCGATGCGGTTCAGGAACTCGGGACGGAAGTGGTGATGCAGCTCTTCGTCGACTTTTCTGCGCATTTCGTTTTCCTGCGCGGGGGTTTTCGCAGACTGCTGATACTCGTGGATGAACTGTGATCCGATGTTCGAGGTCATGATGACAACGGTGTTCTTGAAATCGACGATTCTCCCTTTGGAATCGGTGAGGCGCCCGTCATCAAGAAGCTGCAGCATGACGTTGAACACTTCCGGATGGGCCTTCTCGATTTCGTCGAAGAGGATCACGGCGTACGGCCTGCGGCGCACGGCCTCGGTGAGCTGGCCTCCTTCGTCGTAACCCACGTAGCCGGGAGGCGCTCCGATGAGCCGGGACACGGAGTGCTTTTCCATGTACTCGGACATGTCGATGCGCACCATGGCGTGCTCGTCGTCGAACATGAATTCTGCAAGGGCCCTGGCCAGCTCCGTCTTTCCCACGCCGGTCGGTCCCATGAAGATGAAGGACCCGATGGGCCGATTCGGATCCTGCAGGCCGGCGCGTGAGCGTCTTACCGCATTCGATACGGCACGGATCGCTTCCTGCTGGCCGATGACGCGAACCTGTAGCCGGTCCTCCATCTTTACGAGCTTCCGGACTTCTGACTCCATCATTCTGGTCACGGGTACGCCGGTCCACTTCGATACGATCTCGGCGATGTCGTCGTCGGTCACCTCTTCCTTGAGCAGCCCCCCTCCCTTCTGCATCCCGGCAAGGTGTGCCGACTCCTTTTCCAGCTCCTCATTGAGCTGAGGCATCGATCCATAGCGAAGCTCCGCCGCTTTGGTCAGGTCGCCATCGCGCTCGGCGCGGAGAGCCTGCTCGCGCGTGCCCTCGATCTTTTCTTTTAGATTGCGAATCGACTGAATACCCTTTTTTTCGTTCTCCCACTGGGCTTTCAATCCCGACGATTTTTCCTGCAGGTCCGCGAGCTGCGATTCGATCGAATTCAAGCGCTCGCGAGATGCGGAATCGGTCTCCTTGGCCAGGGCTTGCTTTTCGATCTGCAGTTGAATGACCCGGCGCTCGATCTCGTCGATCTCCGTGGGCATCGAATCGATTTCGATTCGCAGGCGTGAGGAAGCCTCATCGATCAGGTCGATGGCTTTGTCAGGAAGAAAGCGGTCGGTGATGTAACGGTTGGAGAGCGTCGCCGCAGCGACGATGGCGGAGTCCTGGATCTTCACGCCGTGGTGAACTTCGTAACGCTCCTTCAGTCCCCGGAGAATGGCGATGGTGTCTTCCAGCGAAGGCTCGCCGACATACACGGGCTGAAAGCGGCGTTCCAGAGCGGCATCTTTCTCGATGTACTTCTGATATTCGTTGAGTGTCGTGGCCCCGACGGCGCGCAACTCGCCTCGAGCCAGAGCTGGCTTGAGCAGGTTGGAGGCGTCCATCGATCCCTCGGCGGCACCTGCTCCCACGAGCGTGTGCAGTTCGTCGATGAAGAGGATCACGCTTCCTGCGGCTTCCTCCACGTCCTTGATCACGGCCTTCAGCCGATCCTCGAACTCGCCACGGTACTTGGCCCCGGCGATGAGGGCCCCGAGGTCGAGCGATACCACGCGTTTGTTCTTCAGCCCTTCCGGGACGTCACCTTCTTCGATTCGCCGAGCCAGGCCCTCGACGATCGCAGTCTTGCCGACGCCCGGTTCTCCGATGAGCACGGGATTGTTCTTCGTGCGGCGGGAGAGGACCTGGATGACACGGCGGATCTCCTCGTCGCGGCCGATGACAGGATCGAGCTTTCCTCGGCGGGCGAGCTCCGTGAGATCGCGCGCGTACCGCTCCAGGGCCTGGTACTTGTCCTCCGGGTTCTGGTCGGTGACTCTCTGATTCCCACGCACCGCCTGCAGTGCCTGAAGGACAGCGTCCTTTGTGACTTTCTGTCCAGCCAGGATTCCACTCAGCCCCGTGCCTCGCACCTCGGTCATTCCGATGAGAATGTGTTCGGTGGAGACGAATTCGTCCGTGAAGTCCTTCGCCGCCGCGAACGCGGCGTCGAACACTTTTCGGAGCGATGGAGACATCTGCGGCTCGCCGGTCGAGCCGGACATTTGCGCGCGACGGGACAGATCGGCCCCCACTTCGGTTTCCAGCGCTGCGGGATCGACTCCGATCCTGGAGAGAATCGGGGGAACGATTCCACCTTCCTGCCGCAGGAGCGCGACGAACAGATGCTCGGGGGTCAGCTCGGCATGTCCCGATTGGCGAGCGAGGTTCTGCGCCTCGACGAGCGCTTCCTGGGCTTTGACTGTTAACTTGTTGATATTCAATGGTTCCCGCCTTCAGCGACCAATTCGGCCCGCTCTGGATTTGGTAAAGATGTGATAACAATGCACTAAGATTCCTCCTATTCAACAGCAGCTTGCCGGGATTCATTTCTGAGAGACTCTGAGATTACGCGAGGCGGTTGAGCTTCGGGCGAACTCCAGCCTTCTAAAATTAACGCCCATCATTCTTGAGCGGGATAGAGAGCTTGTCATTTTGGAGGGAGCGCAGCGACCGAAGGATCTCTTCAACGAGAATGGTGCCCTTCGATTGATAGCGGCCGGGAAGGTAGAAGAGATCCTTCACTCGACGCTTCAGGATGACGCAATGGTAATTGTGTCGTTACCCCAGCACCGGCGCCTGCGACGTTCCTCCGCAGGCAGGGATGACACCTGCCTCTCCTCGCGCCCCTCCCCACCCCGTCGCCTCTCGCCGCTTACGCCCTGGGTCGACTGGACGGACGGGCGGCAGTATCCTTGCTCCCGGTTTTTACGGAGGTAGTCATGGCCATCAAGCAGCAATCCTTCCGGGCCGAAAGAGATACGCTCGGGGAGGTGCGCGTTCCCAAAAACGCGCTGTATGGAGCCCAGACGCAGCGGGCTGTCGAAAACTACCCGGTCAGCGGCCTGCGCGCGCATCCGGCGTTCATCCGGGCCTTCATTCTGCTGAAGAAGGCGGCGGCGCTGGCGAACTTCGAGATGGGGGAGATGGATCGGAAGATGGCCCAGGCCATCTCCGATTCCTGCGATCTGATTTTGGGGAACTCTCCTTCGTTCGCGGAATTGACCAGGGAGGGAAAGAAGGCCAGGAGCGGGCGCCGCCTCAGGCAACACGATGAGCGAGCGCGGGCGGAGCGAGGCGCCTCTATCAGCGAAGACTATCGCGATCAGTTCGTGGTGGATGTGTTTCAGGCGGGTGCCGGCACCTCGTTCAACATGAACTGCAACGAGGTCGTGGCCAATCTGGCCAACCTGAAACTTGGAGGAAAACTCGGTGAGTATGAGCCGGTCAATCCGAACGACCACGTGAACATGGCCCAGTCCACGAACGACACCTTTCCGACGGCGATGCGTCTGGCCCTGCTGCTCGTTCTTCCCGAACTGTTTTCAGCTCTGGAGCGGCTGGGAATCGCACTCGACGAGAAGGGGAACGAATTTGCTGACGTGATCAAATCGGGACGCACGCATCTTCAGGATGCAGTGCCCGTGACGCTGGGGCAGGAGTTCAAGGCCTGGGCGGCGGCGGTGCGCCGGGCGACGTCACTTCTCGCGGACGCGGCTACGGAGTTACGGGAGCTGGGCATCGGCGGAACGGCTACGGGCACGGGAATCAACACGCCGCTCGGCTATCGCTATCGCGTCGTTGACAACCTCTCGCGGCTCAGCGGCATTCAGCTCGAGGCGGTAGGCGATCTTCGCGAATCGATGCAGTCGCAGCTCCCGATCTCGGCCGTGTCCGCAGCGCTTCGCAATCTGGCGCTCGAACTGACGCGCATCACCAATGACCTTCGTCTCCTCGCCTCGGGACCACACACCGGATTGGCCGAAATCACCCTGCCGGCCGTGCAGCCCGGTTCCTCGATCATGCCCGGCAAAGTGAACCCTTCCATGCTGGAATGCATGAATCAGATCTGCTTCCATGTCATCGGCTCGGACACCACCATTGCTTTCTGCGTCCAGGCTGGACAGCTCGAATTGAACGTGATGATGCCGGTCATGGCCTTCGAGATTCTTTTTTCCGTCGAGATTCTCAAGAATTACATTCCGGTGTTCGTGGACAAGTGCATCTCCGGAATCGGTGCGGACCGCGAGCGCTGCAGAGCCTATTACGTCACTTCGCCCGCTCTGGCCACGGCTTTGAATCCGATCATCGGATACGCAAAAGCGGCGGAGATCGCCAAAGAGTCGGCGAAGAGCGGAGTGGCAATTCCGGATCTCCTTCGCCAGCGAAAGCTTCTTTCGGAGAAACAGATCGACGAGATCTTCACACCGGAGTATCTGGCCGGACAGGCCGATCGCGAATAAGGACGGGTCGGGAAAGCGGCCAATACCAGGGCCCTCGCATCCCGAAGCGGCGAGGGATCTACTGTGCCGCAGGGATGGTCGTCGCTACACGAGCGGGAGATCCCTCCTCGCTTCGTTCGTCTGGATGACATGGTAGGGAGTGGGATTGAATCGGACAGGTCTGCGAGGAGACGCCAGGAGTGGCGATCAGTCCACGAGGGTAATTCGTCCGGTCGGTGACTCAC
>JBDTRY010000270.1:0-4969 GCA_039931435.1 Acidobacteriota bacterium | reverse complement strand
CCTATTGCATCCCGAGCGGAGGAACGGCGTGAACGCCGAACCAGAGTGAAGAAACTCTATGGCCGGCTGTCATCCTGAGCGTCGAGCGGACGATCTCTTCTTGCCAGCCCATTCCTCGTTGAGGAGATCCTTCGCTCGCTGCGCTCCCTCAGAGGTTGTCTCAGGATGACAAGCGCCCTGTGTGTTTTTCTGCAAAGCCGTATGCGAGCTGTGACCGTTCGTTCACATTTTCAATCCCAAAGACGATCGGGAGGGGGAATTGCCGAATATCCGGACGGTTATTAATATGACCATGAGTTCAGCAGAGGGCGGTTTTTCCTCCTCCTTCGATACGGGGGACGACAAGCGGGGACCCGAATCCCGGCCAAGTCTTCTCTCGGATGTTGTGGCTGAACCGGTTCAATCGACGGCCGCTGCCCGATCCACCTCACAATTCCGCTGCAATAGCGACAACCTCCAGCACTAACCCCATCCATCTCACTTCTGCTTGATTCCTCAGAACGGGCATGCGGCCGCCGGGAGAACCCGGCGGCGCAGGGTTTGAGCCGACTTCAAGGGTTGGCCGGCGGTGATTCTCTCGGAGGGCGTACGGCAGGGTAAAATCGATCTTGTCACGGGAACGGGCCGGCTCCGACATTCATCCCCGCCGTCAGCTCCCGGGACGATTGTGACCCTCATCACAACCGCCATTCCATTACCAAAAGTATCTTGTGGCCCGGCGGTTTCCGATTTATTCTGGTCCGCGTTGGAGAAGGATCCCCGAATGCAATCCCGAGAACGCAGGACCGTGCAGCGAATTCATTTCGATCGTCCTCTGCGAGCAACTGTGGCCAACGGCAAGGTAGGTATTGTCGACCTCAGCATCAGTGGTGCCCGTGTCCAGCATGATTTCGCCCTCACGTCAGGAAAGCAGATGCGGCTGGACTTTGAATGGAACAGTCGGCGGGTCATTCTTTCCTGTCGGGTCGTTCGCTGCCGGCTGGAAAAATCCTCTGAACAACAGGCCGTCACGTACCTCTCAGGGCTGCGCTTTACAGACGGTGAAGAGATTCGATCCTCGCCGCTACGCGACCTGATCGCCGAACAGGTTTCACAGGATCTGCTCGACTCGCGGCGGCGTAAGCAGTGGGATTCGATCCTGATAGTGAATCCGGCCGTGGCCTGATCGCGAGAGGCTCGAGCGTTCCCTCAACTCAGAGACGACGCATTCCAGAGCCGGCGTGGGATACTGCACGGGATCGTGCCGCTTCAACCACTCCCTGATAAACGGCCGTCGCTCTCTCACGACCGTATCGATCTCCTTGCCACCTCGCTGAACATCGATTCGTCGGCACTCGAGGAGGGATGCGCGCTTCTATCCGTGGATGAGAGAGAACGGGCTGACCGATTCCGTTTTCCGAGACACGCCCGCCGGTTCATTCACGCGCGGGCGTTCATGCGGCGCACGCTTAGCTGGTATCTCGATCGCGATCCGGCCGCGCTGCGATTCAATTACGGTCCGGAAGGAAAGCCGTCACTTCCGTTCACCATCTCCTTCAATCAATCTGATTCAGAGGAGTTGGCGGTCCTGGCAGTCACTCTCTCCCGTCAGGTGGGAGTGGACATCGAATCTCTTCGCTCCATCGCCAACGCCGAAGAGCTGGCGCACCGTTTTTTTTCTCCCGGGGAAACGCGGGACCTCATGGCCATCACCGAAGAAGAGAGGGACCGGGCGTTTCTGGCCTGCTGGACCCGGAAGGAAGCCTATCTGAAAGCGACGGGCGAGGGACTGACGCGGCCTTTGAGTCAGTTCAGAGTCGTCGTCGATCCTTGTCTGGAGCCGCGGCTGATCAGCGTGGAGCTCGACCCGGCAGAGGAGCGTCGCTGGTCCATGGCCCACCTCGAACCTGGCGTTGGATACATCGGAGCGCTGGTCATCGAAGGCAGGGGCGCCAGCGTGCACTGGGTGGATGGACCGTTCGTTCGATCGTTCTGAAAGACTCGATGAGAGCAACTACCACCTTCTTCAATGCCGCTGTTCGTCGGAGAATGCTGCAAGTTCCGCCGATCGCGCTATCGATCCTGCTCACTCTCGTTTCCTGTATCCGTGAAGCTGCATCACGCGCCACTCCGCCTCCGTTACCGCCGGGTCAAGGGGCTGCAGTGGAAGGGAAGCGTCGCGGAGTGAACTTCGTCGCAGGCTCGGAGATCACCGCTGCTGACTTTCAACCGCTCATCGCCGATCACGTCAACTGGATCGTGCAGACGCCGTTCGGCTGGCAAACGAGTGGCAGTTCAACGGAGGTGCGGTTTTCGGGGAACGGCGGTTACTGGGGAGAGCGTGATCAGGGAATCGAATCGACCACGCTGCTGGCCCGTCGCTCGGGGATTCACACTCTTCTGAAGCCGCACATCTGGATTCGCGGCGGAGTGTGGAGCGGCGAGATCGCCATGCGCAGCGAGAGCGACTGGAATGCCTGGTTCTCGTCGTATCACGATTTCATCCTTCATTACGCACAGCTGGCGCAGCGGCTGGGAATCGAAGAGTTATCGATTGGAACGGAGCTCGGTGGTACGACGATCACCCGTGCCGAGGATTGGCGGAGAATCATCGCATCGGTGCGGGCCGTCTACCGAGGCAAGCTGACCTACAGCGCCAACTGGGGAGAGTTCGAACAGGTCACCTTCTGGAACGACCTCGACAGCATCAGCATTCAGGCGTACTTCCCTTTGACAAAGAAGGTTCGCCCCATCGTCGACGATCTCGTGACAGGATGGGCCACGCATCTGCGTTCGATCGAAGCTGTCCAGGCCCGTTACGGGAAACCGGTTCAGTTCACGGAGATCGGTTACCGCAGTGCCCCCGACGCGGCCATCGAGCCCTGGCAGTGGCCGAAACGATTGGACCTTTCCAGTGATCCGGAGACACAGGCCCGCTGCTATGAAGCCTTCTTCCGAGTCTTCTGGAAGCGTCCCTGGTTTGCAGGAGCCTACTTCTGGAAATGGTTTCCACACTAGGCTGACGCCGGCGACGGTCGTAACGGATTTACGCCCCGCGGCAAGCCAGCGGAAGAGGTCATGGCTCGGTGGTACGGGACGCCCTGACGGCCTCGGCCCTACTCAGCCTTTCTTCGCCTCACGCAGTCTGGCCCGGAGGTTCTCCCCTGCAGTGGCAATCGCATATCCTCGCCACGCGAAGTTTCTCGTGCGAATTGGTTCTTGAATGCTTCGAACGATTCGATGATTACTTCGATCTCGGCATCGCTCAGTTTGGCGTGACTTATTCTCGCCTCGGGAGCGGCTCTCCAAAGGTGATGTCACTCCGCGAGCTTTCCTGTTGCCCGAACTGAATCCAGTCGGTAGAATAATGGCCGGAATATGCATTTCCATCCTGCAGATCGCTTCTGACCTTTGACGCGCGCTCCGGCGCTGCGTCCCGCCTCTGAACGATTGCGCCGCTTCGGCTGCGCAATCGATCCCCCACAATTTTTCAGCGATGGTCGCGGGCCGATTTCTATGCGTCCGCCATCGCCTCGGATCTATGAGGATGATTGAAATGAACGAGGAACAACATGACTGGTGGCGTGACTTTTTCACAGGCCCCGCCGCTGACGTTGTGCGGCAACTGGCGACGGCGGAGCAAACCTCTGCCGAATGTGAATTTCTGATCCGTACGCTCGGGCTCGAACCTGGCGAACGGATTCTGGACGTGCCCTGTGGTGATGGGCGCCTCAGCCTAGAACTGGCCCGGCGCGGCTACATTTCGGAAGGCGTTGATTTCGCCACAGAGCTGCTCAACGATGCCCGGACCACTGCCGCCCAGGAGAACCTCCCGGCGGAGTTTCATCAGCAGGACATGCGCAGCTTTCACTGCGACAACTTGTTTGCCGCGGCCTTCTGCTTCGGGAACAGCTTCGGCTACTTTGAGGACGCCGGCAATCGCGCTTTCCTGGAATCGGTGTTCCGCGCGTTGAGACCTGGCGCTCTCTTCATTCTGGAATCGAGGCTCGTAGCGGAGTCTCTCTATCCGCAGTTTCAGCCACGTCGCTGGTTTCCCTTCAGCGATTCGATCATGTTCATCGATTCGCAGCTCGACTGCGCTTCGGGGACTCTGCGCACGGAGTACTCGTTTCTGCGGGATGGAATTCTGGATCGCCGGCGAGCGCAGTTCCGAATCCACACGCTTCGGGAATTGATCGAACTGGCTGAGGTTGCCGGACTCGAATTGGTCGATTCCTTCGGGTCGACCGACGGCAAGTCGTTTTCACTTGGTTCACCCGGCGCCTATCTGGTTCTACGTCGTCCGGGGTAAGCGGAAACTGAGTGAATGGCGGCGGGCTTGCTCAGCCGCCGCCATTCGTTCGGGTCGCGTCCGACCCGCTGCCGAGGGAGCGGATGAAAGCCACGAGATCGACACGCTCCTGGTTCGAGAGCATGGGCCAGCCCAGCATGGCCGTGCCCGGTTTCCCTCGTACGATCGTCTGCAGAATCTGTTCATCCGTCCGGGATGATTGCCATGCCGGAGACTGGAAGTCCGGAGGCCTGGTGGACGCCGCCAGAGCGGTACCCCTTCCGTGCGGTCCATGACAGCTCGCGCAGTGCGTGAGGAAAAACGCCTCCCCCCGCACCGCCGGGGTCTCAACCGCTGCCTGGCGGGGTTCTCCGGAGCATCGCATGACTGCTGCCATCAGAATGCCGAGCGCGAATGCCCTGATGATCTGTGGAGGAAAGGGGCAGTTCAGCTTTCTAGTGGCGTGTATTGGATGAATTGGTACCAGATGACGCAGGAATCGGCGACGTGAGCTAGGCGCGCCGACGCAGGCATAGCGGCTCCTATGCTGAGGAGGCGCAACAACGCTCACGGCGTCGAGACCAAGTCAGGGTAGTACCAATTTGTCCAATACACGCCACTAGGTACCTCCGCGATCCTCAGAAATCCCATCACGACTGCCCTCCGCTTCCGTCTCCTTCAGGCTCGAATCGAACGCAA
>JBDTRY010000269.1:0-5055 GCA_039931435.1 Acidobacteriota bacterium | reverse complement strand
GGCTCGTCAGCGCGGTGGAATGGTTCGGGATTGACGACGCGCTTCGTGAGCGCAACGCAACTCCAGGCAGACCTCAGTACATCGGAGGTCAGCGCTCCCGGAGCCTCGACGATTACCGTCAACGATCCGTTCGGCAACGCCGGCGTCTCATCTGTGCCTTTCACCGTGGACGCGGATGAAACGCCTCCGGTTGTGACCGCGCCCGGGTCCACTACAGCGATCCAATCAATGTGTTCAGGTGGAAACGGCGGTACAGATGCCGCCAGCGACCCTGCGATTGCCGCGTTTCTGGCCGGTGGCACCGGAGCAGACGAGTGCAGCGCCTCGACGACGCATCTTGTTGCGCAGGTCGGCGGAGCTGATGTCACCGCTACGACGTTTTTCCCGGCGGGAACCACGAGTGTCGCCTTCCGATTCTCGGACGCGTCCGGAAACGTCGGCTCAGCAACGAGCAATCTGACCGTGCGCCTTTTCGGAGATCTGAATCTCGACGGCGTCGCCGACGCCAGCGATCTTGTCATCTTCAGTAATTACGTCGTTCACAACCTCAACGCCGGAACCCCACCGTTCCTGGCGCCGGCTGCCATGGCTGATCTGAATGGAGATGGTTTCGGGGATTCCCTGGACCTCGTCATCCTTTCAAATTACGCCGTGCACAACATCCCATGCCTTCCGCAACCATGACCCCGGCGAACTGAATACAAGTTCGACGCCCGGATTTCTGTTTCTTCTCGCCGAAGGAAGCGCTCTGGCCGCTGACGGGCCGATGGCGCTCAGGGGCGCAGTCCACGCTGACCACGAGAAATACGCTCAGTGGGCGCCGAGGTCGCAGACATCTCCCCGGCGACGACGGTGAGGAAGTCCAGCGGCCGTTGAGAAACGGCATCGGCGAGGTCCGGACCCTGAGCAGCGTGACTAGTCTCGGCGATTGCACACGAGCGACACACTCGTCGCGGCATGGGGCTACATGCCCGGCATGTGCATGGCACCATGGCCCCCCGCGCTTCGCAGTCGCAGAAAAAGATTCGCACCCATCGGGTGGTTGCCGTAGTAGGGCCGGATCGCTGAGGGAATCTGAAAGAGGGTCACGTTCCCGCCCACGCCGCCGGCGATCCACCGATTGTTCCAGAGATCTCGCGTATAGCCGGCCGTCAGGGCGCGAACACTGAACGAAGCGGCGGCGATCGCCGGAGGCACGTCTTCATCGGTGAACAATTCATCCTTGTCCACCTGTTCGGCTCGTGCGGTCAAGTAGTTGACTTCTTTGAACTGAAGGACAGTTTCCGCCGTCCAGGCGTTGTTGGATTTCCCCTGATCCTTGTCGTTATGGCCGAAGATGAGCGACGAAGACCACATCCCCCCGTCGATGGGAGCGGACCGGGAGACGGATACGGTCGTGCGCTGAATGTCACCGGGCTCGAGGCGTTCGGGGTTCGAGAGATGTCCGGTGGAAATCTGGCCGCTCCAGTTCGGGCTGGGGTCGAACGTCACACGGGCGGCCCAGGAATCGATTGCTCCCCCCTCGATGTCCCAGCGATTTTCGTCCGGTTCGGCGCCGTGGAACCCGCTCACCGCTCCGCCAAATGAGCCGATTTTCACGCCGGCGGTCAGTACGTTGAAGGCGATGTGTGTCGAATCCTCGACGTGATGTCCGAGCGAAGCCTGGGGCAAGTCTGCGGCCGACGCTCGATGGGGGAATGCCACGGGACCGAGGGAGGGGTCGCCGACGGGCGCAACATAGATGTACGCCTGAGCATCAGTTCCGATGGGGTGCATGAACTCCGCTGCCAGCTCCATGAAAAAGTCGTGCGGATGCTGTGCGTCATGTAGTGGGGACCCGTGGGCGGTTTCGCCGGTCTGGAACAGGAGCGGATACTCTTCATCGGTAATGGTCGCCGGCTCCAGGCTGAGCATGGAACGAAGCATGAGGTGTCCGCCTCCGAGCTTGCGATCGGCCATCCCCATGATCCAGTTCGTGGAGAAAAACTTGTCGGCTCCTCGCGGACCCCTTTGCCATGTCTGATTGATGAACGCCGAACCGTGCAGCATCAGCGTCCAGTCATTTTTCCGGAACATCTGCATGGGCATCGGCGCAGCTTCCGGATTGGTGCTGGTGCCCGAGGCCTGGCGCATGAGGTTGGCCGCTGTCTCATCCTGATCTGCATGAGAGGAACTTGCGTTCTCCGTGCCCTGAATAGAAGTTTGGGAGGGCTCCGGGGTGGTTGATGCCGGAGTGGGACTCGGGTGCGCGTGCATCTGGCCAGCGGCAGGGAACGCAAGCAGGAGCGCGACGGCGCAGCCCGTGAAAATCGAGATAGAACGGTGATTCATTTGATTGACTCCTCGAAGTTGAAATGGGTCTTCCGGGCCGAAGTGACTCGGAAGCAGAAGCTCAACGTACGAGCAGCATCAAATGAGGAGATTGGTGTGAAAGATGGTCAGGCCTACGTCAGGTGGGTAGCTGGCGCTGCCGTGGCTGATCAGATTTCGAGGCATGCGGCCGGGGTCATTCGTCGAGCGTTCTGATGGGAAGACGCAGCGCAACTGTTTTCCGTTGCGGAGAATGGAGGGCAACGGTAGAGGGTGGTTCATGGCTGCGGCCGGAGTTGCGGTCTCGTGAGCTGGTCCGAAGTCGACGTCGTCCATGGCCATGTGGCAGCCGGAAGGCATGGAGTCGGTTGTCGGACTCGACGGCGAATCGCAGCACCAGGCCATGGCCACTGAGGGAGTGAGCGCCGCGAAGGTGAACAGCAGCATGGCGAGCGCCGTCAGTAAACGACGTTCTCGGGTTGCTTCAGGTCGTTTCCCCATCCGCTCCCAGAACAGCGACGATCAGCGGCCTACTCCGCGGCGACGGGGTGGATTGTCAGGAAATCTCAGAGTTTTCCGAGACGACGCAGATCCATGATCGGGGCCAGAAGTGTGCTGAGACCGCTGGGGCTCGACTTGGACCGGAACTTGGATCATGATCCAATCCGCCGAGCCTGACGCGCCTGCCGCGCCGTTCGCCACCACGATGGGCACTCCAAATATAGGTGAAATGACCGCTCTGGGACGGCGGACTCCCAGTGCTCAGCTTCCCAGGGCGGCGGTGGCCGTGAGGTGGGGGATCGCCGTCGCCGCACTGGCAACCCTTCTGCCCCTTCTGCTCCTTCATCCGCCCGATCACCCCGGATGGCTGCTCCTCTTTGCCTTTCTGGTGGCCAGCGCCGATAGCTTCTTCCTCGTCCGTGTTTCTCCCGGCTCGTACTTTTCCATCTCTTCCGCTTTTCTCTTCGTGTATTTCCTGATCGCCGGCGCTACGGCGGCAGCGGCCATGGCGGCTCTCGCTCAGTTTACCGTCTGGGTCGTACAGCGCATCCGAAGAAACTCGGTACAGACTTTCATGTTCGCAGCCTTCAACGCCGGACAGCATGTACTGTCCTGCCTGGCAGGTGGCGTGGTGACGATGCTCATTTTTCAGTCACCGGTTCTCTACCGTCCTGTCGTCCACGGTCCGATCCCCAGGGTCACGGTGTTCGCTCTTTTCTACCTGTTGAGCAGTTCGGCGCTGACGTATATGGCCGCATACGCACGGACAGGGATGGCGGAAGGGCGCCCGCGGATATGGCCGGCGAATACCCTCTGGGTAACAATTTCCTTTCTCATCGGAATCCCGTTCGCCATCGCCATCAGGCTTTTGGCGCCAGCCATCGGTGGCTATGCCATCGCTTCGACATTCACGTTCGGATTGCTGGCCGGAGCGGCGGTCATATTGCGCCTGAACACGAGTCTGAAATCAGGGAACAACGAATTGAAGGCCATCAACAGCATCGGCACGCTCATCAACGCCTCGCTGAATCTTCCGGAAATTTTCGGGATTATCGCCCGGGAGACGCGAAAGGTTCTTCTATGGGATGGCTTTTTCATCGCCCTCGGTGGGAGCAAGACGCAGTCCATCGAAATGATCTTTCTCTCGGAGACAGGGACCGAGCTGACCCGCAGGAGCATTCCTCAGGGGGCCGGACTGACGAGCAAAGCCATCTCTTCCGGAGAACTGATCCACTACGAGCAGAATGAGAGGGAACGGGAGATCGTTTCCGATGATTCGTTCCGAGGACGCCGCCGCCCGAAATCGCTGGTGATCGCTCCGATGAAGTTCGCCGACGAAGTCCTCGGGGCAATCTGCGTTCAGAGTTACGAGTCGGACGTCTATGGACGGGCGCATTTCCGGCTGCTGCAGACCATCGCCGGCCAGGCTGCAATCGCCGTACGCAACGCCCAGCTTTTCGAGAGCGAGCGCGCGGCACAGAAGGAACGTGACAATTTCCTGTCGCTGGTGACGCACGAGATCAAGAACCCGCTCACGTCCATTCGTGGCTATGCCACCCTGGCCCGCGAGGGCCTGCTGAAAGATGATTCCCAGTCGGCAGCGGCCGATGCCATTGCTGTCATCCAGGAGGAAAGTGCCAGGATTCTCCGCCTGACCGAGGACCTGCTGGACGCGTCGAAGATGAGTGCGGGACGCTTTTCCATGTTTCTGAGGCAGGTCGACCTGGGAGCCATCGTCACCCAGGTTGCCCGCCGCTATCAAGCCACGGCGCAGAGGTCCATTGACGTGCAGGTCGGCGAGCTTCTCCCGAACCTCGACGGTGATCCCGTCCGTCTCAATCAGGTCGTCGAGAATCTCATTTCCAACGCCGTGAAGTACTCGCCCGAATCATCCCCGATCTCGATCGGGCTTCGCCAGAGTGAGTCTCGAATCGTTCTCAACGTCACCGATCAGGGAAACGGCATTGCACCCGACAAGATCCCGTTGATTTTCGAACGCTACTACCGCCTGGAAGAAGAAGGTCAGGACGTGAAAGGAACGGGACTGGGCCTGTTCATCACACGGGAGATCGTGCGCATGCATGGAGGGGAAATCACGGTGAACTCAGAGACGGGCAAGGGCACGACCTTCGTCGTCGAGCTTCCCATCCGCTCGCAGCGGGCCGAGGAGAATGTCACGATAAAATAACGGCGGGCACGCGGCATAAAGATCCTGCCCTGACAAGTTATCGACACTCGTGAGAA
>JBDTRY010000268.1:0-5070 GCA_039931435.1 Acidobacteriota bacterium | reverse complement strand
AGATTGGGAATCGACGTCTCCAGGACTGCCAGCAGACCGTCGGGCGTCTCCGGATCACCGTGGTCCGCGAGGAACTTTCGGGCCTGCTCCCGAGTCATGGGCTGCTTCGCAGGCGCGGAGAGGACCGGCGCAGAGACAACGGCGGCGAACAGCACGGACAGCAGGATCGAGCGAATCGAATGGCGCATGAGAGCACCTCCCTGGTTCACGTTCCGGTGTAGGAGGAATTCTACGACGCGCCGAGGGTTGGCGATGCCGCGAATGCAGGCCGAAGCTTCAACGCCGTGGATGCAGTTCCTCCCAGGCCACGTCCGGGAAAACCAGATTCACCGTCAGCCCTTCCTGCACGGAGGGCAATCCGGTAGACCCTTTTGAGTGGAATGGCAATGAAGGCTGCGAGGCGTCGTTGAATCTCCGGCACCCCTCCGGGGTGCGAGGTTGTCCGGACCATCGCGGTCCGGTGGTGGCGCGCCTGTAGGCGCTTACCACCGGCTAAGTTCCGGCACGCCTCCGGCGTGCAATTCGCTAGTTCGGGATGACACGTCGCGGCGGTTCGCTCGTGGACTACAGCCGTTTCTCCGTCTCGGCGTCGAAGAGGTGCAGGAACTCCGTTTCGATCTGCAGCTCGACGGCATCGCCACTCTTCGGCACGGTGTGCGGCTCGAAGGCCGCCACGAGCAGATACTCGCCTGCTCGTGTGTGAGCGATCACTTCGTTTCCCAGTTGCTCGACCAGTTCCACCGTCGCTGACACCTGAGCGACTTCTCCACGCGATGCCACGCCCGGTTCGTGAATGTTCTCCGGGCGGATGCCCACCACCACGGCCTTTCCATCATGCGCTGCCGTGGACGATCTCAGCTTCTGCGGCACGGGGATGTCGAAGGACGTCCCCTTCAGCGTCGCCCCGTTTTCGACGATAGTCGCCTTCACGAAATTCATCGGCGGCGTTCCGATGAACTGGGCCACGAACAGGTTCCGCGGCTTGTCGTAGACCTCCAGCGGCGTTCCCAGCTGCTGGATCGTGCCCCCGTTCATCACAGCGATGCGGCTGCCCATGGTCATCGCTTCGATCTGATCGTGGGTCACGTACACGGACGTAGTCTGCAGTCGCTGCTGAATGCGCGTGATCTCGGCGCGCATCTGCACGCGGAGTTTGGCGTCGAGGTTGGAAAGCGGTTCATCGAATAGAAACACGGCCGGCTGGCGGACGATGGCCCGGCCCACGGCCACACGCTGCCGCTGCCCTCCGGAGAGATCCTTCGGCTTGCGCTCCAGAAGATGCGTAATCCCCAGGATTTCCGCGGCCTCGGCCACGCGCGCGTCCCGGTCTGCCGCCGGGGTCTTGCGCATGCGCAGACCGAACTCCAGATTTTCGCGGACGGTCATGTGTGGATAGAGCGCGTAACTCTGAAAGACCATGGCGATGTCCCGCTCTTTGGGCGGAAGATCGTTGACGACGTTTCCGCCGATGGAGATCGTCCCGTCGGAGATCTCTTCCAGACCGGCGATCATGCGCAGAGCGGTTGATTTTCCGCATCCCGAGGGTCCAACCAGGACCATCAGTTCATGGTCGTGGATGTCGAGGTTCATGTTCTCGATGACGGCCACGTCGCCGTACCGTTTCGCCACCCTGTCCAGAGTTACTTCAGCCATGGGTCCCCCTGCGTGGAATGGAGGCGATTGTACCTCCGGAATTTGGTGGGGCGGGGGCCGCGCAGCGGCGTTCGAACGCTGCGCCCGCGGTTGCGTAAGGAATGACACGACTCTCAGGGCGTGTCATCCCGAAGCCGAAGGCGAGGGATCTCGGGTGAAAATCGCGATGTCGTTGAACCACGAGGAGATCCCTCCTCGCTTCGCTCGTTCGGGATGACAGATTTGCTGCGCTGCCCTGGAACTCCAGACCCCCTCTGCATTCATGCTCTGACTGTCCACACGCTTTCACGCTTCTTGCAGGCTGAGCCGTGATGACCGAAGCACAGACCCTTTCCCGCCCGAGTACCAGCTCGGCGCAGGAGAAAATCCCCGTTGCCGTCCTCGGCGCCACGGGCTCTGTCGGGCAGCGCTTTGTTCAGTTGCTCGAAGAGCATCCCTGGTTCCGGCTGCACGAGGTCGTGGCTTCCGATCGCAGCTCGGGAAGACCGTACGGCGAGGCCGCTGCGTGGCGTCTGAACACGCCCATGCACGGCGGTGCCGCGGCGCTCTCCGTGAAGTCGCTGGGCGCGGAGCTGGAGTCGGCGCTCATTTTTTCCGCACTCGATTCTTCGGTGGCCGGTGAGGCGGAAGAGGATTACGCCAACCGAGGAGCGGCGGTGGTTTCCAACTCGAAGAATCACCGCATGGATGCCGACGTCCCGCTACTCATCCCAGAGATTAATCCCGAACACCTCGGGGCCATCGAAGCTCAGAAACGCAGACGCGGCGGCGCAGGATTCATCGTCACCAATCCCAACTGCTCGACGGTGGGACTGACGATGGCCATCGCCCCCATCGATCGCCTCCTGGGAATCTCCGCGCTGCATGTGACCACCATGCAGGCCATCTCCGGTGCGGGATACTCCGGGGTTTCCTCTTACGCCATCCTGGACAACGTCGTCCCCTTCATCGGCGACGAGGAGAAGAAAATCGAAAGTGAGCCGCAGCGCATTCTGGGCAACTGGACTGGCCAGCATTTTCAGGACGCCGTGTTCACGATCTCGGCCCAGGCCAATCGCGTGGCCGTGATCGACGGTCATCTGATGACCATCTCCCTTTCCGTCGGCGAGCGCAGCAAGGCCCAGCTCGGCTCGGCCGGAAAGGATCTCGTCGACGAGGTCCGTTCGGCGATCGCCGCTTTCCGCGGCGAACCGCAACGCCTCGGGCTTCCTTCCGCGCCGTCGCAGCCAGTTCATGTAATGGAGGAGCCGGATCGCCCCCAGCCGCGCCTCGATCGCGAGCTGGAAAAGGGCATGGCTGTTTCCGTGGGACGGATTCGTCCCTGCCCTATTCTCGATCTGCGCATGGTGGCCCTGGTGCACAACACCATACGCGGAGCGGCCGGCGCAGCACTTCTCAACGCCGAGCTTCTCAAGGCCATGGACCTCCTGCCGTGACGGAGCGGGCATGATCGTCATCAAGTTCGGCGGCACGTCCGTAGGTGATTCGGAACGCGTGCAGCGCGCCATTCAGATCGTCGGCAACGCCGTCCCGCGCAAGCCGGTGGTCGTGGTCTCCGCTCTGGCCGGAGTGACCAACGGTCTGGTGGACGCCGCGCACCGTGCCTCCACGGGCGAATTCGAGGACGCCGCGGCCATCCTCGACTCCATCCGCCAGCGCCACGAGGATGTGGCCCTGCAGCTCGTTCAGCAGAAGTCCGATTACCTGCAGTCGTTTCTCGCACAACTGCAGAAACACATCGAACAGATCCGGTACATCCTCAAAGGCATCGCCCTCGTGGGTGAAGTCAGTCCGCGGGCCAACGACAAGATCGTGGCCATCGGTGAAAAACTCTCGTCAGTTCTCTTCGCCTACTCCATGCGCATGCACACCCTGCCTGGTGTGCATATCGACTCCGAGCAGGTCGTGGTCACGGACGAGACTTTCGGCGGGGCGATGCCGCTCATGGACGAGACGCGTAAAGCGGCGGAAGCCGTTCTCCTTCCGGAGATCGAACGGGGACACATCCCGGTCATGGGTGGCTTCATTGGCAGAGCGCGCAGCGGCGCCACGACCACTCTGGGACGTGGCGGCTCGGACTACAGCGCTTCGATTATCGGTGCAGCTCTCGGCGCTGAAGAGATCGAGATCTGGACGGATGTGGACGGAATGATGACCAGCGATCCCCGCGTCATCGCCAGCGCGCGAGTGATCGATCGCATCTCTTATGAAGAAGCTGCGGAGCTGGCCTATTTCGGGGCAAAGGTTCTGCATCCGAAGACCATCGCTCCCGCCGTCGAGGCCGGGATTCCCATCCGTGTACTGAATACGCACAATCTGGACAGCCGCGGGACGATCATCACCGCGGACGGTGAACGCGGCGTCGGGCCGCGGGCCATCGCTTTGAAAAAGGACATCACCTCCGTGCACATCACTTCGAACAAGATGCTCGGAGCACACGGATACCTGGCGCGTATCTTCGCTGCCTTCGACCGTCTGAAAATCCCGGTCGATCTGATCACGACGTCCGAGGTTTCGGTGTCGCTTACCGTGGAGTCCGGAGAACACCTGGAACAGCTTCAGGAGGACCTCAGTCCCTTCGCCAATGTCGAGGTTCGCAAGGGACAGGCCATCATCGCACTCGTGGGGCGGGGAGTCCTGAGCGACCCCGGAACGGGCCAGAGAATTTTTGCAGCCCTCGGAGAGACTCCGATCACCATGCTTTCCGTGGGCAGCTCCGCACTGAATTTCAGTATCGTTGTTCCTCAGGAACGGGCCGAGACAACGATGCGAAATCTGCATCAGGCCCTGTTTGAAGCGGTCGGAGCCGGCGCCTCATGAAGATCGCACTGCACGGATATGGGCGCATGGGCAAGGCCGTGGAATCCATTGCCATCGAACGCGGGCACGAGGTCGTGGCCCGCCTTTCCAGCAACAGCCCTCCGGATCTGGCCGGTGCCGGCGTCGTCATCGACTTCTCGACCGCCACCGCTCTTCCCGATCTGGTCGATGCAGCCTGCAGCGAAAAAGTGAATCTGGTCATCGGAACGACCGGATGGAGCGAATCTCTGGAGACCGTCAGAGAGCAATGCCTGGCCGCGTCGATCTCCGTGGTTTGGGCCTCGAACTTTTCGCCCGGAGCAAACGTGATGTTCTCTCTGTCGCGACGCGCGGGCGAGCTGCTGAGCCGGCTCGAAGGCTACGACTGCGGGATCGAGGAGCGGCATCACGCCGGGAAGAAGGACTCGCCAAGCGGTACGTCATTGAAGATTGCCGCGGCAGTCGAGGAGGGAAGTGCGTCAGAATGGAACCCACAGATCGTCTCCTCGCGAGTAGGAAAGGAGTTCGGGGTGCATACGCTGTTTTTCGATTCAGCGGATGACCTGATCGAGATTTCTCACCGCGCCAGAGGACGCAACGGATTCGCACGCGGTGCAG
>JBDTRY010000267.1:0-5089 GCA_039931435.1 Acidobacteriota bacterium | reverse complement strand
TTATATCATACTAACTCTATATAATAATGTATGCTTATTCAGGCAACAGCCCCTCACGTTCGGGATGACGCGGCGCTCCGTTCGGAGTGTAGACCCCAACCCTCGTTCCCGATGACCGACCGCGCCCGCTCCCTATTGAGGCGCTCGCTGCCCGTTCATTCCGTCATTCAATTGAGTGATGAAGATCTTCTGGAATTTGCCGATGCTGGAGCTGAAATAGGCGATTCCGCGGACGGTGACTGGACCGTTGTTGCCAGTGATCGTATCTTCGGCCTGCGCCGGAAGCCAGAGCTCGAAAGTCCTCTGCTGGCCGGGCCCGATGGTCTTGCCAAAAGGACGATTCTGCGCGGCGATGACATAGGCGCCGACGTCTCCGATGGTTTCCATGCGCATCTGGTCGAGCTGGAGCGCCTCGTCCGAGTGATTGATCACGTCCACCTGAAGATTGACGGAGATCGGTCCGGTGATGTGACGGGCGGCGAAGGCCGTTCCGCCGATCTGATGAACGATAAATTCGGGTTCGATAAGATTGCCGCGGGAGTTCGCGCTGCTGGCGCAGGCGGCGAAGAGAAGGATGAGAGGTGCGAGGAACAGCGAGACTGATTTCTTCATAAGTGATCCGCCGTGAAGCGGCCTCCGTAGCATCCGTAACGCAACCAGGTCCGCGCCGATTTCAAACAAAACAAGGGGCGGTTTCCCGCCCCTTCTACTACGACCCGGCAACGAAATCGGATCTACTGCAGGTACTTCATCATTTCCCTGGCTGTGCTTACATCCTTGCCGTTCGGCTCCAGGCTTATGTACTTCTCCAGGTTGGCCCTGGCGTCGGCGTTTTTGCTCATTCGCGCATAGACCATCCCCAGCTCGTAGTAGGCCTTTGCGAACGTGTCATCAGCGGCGATGGCCTGCTTCAGGAGCGGTTCGGCCTCGGAGTCCTTGCCGGCATTGATTGCCCGCGCGGCGTCATTGAACAGGGCCGCGGGATTGGCCGGGGCCTTCTTCCTGTATTCGGCAGCCTTCGTTTTATCGCCAGTCTCGGTATAGGCGTCGGCGAGCACGGAGTTCAGGTCCGGCTGATCGGGATCGATGGCCAGTGCTTTCTGGCCGTTCTCGATGGCCTTGTTCCAGTTCTTGTTCTTCGCGTACATCCTGGTCAGCGCGGAGTAGCCTGCTCCGAGCTGATCGTTCAGGGTCACTGCCTCTTCGAATTTCCGGATGGCCCCTGCCTCATCGCCGTTGTTGGCGAGAGCTGCGCCGTCGTTGTAGGCCGTGACGGCCGGATCGGCCTTGGCCTGCTGGGTCTGAACCTGCTGTCCGCCTTCGGCCGGCTGTCCCTGGCCGACTTTGTTCAGCTTGAAATCACGTTCGTTCTTCTCGGGAATGAGCATGAGCTTCATGGTCTCTTCGTAAGGAACGTAGCCATCGCTGGCCACCGTGAACTTGTAATGGATGGTGCCGTCGAGCACGAAGATGCTGTACTCCCCCTTCTTGTTCGTTTTGAAGGTCTGGTGCCAGGTCTTTGCTTCGGTGGCGTTCACATCGATCGTGGCGTTTACGATCGGGTTGCCCTCGGCGTCGAGAACTTTTCCCGTGATCCTGGCCTCGCCGACGGCGAAAAGCTGGGCGGTAAACACCAGAATGAGCACTGTTGCCAGCGCGACGGATCTACGCATGTTCATTCTCCTTGGTTGATTGTTATTAGCATCCAAAACGATGAGTCGAGCGCGAGCATTCCTGAAAAACCGGCGTTCCCCAACTATCGAATAATTCCCATGGAATCAGCTGCTGACGCCCAGAGGGACTCGCCACCGGAGCGGTGTTTCATTCAGAAGGTCAGGTAGGTCTGGTCGCGAAGGCCGCGCTCGTAATCGGCCAGCAGGCGCATGCCTTCGGTAGGTTTCAACCGGTCCTGTTTGATGGCGGCGTCGATCTGGGCTTTCATCTTTTTTTCAAGTTCGTTACGGTCGTACTGCGTCATTCCCAGGACCTCGGCGATGGTGTTGCCGGGGATTGTTTCTTCGATATAGAAGCCGCCCTCCTCATCTTCATCGAGAAAGACATGCACTTCATTCACGCGCCCGAACAGGTTGTGAATGTCTCCCATGATGTCCTGGTAGGCGCCAGTGAGAAAGATCCCGAGGTAGTACGGTCCGGTTCCGATTTCGTGGAGGGGGAGAGTTTCCCGGACGTCGTCGGTATCGATGAACTTCGAGACCTTACCGTCGGAGTCGCAGGTGATGTCGACGAGCGTGCTCTCCAGGGTGGGACGTTCGTCGAGCCGGTGGATGGGCACAATGGGAAAGAGTTGGCCCAGGGCCCAGTGGTCGAGCAGGGACTGGAAGACCGAGAAGTTGCAGATGTGCTGGTCGGCCAGCTCGAGGCGGACATTCGAGATTTCCTCCGAGAGATTGGTGGCTTCGTCCTCGCTGGCGCGCTTGGCGATGTCCTCGAGGATTCGCCAGTAGAGAATTTCCACCCCTCCGCGCACGTCGAGATCGAGAATGCCCAGCTCGAACATCTTCTGCGACTCTTCCTTGATCTGGATGAGATCGTGCCAGGCCTGCGTGAGATTCCGCTCGGTCAGCGAGTTCTCGATGTCCAGGAGCTCGCGCACCAGTTTGTGATGCGTCCCGGGAACCTCGGCCTTCTCTTCCGCAAACGGTGTTTTTTCGATCGACCCGAAGGCCTCCACCACCAGTACCGAGTGGTGGGCAACGATGGCGCGGCCCGATTCCGAGACGATATTCGGATGAGCCACGCCTTCTTCGTCGCAGATATCCATGATGTTGTAGACGATGTCGGTGGCGTATTCCTCGATGGTGTAGTTCATCGAGGAGTGGAAGGACGTGCGCGAGCCGTCGTAATCGATGGCAAGACCGCCTCCCACATCGAGGTACTCCAGCTTCTGACCCATCTTCTGAAGTTTTGCGTAGTAGCGCGCCGCTTCACGAACGGCCCGCTTGATGGTCAGAATGTCCGGGATCTGCGAGCCGATATGGAAGTGAAGGAGTTTGAATGAATCGGACATTCCGGCCTGCTTGAGAATCCCGATGGCGTCCAGGATCTCTGAAGTGGATAGACCGAACTTGGCGTGCTCGCCTCCGGAAGTAGCCCATTTGCCGGCGCCCTTCGACAGCAGGCGCACACGCATACCGATGAGCGGTTCCACGTTCATCTCCGCGGCGATCTTCACGATCAGCCGCACCTCGGACAGCTTTTCGGTCACGAGGATGACGCGCTTGCCCAGCTTTCTGCCGATCATGGCCATGCGGATGAAACTCTCATCTTTGTAGCCGTTGCAGATGATCAGAGAGTCCGGGTCGGTGTGAACGGCCAGCCCGGCGAAAATCTCCGGCTTCGAACCCACTTCCAGCCCGTAGTTGAACGGGCTTCCGGCATCGAGAATCTCTTCGACCACTTCGCGAAGCTGGTTCACTTTGATGGGGAAAACACCACGGTAGGTCCCGCGATAGTTATGCTCCGAGATGCCTCGCTGGAAGGCGGCATTCAGTGATTGCACGCGGTGACGGAGAAGATCCTGAAAGCGAATGAGCATCGGTGCGCGAAGACCCTGCGCCACGGCCTCATTCAGAACTTCCAGGATGGGGATGGCCGTGCCGGCTTCCTTCAACGGGGAGACGGTGACCAGGCCCTGCTCGTTCACGCCGAAGTAGCCCGACCCCCATCGATTGATCAGGTAGAGTGCGGCGGCGTCTTCCGTCGTCCATTCCTTCTGTTCAGTTAGTTCTTCGGTCGTAAGTTCCAACTCGGCGAGGCCCTCCAGTTCGTCCGTCGTGGATACCTCCCGGGAAGACGACGGCGAACTGGTGATTGTTCCGCAGTCCGGCCCTGATGACAAGGGCATTCGGTGCCCGACCAGCGGCTGGGCATTCACGCTGCTGTCTGCCGCCCACTCCGCGCTACACTCCCTCGGTGATTTTATCCGACGAGGAACTCTTCGCCCGTCTGGTGTCATTCGATACCACGAGCAACCGAAGCAATCTTCCGCTCGCCGATTTCATCTGCGAGTACCTGGACGATCCCGGCCTTTCGATTCACCGGCTTCTCTCTCCGGACCGCTCGAAGGCGAACCTGATCGTCGTTCGTTCTCCACAGCGTCTGCAATCGGATCGGGAAGGAATCGTTCTCTGCGGGCACATGGATGTCGTGCCGGCCATCGAGGAAGGCTGGCACAGTGACCCCTTCACCCTCACCGATACCGGCGATGACTGGGTGGCCCGAGGCAGTGCGGACATGAAGGGATTTCTGGCCCTGGCAATCAACTCCCTCGTTCGCGTTCCCACCGCTTCGCTTTCTGCACCACTGGCGCTCCTGCTGACGTACGACGAGGAAGTGGGCTGTCTTGGTGCCAGGCAACTGGCCGAGTCGTGGCCCGAGAACGTTCATCTGCCTCGAGATGTCGTCATCGGCGAGCCGACCTCGTTGCGCGTTGTGAGAATGAACAAGGGGCACGTAAAACTCCGCGTTTCCGTGCACGGCCGGAGCGCTCACAGCGGATATCCTCATCTCGGCATCAACGCTATCGAGATGGCCGCGGAAGCAATTGTCCGTCTGCAGTCCCTGCGCCTGGCCATGGAATCCGAGCGGCCGCCGAATCACGAGTTCTTCACCGAAGTTCCCTTCGTGCCGCTGAACATAGGAACGGTTCAGGGAGGGACGGCGATCAACATCGTGCCCGACCTCTGTGAATTCGAGGTCGGAATCCGCCTCCTTCCCGGGATGTCCATGATCGATGTACTGGCGCGCTTCGAGGAGGTTCTGCGAGAACGGTTCTCGGATGCCGAGTTGTCCATCGCGCTGATCAACGAAAGTCCTCCGATGCTGCTCGACGAAAGCGCGTTTGTCAGCCGCGCTATGGCGCATCTGGCAGGCCAGAGCGGAACGGCCAGTGTCTCTTTCGCCACCGATGGAGGCTGGCTTCAGCGTCAGGGATTCGAGACGGTCCTTTTCGGGCCGGGCTCGATCGAAGTTGCGCACAGGCCGAACGAGTTCCTTCCCAAAGGTGAGTTCTATCGTGCCCGGACGGTTCTGGACTCCGCGGTCGACCGCTTCTGCGGACGGCTCTGAC
>JBDTRY010000266.1:0-5093 GCA_039931435.1 Acidobacteriota bacterium | reverse complement strand
CGTTGAGCGAACCTCCGGCGTACCGGCCGCTGGCGATGTGCACGTCGGTTCGCTGCCCACCGACATCAACGGTGCCCTTCAGATTCGCCAGCGCGTACGCATCCGCGCGCAGTTGCGGCACGGCAAACGAACCCTTCAGCGAGAAGTCGCCCTGCTTACCGGATAGCCTGCCATCCAGGGTCAGCTCTCCACTCAAGGCCTTTTCCATCGAGAGCACCTGGCGCACTCGCGCCAGGCTGATGTCCGAGGTAACCCGAAAGTCATAGACCGCTTCCGAGAGAGGATCGATTGCCCCCGACAGGTGAGCCTGCAGACCTTCTCCTCTCAAATCCACTGCCGTGAGGGCCAGGGCTCCTGTGGCATAACGGAACTCGGCGTGTGTGGTCGCTTCCACAGGTTTGAAGTCCGTGATGACGATCGTCGTCTTCGGACTGTTGACCACGCCGGAGTAAATCTGTCTGGAGAGGTCGGGTTTGATCAGAGAGGAGAGTTCGGCGACGGTGGCGTGCAGGTCGCGGGCTAGATCGTCGTACGTGAATGTTCCCGACTGTACGAGTATCTGCCGAGCGTCGAACTCGGCGATGGGGCGATTCGAACTCGGCGCGCCCTGTTTCCATCCGGGGAAATTGTTTGAAACTCCGAACTGCTCGGGATAGACCTCGAAGTGAACTTCCAATCCGCGCACGACAATCTGCGCGATGGTGATCTTGCGCTGAAGAAACGATTCGATGCCGGCACGGATCTCCAACTCACGCGCCGAAGCGAAATCCTTATGCATGCCGCCGGGAACGTTGGCCACGCGCACGTTCCGAAGAACGATTCGCAGTGGATGGTCCGCCAGGACAACTCGCTCGATGGTGACGTCCCTGCCGAGGTGAGCTTCGAGAGTGGCTTCGACCTTCTGTCTGACCATATCAGCGAAGGCAGCGGACCGCAGGTATCGGCTGCCCGCCAGGTAGACGATCCCTCCGATCAGTGCCGCCGCGAGAAGGCCGATCGCCACCCATCGCCGACAGCCCCGGCGCGCCCGCTCGTCAGCAGGTGGTGCGATTTCTTCGCCGCTCTCCTGTCGTTCCAAGATCATCTGAAATCGAATGGTACCAGTCGGGCCCGGCCGGCCGCCCAAGCCTCTCCAGGCGTGCTAGTTGCGAACGATCAGAACGAGATCCCTGAGGTTGTTTCCAGTGGCCTTCCCCGCGATGGGTTCACCCATCCGGACGGCAAGAGGAAACGTGTCCGATTTCTCGATGGCAGCGACGAACTCCGAGTCGCTGATCTGGCCCGACTGACTACTCGAAACGACCACACCAGCGGCGCCCGTATTCCCGTCCAAGCCGTCCGAACCGGCAAACAAGCCGATAAAACTGCATTGCTCATTACGGAGACGCCGGACCAGTCGAACAGCCAGCTCGCTGCAACGGCCACCTCTGCCCTGTCCTCTGACCTGAACGGTGGGCTCACCTCCCGTTACCAGAAGCGTGCCCGGGGGCAGAGCTAGGGCGACGCCGGCCAGATTCTCCGCCTCCGTCTCGACGTCCCGCTCCATCTGACCATCCTGCGCGAGACAGAGGCCGAACCGCTCGCGGGCGATTCGAAGTGCTGCTTGAACGAAAGTGCGGTTGTCGGCAATGAGCGCGGACGATCCATGCAGCACGAACGGTGTCTCCGGCAGGTCGGACCGATCGAGGATCGCCGCCACTTCATTGCCGAGGCCTTTGCTCGAGGTGGCCAGACTGCGCAAGGCTGCGGCGGCATCGCCGTTGGTCGAAGGGTCGGGCAGAGTGGGTCCGGAGCCCACGCTGGCCAGATCGCCGGTGGCGACGTCGGAGTACACCAGAGTAAGCAGCGGCTGTCCGGTGCATGAGCCCAGACGCCCTCCCTTCAGTGCGGACACGTGTTTTCTGATCGTGTTCATCGAGGAGATGGGAAGCCCGGAATGGACGAGCATCGTGTTCAGATCTGCGACCTGACGCTCGTCGAACCATGGAGCCAGCGCTTGCTCCGCGCAGGCCGAGGAACCTCCGGAGACAAGAAACACGACAGGCGATGTCGCGGAGGAAACGAATTGGCGAAGACGGCGTCCGGCCAGGAAGCTGTCAGCGTTCATCCCGGGATGGCCGCCGATGACGACTTCCACGGACTTCGACGCGTCGAGCATGGCATAGGAGTCCGGCACGATGACCAGAGCGCGGGCGATGTCGAACAGTCTGCTCGCTCCGCGAAACAACGAGGCGGCCGCTTTGCCGATGGAGACAACCTCAACCTCGCTCTCGAGGAACTGCGGTGGAATGCTGGAAGAGATTCGCAGCAGAAGCTCCGAGGGCTCACAGGCATCGACAGCCTCGCGGTAGATTGAAAGGAGTTGATCAATTTCTGCCATCAGATAATCACCGGCCGGGCTGGTAACGCCAGAGGTCGAGGCAGGCCCAGCGCGGTTTTGCATTTCGGGCGGGCCACGGCGCACATTGCCGGCAACGCCGGCTTCAGGATTCGAGCAGTTCGGTAAGCCGCTGAATGGAGCGGATCATGGCCTTGCGATCGCGCTCGGAAAAATCTCCGAGGGTCGTTTTCAGCCAGGTGCGGAAGGCCGGCTCCGACGCGGCGATCAGCCGCGAGCCTTTGCCGGTGATGGAGATCCTCGCCGCACGCAGATCGTCGGGGTTTCCGCTGCGCCGCAGCAGTCCCAGCGTCTCCAACCGTCCGATCATCCCGGTGATGTTCTGCTTGGAGACCGCCATGCTGCGCGAAATCTCGGCCATCGATGGCGGAGAGTCCGAAGAGGCGATCGATCGGAGAATGGACCATTGCTGCGGAGTGATCTTCCATGGCTGGAGCAGGGGCGTGAGCTGGCGAACCAGAAGATTCCCCGATCGAATGATCCCGGCGATGAGGTCGTCCCCGTCCGATGCGGGCCTGGAGGGCATGCTGGAAAGTCAATCTATTGACTAATGCCCTCGTTGTCAATCGCCCGCCGGATCGGTGAAGTGCCGGGCCCGGCGGTTCCAGTGCTGGCGAAGCTCGGAAAACTTCTTCTTCTGATCGGGAGTGAGAATTTTCTCAATCTCCACATTGGCCCTGTCCATCTCCTGGCGCATACGGGGCTGGACTTCCTTCCAGGCACCCTCGACAGCCAGGCGATGCTTCTCCAGGATGGCCGTCACCGCCGTCGTCTGCTCAGCCGTCAGACCGAGTTCGTGATCGAGACGTTTCACCACCCGCGAGCTGACGAAGCGCAGTCCTTCGCGGGGCAGGAGCCGATGCTGGCGAACGAGAATCATGCGGTCGAGGGCTCCCCCAACAACCATCCCGGCCAGCAGCGTCACCGCGAGCAGCAGGCCTGCCAGCAGGACGGGAGGGTTGGAGGCACGCCTGGTTCTACTGGGCAGCACGATAGAAATCCTCATGCACCAGGGCGGCATCCGAGACCATGGCCAGATCGCCGGGCGACGAGGACAGACTCTGTTCGTAGAGAGCCATGCCACCGGAAGCGATGGTCAGAGCCAGCAGAGCGGCCGCCACAGGAGCCAGCCAATGCGAGAGCACTGCCGAGATGGTTGATGGCGATTGAACGCGATGAAGAATTCTGGCCGCCAGCTGCTGCAGTGCAAAATCGTTCTCTGGGCGAAAGGCAAGACGCCGTGCCTCGTCTCTTACGACTCCGGGAAAATCATCATTGCTCAATGCCCACCTCCCATCAGATCGTGGAGCCGGTCCTGAAGTTTGCGTCTGGCGTGCGAGAGGTGCGACCGAACCGTTCCTTCGCTGATGCCCGTCATGCCCGCGATCTCCGTGTGACTGAATTCCTCGATCAGATATAACCGCGCCACCACCCGCTGCATCTCAGGTAACTCCCCCAGCGCTTCATCGATGCGCATGGCGATCTCGTTCGACTGTGCCCGGCGATCGGCATGGTCGTTGCGGCCCGACGGCAGATCGTCGCTCAATTCCTGCGGACGAACCCGCCGCCTGTGTTTCACCAGATCGAGCGACAGATTCGTGACGATACGATAAATCCAGGGAGCGAATCGCTCTCCGGCGCGAAACCTATCAATCTTCTCGAACGCTTTCACGAATGCTTCCTGCGCAAGATCCTCTGCGTCCGTACGATCACGAACGATCTGCCATGCAGCGGCCACCGTTCGCCTCAGGTATTTCTGTACCAGATACTCGTACGCCTCCCCGTCACCCCCACGAACAGCCTCGATCGCCGCTGCTTCCTGCTTGTCATCCTGTAACGTTTCTCTCACGCCGATGAATGTCCGCTCTACGCTTAATCAAGCCACCGCCGCGCCGCCGGGTCGACGCTGACCCCGAACGACCAGTGCTCAGAAGACGAGGACGGAATCTCGTCCCGTCCTCGTCTTCGTTCACCGATTCTGATCGAAGCGAGCAGCTCGCTGTGCCAGCAACTCCGACAACTGCGAACGCTGACCGGCGTCGAGCACTTTCAGTCCGCGCGATATTGAATTGAGGACGTTGGCTTTCAACTGCTGTTCGGACACCTGCTGCTGAGCGAGCAGGGCCTGCGCTCCGCTGATGTTGTCCGGATCCGCCAGCAGAAGTTGCCCGGCGGCGAACATGTTCCGGCGAATCTGCTGACGATACTCTGCGTTCGACTTCCGGGTCTCCTGAGCGATGGCCTTCAGCTGCTCTACCTGGGCGTCCGTCAGATTCAGCTTTTCCCGAAGTACTCCCAGCCTGGCCATGGGCCCGAAGCCGAAATCGCCACCCCGCATGTGTTCACCCCGATGACGTTGGCCGGCATAGAGCAGCGGAACGGCGCAGACGACGATCAGTGCCGCGACCACCGCCGCAATCATTTTCCTGTTCATTGATCCTCCTGTGGCTGATCTGCGCGTCCCGGGTCGCGCTCACCGTTATTACGACCGTTTCCTTCGATCGTTGAAAGGACGGCCTCATTCACTCAGCTCCTCGATTCTGCGCCGGCGCGCTTCTTCATTCTGGGGAAGCAGGCAGAATGGATCGTCGGCGGGACATCCCGCGCTCTCCACTTGAATGGTCGTATGCTCGATGCCGTACCGATTGCCGAGCATTTCGTTGACGCGGCGGAGAAGTTCTCCGGTGCTGCTCAG
>JBDTRY010000265.1:0-5095 GCA_039931435.1 Acidobacteriota bacterium | reverse complement strand
CGCGCTCGAGGTCTGTCTCCGACGACTCAGATCAACGACCGGCGATGCTTTTGCGGCCCCATCCGCGGATGCAGACGGCGGAATTCATCCGAGTTTCGAACTCCCGGCCCCTCTCGCTTCCTATTTGACATCCCAGTTCGTTGCTCGAATGGCTCATTCTTGCGAGAGCCAAAGGTCTGACCCCGATTCTTCACGATTCTTCACGATTCCTCGTTACGCAACTCATCCCGGGAGTTTCGCGAGCATGTGCTGAGCCTTAAAGTCGCAAGAACTCACGCAAAAATCAAGGCCTCGAGAAAAGCGAAGCGGTGACCATTGTTTTCTCTCGTGACCCTGATTTCTCTGAGAAGAGTTATTCAGAATGCGGCGAACTTTTCCTCATGGCACGTAAGATGATGAGCGGAGCCAGGAGCAACGGGGCTAGCGCAGCCCAGATCACCCCGGACGCCAGACCATCTCGCAGGATCCCGACCGCACTCGCGGCTATCCCGAGGCCGCAGATCAAGCCATAGCCCCAGGCCAGGAAAAGCGAGGACAGCGGGAATCGAACAGGGTCGAACGTCATGTTTCCTCCAGGGACATTGTACGAGCCAGCGCCGTCAGGGTCACGCCGTCAGGGGTCACGGCATCAAGGTCAGACTCCAATGGCCCAATGGCTCCCAATGGCCCCCCATGTATATCTGACCCTCGGCGATAAGGATCGTGCGCTCGAAGCGCTGGAACGGGCTTTCGAAATAAAGAGCGGAATTACCACCGGCATCAGCGCTGATTCCCGGCTGAAGGAACTTCACAAGGATCCGCGCTTCTCGGCGCTGCTCCGGCGTATGGGCATTCCTCTCTGAGGACATCGGCGTTCGTCCTCCTCCGTTCTCTTCTTTCGTTAGAAACCTGCGGGAATGGCGCCGGCGCTGTAAGATTGCTGCTCATACTTCTTTAACCCTTCCAGAGAAACAGGCGCTTCCGGCGAGAGCGGACACTGCCTTTGGAATCTTGTCTCGCATCAAAGCTAAGGAGTCCTCATGGGCAGATCGTTCAGGACAATCGGGTTTTTGTCGGCTCTGGTGATGCTCGCTGCAGCTCACGTCGCCACGGCTGCGAACAATCCCAAACCACCAAAGGACCCGTGCAAACATGCATCGGTGCTGTATGTCGATGACGATGGCAGTCCCGGCGGCGTCGGGACGGTGCACGCGCCGGTACCGACGATCGCGGGCGCCCTCGCCCTGGCGAGTGAGAACAATTTTTGCGCCGTCGAACTGGTGGTCAGCAGCGGGGTTTATTCCGAAGCTCTGAGCATCGATCGCACAACAACGATCCGTGGCGCTGGCAACGCGGACGTTGCGGTAGGCAATACCATTTCGAACATCGAGGGAAACTTCCTCACGCTGCAAAACCTCGCCATCCTCGATGCGCCCGGGACCGGGATTCGTGTGGCGCGCGGCTTGTTGAAGATGGTCGGTGTGGAGGTCAGAGGCACGCGAGTCGCCAAAGGACAAAACGCCGTTGCCACTGGCATTGGACTGTCTGTCGAAGATGGAGCGCAGGCCGTGGTCTTCCTGTCCACCTTTGCTCAAAACCAGAGTCAGGCGATTCGAGTTTCCGGCAAAGGCTCGAAGCTGTGGTTGACGTTGAGCGTGATCAACAACACAGAGGTGAATCCGAACCTCGTTGATCCCATCACCGGACTCGTGCACAACGAATACGTTGGCGCTCTACAGGCCCTTGATTCGGCCGAGATTCATGGCAGACAGGTGGTGATGAGCGACAACGCTTTTTCTGCCGTTCACGTTCTCAACCACGCAAGGGCACACCTTTCTGATCTGACAGTCACGGGCACCACCGAATATCGTGCGCCGACTTCTTCCATCTACGGCGGAACGAATATTGCCGCGCGCGAGGGCGGTACGATCGACCTGCGGCGTCCTCATACGCGTAATGCCGATCTCGCCGGGATGATGAACGAACGGGCATACCTCAGATCGGACGGGGGAGACACGAGTCGGAACCTGATCGGTCTGGGCCTCATCGGTCCGTTCCCTGCGGGCGAGACACCCATCGAGTGCGCAGCTGAGCTGGGAACTCGTTCGATCGATAACGAAGTGCCGCTTAGCGCCTCGGGCGTTCTATTCTCCCCACCATGCCTGAGAGGATCGAGTGACTGCGTTCCGATGAGCTGCGTAGAAGTGCCGCTCGAGCCGCTTCCCGATTGGTCGCGGTGACGCTTGTAAGAAACTCACATGGGTTGAGAATCGTGTCATCCCGAACGCAGTGAGGGATCTCCGGTGGTATTCGGGTCTCCCTTTTGAACGGCGTCCTGGCGGGAATACTGCGTGCCGCCCACCCCTCTGGGATCCCTCGCTCTCGCTCGGGATGACTCCCTCACGTAGCGGAGTTTCTTCCCTCTGGTTCAGCGTCCCGCTGTGGGTTCGCTTGTAAGAAACTCACGCGGGTTGAAAATCGTGTCATCCCGAACGAAGTGAGGGATCTCGGGTGGAATTCGAGGCGTGTCCTGGAACCACCGGAGATCCCTCCTCGCTTCGCTCGTTCGGGATGACACGATTGGGCGGGCTCGCCTGGAAGAAAGTACATAGGTCCGACAATAAGTTTCTTCCCTCTGGTTCAGCGTCCCGCTGTGGGTTCGCCAGGATGACGAGGCGGACATCTCGAAGCGCCATCGTCGCTACAGGACATCGGAGTGTCCTGCCACAACGCCATGTGGCGGGAGACTCCGATCTCCCGTACCTGCAATCCCGAGCGCGTCGGGATTGGAGCGACGGTAGGGGGGCCTTCGGGTCAGACCTTGATTTTTGCGTGACTTATTGGCAGCTTACGCCTCGTCGGACGGGCTAAGCTTCGTTCTGCCCACCACCACCACGCACCTCGTGCGTCTCTTCCTCGTCCTTTCCCCTGCGCAGCATGGCTCGACCACAACGCCTGGAGCATCCCGGCGCGCTATGGCACATTTAAAACCGGGGTGTCGAACGTCGCGACATCTACCTTGACGAGGCTGATCGGCGTGTTTTACTCGATCTGCTCGCCCAGTGCGCCCGGCGCTACCGCTGGCACATCCATCAGTACTGTCTGATGACCAACCACTTTCATCTCCTCGCCGAGACCGTCGAGCCCACGCTCTCGCGCGGCAGGCAGACCGTCGAGGGAGACTCCGCCGAGTACTTCAACTGTCGCCAATAGCGGAGCGGTCATCTATTCAAAGGGCGCCTTCGACGCGCAATTGGTCGACGGCGAGAACGATCTGCTGACCTTCGCCCGCTACATCGGAGCATTCAGGAGCATTCAGGGTCAGAGCTGGCAAGTACGCCCAGCGCTTCAACAAGCGCCACAAGCGGGTCGGTCATCTCTTTCAGGGCCGCTTCAAGGGCTTCCTCATCGAGGACAGCGAGTACCTCAACGAGGTCTTGCGCTACGTCGTTCTCAATCCCGTTCGCGCCGGGTTGGTCAAGCGCCCCGAGGAGTACAAGTGGAGCAGCTACCGGGCCATCACCGGCTATGAGGAGGCTCCCTCATGGCTGGCAACGGATCGAGTGCTCGGCCGGATCCGCCCCGATCGGAAGAATGCCCAACAGATCTACCGGGAGTATGTGGATGAGAAGCTGAATGACCCCCGCTCACCCTGGGAGGATCTGGTCGGCCAGCTCTACCTCGGCAGCGAGGCCTGGATCGCGAAGATGCGTGCGGTGATCGAGGAAAAGCCCCGCAGCGACGATCATCCGCGAGCGCAACGGGAGGCAGCTCTTCCCACGATGCCGTCCATCGTTGCCACCGTTGCCAGAACGTTCGGCGTGGACGCGAACACAATCCGTCACGGACACGGTGGACCGGAACGGATGCTGGTGGCCTGGCTGGGATGTTACGAAGGGATGCACCGGCTGCGCACGATCGCTGCCGCGCTCCGCTTGCGCAGTAGCGGACGGGCCTCGGATCTGATCCGCCTCTGCGAGGCCGAGCTTGATCGGGAGCCGCTGTTCTGCATCGCCGCGGATCGCTGCTGCGATCTGCTGCGTGGATCGCCCCCTCCCGGTCTTCATCCCATCGTCCCAGACGTCAGAACGAGCATTCCTTCGGTAACGACATAGATTTCGAAGAGTCGCGGGCTTGAGGTCTATCCCCGACACTCAGATCAACGACCGGCGATGCTTTTGCGACCCCATCTGCTGATGCAATCGGCAGAATTGAGTCGAGTGGCGTACTCCTGGCCTCTCTCGTTTCCCAATGACAGCCGAATTCATTGTTCGAACGGCTCATTCTTGAAAGGGCCAAAGGTCTGACCCTTATTTTTACGTCTGACGTTCCTGCGGTTCACCGGCGCGAACCGCACGCCGCATAGCATAGATCTGGAGACACGGCAACGCGCGGTTCGCGTCCGGTGCAACCGCTAGTTGGGCGCCGCGTGTTCATGGCCAACGGTGCGGGTCGCGACTCGCGTGCAGGCAGGCGAGGACAACGATCTGTTGCCCTTCGACAAGATAGAAGACGAGGTAGGGAAAGCGGCGGAGCACCGCCCGACGGATGCGGATACGAACGACAGGACTCGACTCCGGGTTGGCCGCGATGATGTCGAGCGTAGTGTTCAGCTCCTCGCGGAACTGTGCACCCAACCCTGTTCGTTGCGTTTCATACCACGCGAATGCACGTTCGACGTCGCGGGCACCCGATGCCTTGAAGCGAACCGGAAGGTTCACCGTCACTTCTGAAGGCGATCCCGAAGTTCGGGCCAGGACACGCCTTCGTCGGGCTCCGCGTCATGTGCTGCCAGCCGTCGGTCGAGTTCGGCAGTTTGCGCCTCGGTGAGCGGAAGCCTGTCAGCATCTTCGGCGATGGTGTCCCAAAGTTCTTCTACGAGTTCGAGACGCTGCGGGAGCGGGAGCTTGCGGAGTTCTTCTATTGAAGTGCTCATGTTGTGTGTAACTTACTCCGTCGGCTGCAGAATTACCAGGCGCCCAATGGCCTGAAGCTAAGCCGCGCCAGCACGCAGGTCAGCGAAAATTAGGGTCAGAGCCTTTGCTCTCTGACTTCCCACGGTGCCGTCCATCGTTGCCACCGTTGCCAGAACGTTCGGCGTGGACGCGGACACGAT
>JBDTRY010000264.1:0-5101 GCA_039931435.1 Acidobacteriota bacterium | reverse complement strand
ATGAAGTGATCAGTGAGGCGGAGTGCAGAGGCTCTGACCCTAATTTTACTAATTCCGTGCGCTCTGGGCGACGACGATGCGATCGACGTAGGCGAACCGCGGATAGCGCTCAACGAACCAGCGGAAGTTCCCGCTCTCATAGTCCGCCTCGGGAGGCATGGCCATGAGAAATCCGGCCGGTTCAACGCCCAGGAGTGCCACGCGAAAGTAATGGCACATGTTTCCCAGCCGTTCGACATCACTCAGTGGAATGCTGTTCACGAAGGGGACGACGGTCTCGTTCAGAGCATGGATCCATTGGTGGTCGGAGGCGACGACGTCGCGGATGGAGAAGGGTGGATTCATTGAACGGACTCTAGCACCGCAATGGTGGCGACGGTTTGCCCTCGTGTTTCGTATCTCCCGGTGATGAAATTGTTCCGGTCTTCTCTCGTACTGATTCTATCCACCGCATCCACCCTCCCTCTCCTTGCTTCGAGGAGCCCCATCGCGCCGCTTCCGCCGCGGCTGGGCGATCTTGCTTACAACGACCAGTCCGCTCGTTCTGCCCGTGGAGGTGATTCGGTCCTGGTCGTATGGGAGAACGAGCCCACCATTTATCCGGAAACCGGCTCTGTTTATGGCCGTGTACTGGGACCCGGACATGAGGCCAGTACGTCCTTTCTCATCCGGCGGTCCGCCACATCGCCCGCCGTTTCCTGGAGTGGAAAATCATGGGTAGTCGGCTACGGGATCGCCAACTCCAGGTTCAACCCCTACCCGTACGACAACGTCGTGGTGCGCACTGTCAGTCCGGACGGTACCCTGGGCGCGGAGCATGTTCTCAATCGTTCCGCGGACGATTACCCCACGCTTACCGATATTGTCTGGACCGGCACTTCCTGGCTCGTTGTGTTCGAGCACAGACGCATAGCCTTTCTCGACGAGAATCTCGACCCGATTGCGCCGGTGGTCGACCTCGATCCCTACGCGTCGTCCGAAAAGCTGGTGACTATCAACGGGCGCTGGTATCTGATCCGGATTGGAGCCGACTTCCTGGCGGCGACGGAGATCGAAAAGCGCGGCATCGGGAAAACGTTTCGCAGCTCCATGCCGGAAGGGATCGACGCTGCGAATGCCATGGTGTTCGCAACGGGAGCGCGCGTCGTCCTTGTCTCTCAGTCCGATGTATTCGCCGGATCGTTCTCCCCGGACGAGGGCTGGTCGGTTTTCTCCGAGGTCATCCATGATTCCCAGGTCTTCGACGTGGCCGCCTACGGGGACGGCGTTCTCTTGCTTCACGGCGCTGCATTATCGGAGGAAGGGCGCCGTCCACTTCGGGCAACGCTCATCGACGGCTCTGGAGCTGTCGTCAGCGAGACTACGCTGCTATCGGACGAACCCTTCCTCACCGCCGCCGTTGGAGAGGACGCCTCAGGTGCCCCCACCCTTCTCCTCTCCACGTCTCGAGACGCCCGCACGAGAAGAGATACAGGAACAGCCATTCTGTCCCTTCCTCTCGATTCCCTTCGCAATCTCGATGCGGAGAGACCCGAGCTCATCTCCGTTACGAATTTCGCAACGCAGTCGCAGCCGCTCATCGCCTCCGCTGGCTCGTACGCAGTTGCTTTCTGGAATCAGACCATTGACGACGATGGAAATGTGGCTGCGTTCAGCAGGCGAATCGACGCTTCCGGGGGATTTCTCAGCGACCCGGTACGGCTTCCCTTCGCCATCGGCCTTCGTCCGCAGATCGACGTCGCAGCAGGACAATTCCTCCTGGGCTGGGATGAGACGGTCATAACCGTCAGTGCCGATGGCCAGACCGCCGGAACGCTCTCCCATATCCCCGAGGCAACTGCCCTGGATGTTGCCGCCGGTGACGACGGGGGATTCGCCGTGTGGAGCGATCGTGCGCAGCAATTGATGGGAACGCCACTTCGTGCGGACGGCTCTCTGGTCGTTCCCATGGGATTTCCGCTCCTTCCTTCACTCCGCCCTCAGACGCATGCTGCGGTGGCTCGGGCTGGGGACCACTTCCGCATTCTGTGGTGGGAGAATGACCTCCTCGGTGCGGCCACTGCCACTCCCGGTGGAACCGTCTCGGACCTCTCCTCGACGGATTCGGCAGAACCGGACGAAATCGAATTCGCCGGAAACGATCAGAATTCTCTGGCCGTTTGGACGACATATCAGAAAGATCTGGTGGATCTGGGTTTCCCGTTGACGGCAGGGACGGTGGGCGTGGACGTTCGCAGAGTCGGAGCGGAACGGGCAGCGGTAGCGCCCGATGAAGCGGGGTTCAAAGTCGCGTTCTCTGGCGGGGAACGGATCTGGACAAGCGACGTGACCATGCAGAGCGCATTCGTCACCGGCTTTTCTACTCCACAGTACCTAACGCGGGGCGCTCCCCAGGGCGATCTCGGCCTGACCGTGGTGAACGGCTCGCCGTTGGTGGTCTGGGACGAGGACCACAGAGTGTGGCTGGGTGACGCCCGGCCGGATGGCCGCAGACGTCCCCTAGATTGAGTTCCGGTAGTCGATGGCGCACGAAGCCTCCAGGCATCCATTCGCGTCGGGCACGCCTCCGATTGCCTGGCGCGTTCCTTTTCTGGAATTCAGCCGCCGTCCCCTTGTCTTATGATCGAGGTCTGATGTCCTCTCTTCTCTCCAGCTTCATTGAGGATTCCGCTCCCTCCGCGACGGACTTGCGACCGAACCCCTTCGTGCACGCGGAAAGGGACCGTCTCTACAACCCGCTCACCGACCGCTCCATGGACCGATCCGATGCCCGGTTCGACACGGTTCAGTCGCTCTTCAGCGGAACCCTCTCCTCCGCAAGCCTCGAGCGTGAGGTGGCGAAGCGACTGGCCGACGATGGCTGGCTCGTTTCCTCCGAGGACGAGGATCTCTCCCGCGGCTACCACTTGAAGGTGGTTTCCCTGGAGACGAACACCGTCTGCAACCAGGCCTGCTACTTCTGTCCCGTATCGATCGATCCTCGGGAAGAGGCGGCCATGTCCGACGCCATGTTCTCAAGGATCATCGATGAGCTGACCGCGTGGCGCTCTACGATCGAGGGGATTTTTCTGCAGAGTTACAACGAGCCCACTCTGGAACGGCGATTCGTCGCCCAGTGCCGGGCCATCGTCGAAGCCGGGCTTCCAGCGGCCGTCCTCAGTAACGCTTCCGGCCTGACACCGGCCAAGGTCGACGGTCTCATGGAGTTCGGTGGTCTGCGCTATCTCTGCGTGAATCTTTCCACGCTCGACCGCGATCGTTACAAGCAGGAGCGCGGGGCCGACCACCTCAATGTCGTCCTGCGCAATCTCGACTACGTGAAAGACGTCGCCATCGCCCGGCAGATGAAGATCGTCGTTCTGGGGACAGGGGACGCCAAGCACGACCACGATTTCGAAGGGATCGCTACTCGATTCGGTGGAACCCGTTTCACCGTCGAGCGACACGTGGTCATGGACCGCGCCGGGTACCTCGAAGTGGGGCTACGACCCGCGGATACTTCCCGCCGTCTTCGAGGCTGCGACAACCTCGGGTCGCGGCCCATCCAGCACCTGCACATTACCCCGAAGGGCAAATGTCTCCTCTGCTGCGAGGACTACGACGAGAACTATGTCGTCGGTGATCTCACAGCGAACACCATCGAGCAGGTACTCACGGGCCCGGATCTGGCCCGGATGCGGCGCTGGACGTACGGAATCGAAGAATCGCCGGCAGATTTCATCTGTCACAACTGTGTCTTCGCCAGGTACGACTGAGGCGAGTCCTCAAAGAGGTTCAGCATCGCGCGGCCGCATGGCATGCGGCCGATATTCTTCGCGAGTGGTTCACCAGGTAAAACGATCGGCCGCATGGAATGGCACGGGGTACCGGCCGCACGCCGTGCGGCCCTACGAGGATGCTGGTCATGTCGCGATTGCAAACGCTTCGGTTTTGCGGTCCCTCGATCGAGGATGCAATCCCCCAACGTGATTCTTCCCCGCGGCTCGTTCCTGGCGTAAAGTTGGCGCATGGCTGCCGGGTCTCAGGAAGAGCTTCTCCTTCCGCTGTTTCCTCTACCCAACCTCGTCTTTTTTCCGAAGACGAGACTGCCTCTGCACATCTTCGAGCCGCGCTACCTGCAGATGATCAGCGACATTCTCTCCAGAGATAGCCGGGTGGGGCTGGTTCTGCTCAAATCGGGATGGGAGCAGGACTATTACGGCAATCCTCCCATCCATTCGTTCGGGACGATCGGACAGATCGAGCAAGCCGCAAAGCTCGAGGACGGACGCTTCAACCTGCTTGTTCATGGAACGACGCGTTACCGGATTCTCGAAGTGATCTCCGAGGATCCCTATCGAACCGCCCGGGTGAGCGTGGAGCCGGAAAGGGCGGTGGAGCCGATGGAAGCGTACGCGCAGAGGGAGTGGCTGGCTGAGTTGTCGAAGCGATATATCGAGTTCATGCCCGGCCGCATGGAAGTGCCGGAGCTGGAGACCGTCGGTCTGGATTCGCTGACGAATGCCCTGATCATGTCGCTGGATATCGACCTCGAGGAAAAGCAGCGGTTTCTGGAGGTGGACAGCGTCGTGGCCAGGGCGGAAGGGGTGGGCAACGAGCTGCAGAGGCGGATCGAGGACCTGCAATTCCTCTCGAAGTACCGCCGGGGAGATCCGGAGAGGAACTGAGAGACAAGGAACGAACCACGGGAAGAGCGCTGAACCAGGGTGAAGAAACTCTATTTTCGAATTGTAAGAAATTCAACGGAGATTTGGTGCTTTCCCCATTGGCCTCCTCGAATCTCCCTGCCAGGCATGTCATCCCGAAGCCGAAGGCGAGGGATCTCCTGTGGAACTCGCCGTGTCGTTGAACCAGCTGGAGATCCCTCCTCGCTTCGCTCGTTCGGGATGACAAATTCGCCAGGCTCGCTTAGAAAATCATGGGGAGTTTTTCACCCTGGTTCAGCGCCTCGCTGTGCTCTCGCTTGCACGAAATTCCATGGGGAGCTTGTCATCCTTGCCTCCGGCTTCGGAATCACACGTTGTTCCGCGCCAGGTGACTTACTGTTCCCGTCTGGATGAGGCGAGCAGTTCGATGCGCTGGACCACGTCATCGGCGCTGA
>JBDTRY010000263.1:0-5112 GCA_039931435.1 Acidobacteriota bacterium | reverse complement strand
GCACGACGCAGTGGTGGGAGCGGCGACGTTGAAGGCGCTGGTGGATCGATACACGCGAACGGCGGCTGTTCCCGCATAGGCCGCCAGAAATTATGCGCGCCATCTGGCTTGCCGCGCGTTTCCTTCACTGAACCCGCACCCGGGAGAATGACGCGAAACAGTGTAGGCCGCATGGCATTCGGCCGGTACCAGGGTCGGAACAGCCTCGGGGAAATCGCGAAGAATACCGGCCGCACGCCGTGCGGCCCTACGAGGTGCGGATAGTGCCTATATGATTTGCAGCCGCGTCACTGAGGCCAGGCGAAAGCCCAGGTCAATAGTGATAGCGCGCCTGCAGAAAATCGATCCGGTCCTTGCTTACGAGATAGACGATGCGGTGCTCCTGGGTCAGGCGGCGCGACCAGGCGCCGGCAGCCAGATACTTAAGCGGTTCCGGCTTGCCTATACCTGTGAACGGATCGCGGAGGACAGCCTCGATCAGATCCCGAGCGCGGAGGGCAGTCTTCCTGTCGGTGGCGACCCAATGCCGGAGATCCTCGCGGAACTCCGGATGGAAGACGGCCGCTCGTCGAACGGGACTATTCTTCGTCGTCAAGTCCCAACTCGCGCCGCAGTTTCTCCAGCGATTCGGGGAGCGATTGCGGGCGGAGCTTCCGCTGCTGCGCGCGGGTCAGTGCGCGCAGCAGGCGCTCGGCGTTGGCAGGGGAGCGAAGAAGGTGGGCTGTCTCGATGAGACCGCGCAATTCGTCGGCGGCGATGAGGGCGACGTCCCCTCCCTCGCGGCGATGGATGATCACAGGCTGGCGGGAGTCGACCGCTTCATCGAGCAGAGCCTTGAGATTGGCCCGGGCATGCGTATAGGTCGTTTCTGTGCTCATGAATGTATGTACAGATATCCTGTACAGGATATTCCTTGGTGCGGTTTGTAGGCGGTGGCCGCTTCAGGCCGTCTTGTGTGTCAGAGAAAGACAGTTCCGGTCCGTCGGCGTCGCGGATTGAGCTGGTGCACTGTTCTGTGGTGGGCGGCGCGGGACGCCGCCCGTCCGGACGCCTGGAAGGCGTCGCTCCGAGGTGATCGGATGTCGAGGGCTGGGACCGCTCCGGCAAAGCGACGCCGATGGCGCACCTGCCAGCGGCTCAATGGATTTATAACACTACTATGTATTGACAAGTACCTTGCCAGGCATCATTGTGTGTCTGTGACGGATCTTTCATTGGACAACTGGATGACTCAACTGCGTAAGGGACTCCTCGAGCTGGCGGTGCTAAACGCCGTTTCCGCCGCCCCGCTTTACGGGTACGACATCGTGCGGCGCTTGAGCGACGTCGATCATCTTGTGATCACCGAGGGGACGGTGTATCCGATTCTCAGCCGGCTCAAGAACACTGGACTGGTGGATTCGTATCTCGAGGAGTCGCAGGAAGGGCCGGCGCGGAAGTACTACCGGCTCACGGCGCGGGGTCGCGCGGACCTGCAACGGATGAATGAGCACTGGGACAGCCTGCACAGCGCCATTGGCGGTTTGCGAAAGGAAGGGAAGCGATGATTGAGATGACGCCCGCAGCACGGGAGCGGCTCGACAACTACCTGCAGCGCATGCGAAGCGAGCTGCGCGGAACGCGATCGGTGATGGCTGATGAAGTCGATCAGAGCGTCCGTGAGCACATCGAGATTGCCCTGGCCGGCGCGGCCACTCCTGTCGGCGCCACTGAGGTCGTGGCCGTGCTCGATCGCCTCGGGCCGCCCGAGCGCTGGCTCGGCGATGAGGATCGACCGATCTGGCGTCGCCTCATCGACAGCGTCCGAACCGGCCCCGATGACTGGCGCCTGGCGTACGTTGCCTTCGGGCTTTTCTTCCTCTCGGTTCTGCTGGTACCGGTCGGCGCCGGCGTTCTGCTGATGATTCCGGCGATGCTTGCCAGCCGCGCCTACGTTGAGCTGGCCCGCGACCGCGACGAACCGCTCGGCGCACGTCGATGGCTGGTCTATCCGTCGATCGCCGTCGTGCTGGCGGCTGCCGTCTTTCTGCTGGTCGTCGGACCGCCTGTACCGCTCCTGGCCTGGGGAATCGGAGAGCACGGATTCGAACGGGTCTTCGACGTTCCGAACGACATCGCCGGCCGGTTGCGCTTCCGGTTCGGGATGGGTGGCGTTCTGTTCGGATCGTGGTGGATCATCGCCGCCGCGTTCTGCACAGCGTTCCTGCGGCCGATCCGATTCGTCTTCGCGCCGCTGCTCGACTCCGTGCGCCCGAAGCACTTCGCGGTTCTGGCACTGATCGGCACAGTGGTCGCGGCCATCGGCGGGACGTTGATCTATTTCCGGCACTGACGCCGCGCTCGGGAGGATGACGCGGGAACATCTCCGTCTCGAATGGCTTGATGCCAGGGAACCAAAGGGTTCTCTCTCTACTTTACGAACGCCGTGAAGTCGGCGCCTCCGCGTGACTGGCCGAACTCGCTCAGGTAATTCTTCGTCGAGCCGGTCTGTGTATCTGTGATCTGCAGTTCGATGCGGAGCGGCGTCGCCGAACCAAAGAGGACTGCGATCGTCGGGCGTCCCGCCGAGTCGGTGTTGCCCTGATCGAGAAGCTTAACGAGCATTTCGATGTTGTTCGGGCTGTTGAAGAAGAAAAACGAAGTCTCGAAGTTCGGATCGGCAAACCCGGTGACCGGTTTCACGAGCGCGTTCTGGTTCGCCACTCCGTTGTCGAACGTGCCGCGGTACCGGAGGGTGACCTGGAACCTTCCTCCGAGCATGCAGGCGGTCGTGCTGTTCGCAACGCATGGTCCCGTGGTGCTGGGTGCAAGAAACTGCTGGATCGATGGGAATGTTGAACGAAATGCTCCGTCAACCGTGCGATTGGAACCGTCACAGGCGTCGTCAGGTTGAGGTCCGCAGGCTCCAAAAAGCTGACCGACCACCTGAAGGTTTTCGAGCATGACGGGCGAGCCGGAGCTGCCGCCGGACGTCCCACTCACTTCATCGCGCGAGAAGATGTACTGGCCGCGCGGCCGGTCCGAGGCACAGCCATCGTACGTGGTGTCGACCGAGTGCCGCGCGTAGTACTGCGTAACGCCTTGAGGGTGATGGACTCGGAAGAGTTTCGTCCCAGCCGATCCGGCGATGTCGATATTCGCATTCCATCCAAGGTAGACGGCAGTACCCGGCGGCGGCTGGTTCAGTCGGACGAGGGTGAAATCTGTTGATGTTCCTGTAGCGAGTAGTGTGGAGCCCAGCGATCGGGGGAAGAGACTCCGGTTCGGGCGGTCGTTCGGGTCTGCGCAGTTGATCGTCTTGTAGTTCCACGTGGCCTCGAGAGAAGAGGCTGCGGCCTGCGTGCTGAAGCAATGGTTCGCGGTGAGGAAGTACGGAGCTCCGTCCGAGCGGGTGTTGTTGAGTAGGCCTCCGCTGCAAACGAACGCGCCGCCGTCTCTCATGAAGATGAGCTGTGCCATCGCGTTGCCCGCCGTGCCGACGCCGGAAAATTCTGTTTGCGGGACGCAACTCGCATCCACCAGGCAGTCGGTTCCATCTGCTCGTATTTGTCCGGCAAATGACGGAGTTTCAATGTGCGCAATCGAACTGATCGACAGCCGCGTCCCCGAGGCGGCCACCTTATCGAGAATCTGAACTTCGAGATAGGCCGTGTCCGCGTAGACCGTGTTGCTCCAGAGCGCGCCATTATCGAGATGTGCCGATGTGTAGGGCCCGTGGACCTCGCCCGTCGCCGCGTAGATATAGGCCCGCGCACCTGCTGGAAGCGCGCCCTCGATCTGAAGCCGGATGCCGTTCGCGCCGGGCGACCGGACAGCGGTGGTCCAGAACATGATCTCCCCAGCCGTCTCGAGCAGTCCTCCACCGATCGCTCGTGCCCGTGCTCCGTTCGACCATTCGGGAGCCTCGAATCCCGGGCGTCGAGGAAACGCCCGCTCGATGCCGACTTTGAGCGCACGCTCGGAACGAGCCTCATCCTTCGTCGTGAGGCGCTGTCGCTCAACGCTCGAAAGCGGACCCAGGTCGTGAGTCTCGGAAGCCGTGAGCTTCGCAGAGGAGAGATGGAGGTCAGAGATCTCTGCGCGCTCGGTGGTGGCCTTCGCGCCGCTGGCTGTCGGGTACAGAGGTCCTAGTTCGGTAATCTGCGCTGAGGCCGAAAAGGAAATGAAGGTAAGCACGACGAGGAAGAAGAGCAATGAACGGCGCATGTGAGGCCTCCGGAGAGCGGGCGGTGAATAGTCTGGAATTGGAACGATCAGAGTTCAGGAAGGTCGTCAGGAACGCGGCGACGCCCGTCGAGACATATCGCAGGTGAGCGCCCGATGGTTTTACCTTTTCTTGAATGCCCTTTTTATCACGCCGTGGACCCGGCAGGAGTGTCGCCCGTCACCAATCGTGGGCCTGCCACCCCAGGGCCGGGTCTGTGACGAGGGCTCCGGCCGGAACCCCGCCTGGAATCCCTGGAATTGATTATTACGGACTCGAACCAGGAGTGAAACGGGCAGAGCGTGAAAGGGATCAAGCCTCGTTTGTCGCTAAAAACAACTCCGTCAAGCAGGCATCTTCGGGTCGGGCGGCGGCGATTGGCGAACCATCCTGCTTGTCGCCGTGTTTCGTCGAATTCGTTCAACGACACCCCGAGTACCACCGGAGATCCCTCGCCTTCGGCTTCGGGATGACACGTTGTGTGCATGAGGCGTTTGCCAAGTCGAACGGGCTGGTAGCGCATACGGGATTTGAACCGGTGTTCCCGCCTTGAGAGGGCGACGCCCGGGTTTTCTGCGAAGATTGGGTTTGCACACCCGGTGCGGGGTGCATTTCGCGGCGTTCTGTGGATAATCCGGCCATGGCGATTTCGACTATGCGTTTCTCTCGCGGCCCTCTCGTTCTGATCGTGGCTCTTTTCTCGGCCGCTACGGTTCTGGTCTCGGCCTCTCCGGCGCCAGGGGCGGAGCGCGCTTCCGGCTACGACCTGCCGCCGCAGTACGTGCTCGACGTCCTGCATGCGCCTGCGCCCCCGCGGCCGGTCCTGAGCCCGACGCGCGCCAGCACGCTCCTGGTGTCGTGGGTTCAGTATCCGCCGATGGCGCAGGTGGCCGAGCCCTTTCTGAAAC
>JBDTRY010000262.1:0-5198 GCA_039931435.1 Acidobacteriota bacterium | reverse complement strand
AGTCAGAACCCTCCGGCGTGCGCATCGTGGAGGCCACCGAGATTGCGGGCGGGTCCCGGTGACAGGAAAACGGGTCATGGCGACTAAGGGAACGGCGCAGGCGCCGTCGATGCGGGAAATGAAACGACTACCGCGACATGTCCTCGCTTCTCCCTTCGCTCGTTCTGGATGACACGTCGTGGTTTCGCTCCTGCCGATCGTTCTGGCGGGGTCTGGGGAGCGTGTCATCCTGGAGGGAGCGCAGCGACCGAAGGATCTCGTCAACGACAATCGTGACCCTTATTGCGGATGGCAACCGGGAACGTAGAAGAGATCCTTCGCTCGACGCTTCAGGATGACACGCCTTGGTAATCGTGTCATGCCTGCGACATCGGCGCTTGCGCCGTTGCCCGACCCGGGATGACCGCGATTGGAAGTCTCAGCACTCACTTCGCTTTCCGGTCCCACCACTTGCTCAGTCGCTGCTTTGGCAGGGGAGGGAGCGAGGCCGGTGGCGGAGCGTAGTGCGAGACATCGTTGAACAAAGCCAGACGGGCGTGACCCTCTTCGTTGAAATCGAGGACATTCAGTGCCGCCAGCGACTGATCCAGCCGGTCGCGATAGGTTCGCGAATCGAATCCCAGCAGAGAGCTGAGAATGAGACGAATCGTTGCTTTGTGTGAGACCACGAGCACATGACTGGTCTCATGTTTTCCGATGATGTCCAGCAGCGCCGGCAGCGCGCGGGCCGTGACGGCCAATCCACTCTCGCCGTTTCGAGGGGCGATTGAGAACGGATCCGCCTCCCAGCGCGCGTATTCGTCGGGAAAGTTTTCTTCTACCTCGGCGCGGGTATGCCCTTCCCACGCTCCGTGCGAGATTTCTTTCAGGCCATCGATTTTCTCGACACTGATCCCGTGCGGCTCGGCAATCAGGCTTGCTGTTTCCACCGTCCTGCCCATGGGGCTGGCGTAGGCGGCAGCCAGTTCGAGGTTTGCCAGCCTCTGGCCCAGTTTCCTGGCCTGGTCCCGTCCTTCGTCGGACAATGCCACGTCCGTCTCTCCGGCAAAGCGATCTTCCGCCGAAAACACCGTGGCCCCATGCCGAACGAGAAATACTCGTGCTCCCATCGTCCACTCCTTCAAAATCTGCCGTAAGTTCCGGCGCGGAAATCTTATCCTCGCTCTGTCGCGTATAGTTGAGGCAGATGCATCCAGCCACGCGGGAGTTTCTGGGGGAGATTGCCTACGTACTGGCCATCATTACCGTGGCCGGCATCATAGCTCGCCGGTTCCTTCCCCAGCGTACCTTTGGTGCCAGACAGATTGTCCTCACGTTGGTGGCATTTTCAGTCGCGGCGTCTGCGTCGCTGGGCGTGGCCGTCATCGTCAACGCCCGATGGAACGCCGATTTCTGCAATTACTTCATCCTCGGTCTGACGACATTTGCCGGCTCGCTCCTGACCCTCGGGATGTTTTCACGGAGACAAGCCCTGGCACCGTTCGCCTGGTCCACGATGCTCGTCGTGGCTACGGTTGAGGTTCTGCTCATCCCGTGGTTTCTCCTCGGCTTCGCATGATCCTCGCTAGTGGCGTGTATTGGGTGAATTGGTACCAGATGACGCAGGAATCGGCGACGTGAGCTAGGCGCGCCGACGCAGGCATAGCGGCTCCTATGCTGAGGAGGCGCAACAACGCTCACGGCGTCGAGACCAAGTCAGGTGGTACCAATTTGTCCAATACACGCCACTAACCATGCCCGGGAGCCTGAGATTTGATGGTTTCGTGATACTCCGGCGGCCTGTCCGAACTATATTCATTGCATGACAAAGTGGATTCTGGCGGTCAGCGCCTTGCTAGTCGGACTGGTCTTCATCATTGCCGCAGGTGGAGCGGGAAGTGAAGGCAACGGCGTGGATTCCGGCGGTGTGGCGGTGGTCGAGCTCTTCACATCCCAGGGGTGTTCCAGCTGCCCGCCTGCCGATCGACTTCTCACTGAGATCGGGTCGAATCAGCATTGGCAGGGCAAGGTCATTCCGCTTGCCTTTCACGTCGACTACTGGAATCGTCTGGGCTGGTCCGATCCCTTTTCTTCGCCAGCCTGGTCGCAGCGCCAGCAGAACTATGCATCGGCCTTTCGTTCCTCCCAGGTCTATACACCTCAGGCAGTCGTAAACGGCAAGGTACAGATGGTGGGATCGAATCGCGCAGCGGTGACCAGCGCGATCGAGGATGGCGCCCGATCTGCGCAGGCTTACAGAGTCTCCATTGCGCTGGATCCGTCCGGTGGATCGGTGCAGGCCACCGTGACGGCCAAAGCGGGGACGAACGTTCCGGCGGCAGACCTGCAGTTGCTTCTGGCCGTCGCAGAGAACGGGATCTCCACTCCCGTGAAGCGAGGGGAGAACGCCGGGCGAGATCTGCGCAACGACCACATCGTCAGGCGGCTGGTGAACATTGGAACGATTCACCATGGCGACGGCACAGTGCGATCGGTTTCCGTAAAGCTCGATCCGGGTTGGAACCGGCGCAATCTCGAGTTCGTGGCGCTGCTGCAGGACCCCTCGTCGCTGCGAATCTACGGCGCGGCCGTAGCGCGAGAATAGCGATCCGGATTTTTTCGACAGGCTGGAGGCGTAGCGTCCTCATGGAGTTGGGAGCGGGCGTGGTCCGTCCTGACGCTATACTCTCTCGCCGTGAGAATCCTCGCAGCTTCAGCCGGCGTCCTGCTGGTCCTGATCGTTCTATGGGACGGGTTCGAGACGATCGTGCTGGCCAGGCGTGTCTCTCGCGAGCTTCGTCTGACGCGATTTTTCTATTGGGCCACGTGGCGTCCTTATTGTCTCGTGTCCCGTTTCTTTCCGGCCGGCAACCGACGCGAGAACTTCCTCAGCGTCTACGGCCCGATGTCCCTGATTTTACTTCTCGTGCTCTGGGCCGTGGCATTGGTCGCCGGGTTTGCGTTGCTGCAGTGGGGTCTGGGCGCCGGGGTCGAGGCGCCCGAAGGAATGAATCAGTTTCAGGCCGAGGTCTATCTCAGCGGTACGAACTTCTTCACTCTTGGGCTGGGTGACGTGCGGCCCCTCCGTTCGGTGGGGCGTTTGTTGACCGTGCTCGAGAGCGGAACCGGCTTTGCCTTTCTCGCCCTGATCATCGGGTTTCTCCCGGGCGTTTCCGCAGCTTTTTCGCGGCGTGAGTTGAATATTTCCCTGCTCGACGCACGCGCCGGGTCACCGCCTTCGGCTACGGAGCTGCTGAAAAGGCAGTGCGCGGAGGGACACGGGGCGGATCTGAAAATTCTGCTCGGGGATTGGGAGCGCTGGTCGGCCGAGCTCCTCGAGAGTCATATTTCCTTCCCGGTCCTGGCCTACTTTCGATCGCAACATGACAATCAGTCCTGGCTTTCCTCGCTTACGGCGATGCTCGATACATGCGCACTGGTCATCGTCGGCGTGGACAGCGCTTCGCGCCAGCAGGCGCGTCTGACATTCGCCATCGCCCGCCATGCCGTCGTGGACATGTGCAATGTCCTCGGGCAGCATCCATTACCGGAGCCGCTTCAGCGCATCTCTCCGGACACTCTGGAGAGAGTCCGTGAGGAACTGGAGCACTCGGGACTGGCGCCGGCACGGGGAGCGGAAGCGGACCGCAAGCTTGATGAATTGCGGGCCATGTACGAGCCCTATGTGGGCGCACTGAGCGTCCACCTGCTCATGCCGCTCCCGGCGTGGATCCGCACCGACACAGTCAGAGAAAACTGGTTGTCGCGTGTGCGCGAGTTCTGACGGCACGAAATAAGAAGGCGATAACGCCACACGGCCGTGCGGCCCTGCGAGCATTCGCGCCGGCTCCGCGCAACGGACGTTTGCACATCTTTGATGGCAAGGTGGCTCCGGGCTAGACGGGCTCGATCAACCGGCTGCTGAGCCTTAGAAATCGAACGAAGAGAAGCGCAGCCACCACGGTCAGCCCGGCGCAGAGTCCCCACCACAACCCGACGATTCCCAGCGACAGCCCGAATCCGAGAAAGACCGCCACCGGCAGGCCGATGGCCCAGTGGCCGAGAAGGTTGGCCACAAAGGCGTACCGTGTGTCGGCGGCACCGCGGAGGACCCCTGCTCCGACTGCCTGAACACCGTCGGATATCTGGAAGAACGCAGCGACGGCCATCAGCGGAATTGCAGTGGCGATGACGATCGGTTGATTCGAGATCAGATATGCCAGCGGCCGCGGAAAGAGCCAGAACGAAAGCGCGGAGATGCTCATCAGCGCCGCTCCTCCCCCGAACGCCACCAGGCCTGCTCGGCGTGTTCCGTCCTGATCACCGGCACCGATGGCCCTCCCTACGCGCACCGATCCTGCCGCTCCGATTCCGAGAGCGCCCGTGAAAGTGAACGAGGCCAGGGTAATCGCGAGCTGATGCGCGGCAAGTTCTGCCCGGCCAAGCCGTCCGGCCAGGAGACCGACGAGAGCGAAGATTCCGATCTCCGCGCCCATCTGCAGGCCTAACGGAAGGCCAACACGAAAGGCCGTGACGATGTCTTCACGGACGACGCGCCGAATCCCGGCGAATACGTAGTCCCCCCCGGTTCCCCTGACGGCAACGACGAGGACGGCCAGCTGGATGAACGAGGAGGTCACGGTGGAGATCGCCGATCCGCCGATCCCCAGCGCGGGAACCAGACGCAGCGGTCCGGTCCATTCCGGCAGTGAGGAGCCCCCGTAGACGAGGAGCAGATCGAGAAGAAGATTGGCTACGTTGGCGACGACCATGGCCTCGATCATTGGCCGTGTAATGTTCTGGGCCTGAAGGTAGGCGCGAAAAACAACAAAGAGAAGGAACGGCGCCACTCCGGCGATGCGGATGAGGAGAAAAATTGTGGCGTCGGAGGCCACCCCCGAATCGATACCGATCGGTCCCAGAATCAACGGCGCCAGCGCAAGGGGAATCGAAATCAACACGCTCACGGCAAAAGCCAGCCACACTCCCTGCCACATCACCTGGCGTGCCCGGCGTGGATCGCCGGCCCCGATGGCCTGCGCGATCATCGGATCGACACCCATTACAGCGCCCATGGCCATGATGGTCAGAAAGAAAAAGAGAGAGTTGCCGATCCCCACCGCTCCCAGTTGCCGCGCGCCGAGCCGGCCGACGACAGCAGCATCCACCAGGCTCATGAGCTGCGTGCCTGCCTGTGCTGCGGCCAGTGGAACAGCCAG
>JBDTRY010000261.1:0-5220 GCA_039931435.1 Acidobacteriota bacterium | reverse complement strand
GGGTACTCCAATCGAAGAGGACGTGCCATGACCGGGAGCGAGTATCCCTCGGTCGCAGAGGAAGTCCGAGGCGGCAGGCAAGAAACCGCCTCCGAGCGAGCGAAAACCTCCTCGGTATGGAAACTACGGGAGGATGAACTCCACCAAGGGTAGAGTGGAGGGGTGAGATGAAGTGATCAGTGAGGCGGAGTGCAGAGGCTCTGACCCTAAATTTCCCTAAAGAGGCTCTGACCCTAAATTTCCCCTAAATTTCCCCGAGCCTCCGTTCGACTCATTGAGAATTTCCCGAAGAACTCACCAGCGAGCGCTCGGCAGGTTAGAACAAAAGTTCTCCTCGAGTTCCTGTACTCCATCATCTAATTGATCGTCGAGCATGAGGTGATCATTCTCGCCATCGCGCATCAGAAGCGCCGGCCTCGCTACTGGAGACGTCGCATCCCCAGATCGAATGTCGCTGACTGACGGGTTGCCACAGGATGTGGGGGGACGCACCTTAGGAAATGGCGAGAGCGGCGGACCGACTCGAGGAGATCGTCTACGGTGCCGATGTATTCTCGAATCGCGTACTGGATATTCTCCATAGCCTCGTCCTCGGTCGCTCCCTGCGACCAGCAGCCGGGAAGCCCGGGAACGGATACACTGAATCCCTCCTCGGATTCCTGGAGTGCGATTTTGTATTTCATCCGTTCGAGTGTACCGCCGACCGCGGGCGGTGATCCGGGATGCCGGATTTTCGACCCCTCAGAACTCAGTTACGGATTCAAATACTTTGCATCCTTGACGAATTCACGGAGACCCTCATCCGGCCCTTCGGGCCACCTTCTCCCGCCGGGAGAAGGGATCACACAAACATCCATCACAGTCGTTGCAGAATGCGCTGGACGAGCGACTCGGGGACCTTCACGGTTCCGATCGTCTCTTCGTCCTTGGCCAGGCCGTGGTCGTCGGAGCCTCCGGTGACCATCGCTCCCGTGGCCGCAGCCAGATCGAGATAGAACTCTCGCGACTTCTCGTCGACGTCGGGGTGATAGCACTCGATACCGTCGACTCCCAGGGAAATGACCTCGGGAACGAGTTTCCTGTGATCCGGATAGAGCGAAGGATGGGCCACCGAGGTCAGACCACCTGCGCGTTTCACCATGGCCACCGCTTCCCGGACGCTGAAACGCTCCTTGCCGACGTAGGCCGGACATCCGGGACCGAGCAGCTTGTCGAATGCTTCGTTGAGGGACGCGACGTGTCCCGCTTCGACCAAGGCGCGGGCGATGTGCGGCCGTCCCATCGAGGCACCTGCGCAGAGCTCCTGAACCCGTTCGCGCCGAAGTGGAAAACCGGCGGCGAGAAGCTTGTCCAGAATGGCGAAGCCTCTGGTGAGACGTGTGCGGCGGAATGAGGTCAGCCGCTGGTTCATGTGCTCGTCGACGGGATCGAAGGCGTAAGCCAGGATGTGCACGTCGACCCCGCGGTGTTCGGCCGATAACTCCGTGGCCGGGACGAGCGTCACGCCCGTGGAATCGGCGTAGCCCTTGATCTCGAAGAACGCCGCGAGGTTGTCGTGATCGCTGATTCCGACGATCTCGATTCCGTGGCTCCGCGCCAGGTCGATGACCTCGCGCGGGCTGCGCGTTCCATCAGAATGGAAGGTATGGAGGTGCAGGTCTGCGTAGCGCACTGGAGTCGGCAAGCTGTGAGGTCGTGGAAAGCCAGCTTCGCGCACCCTTCAGGTTAGAAGCGGCGAGCCATCAGCATTGAAACGCCCCTCGGCGAATCCGCCGACATGTCATCCCGCCTCGCTTCGCGTCGGGATGACACGCCCTTATGGCCGATTCATTTCCACGACATCCGGGTTCCGGAGAGGCCGGTCGCTAAATCGCTTTTCCGACCTTCTTCAGTGTCGCGTTTCCTGATTTGACGAGAACTTTCTTGATGGATTTCTTAGCCACTTTTGCGTTCCTGGAAAGCTCTTTCTTCGCCTGCGTGCTCATCTTTCCGGCAGCCCTGGAACCGCTGGCGACAGCTTTCGCGGTGGCCTTCTTCAGTTCCTTCACCTTCGGGGCCGCCGCTTTCTTGGCCTGCTTCATGGCCTTGTTCATGGCTTTCTCGCCGTCCTTGAGAGTGCTTTTCATGGCCTTTTCTCCCTTGGCGATCGTGGCCTTGGTCATCTTCTTTGCCTTTTTCACTAATTTCTTTGTATTCACTTCGTCCTCCAATATTTTTTCGATTCTACAATGTTTCCGCTGTGGACGATGCGATGCGCGCGCCAATCTCGTTGACGACGGACTGGCAGCGCTCACATAGCTGCCCGGCGTCGGCTACTTCCTGCCGATAGTTCCAGCACCGTCCGCACTTACGGCCCCGCGCCGCGGTCATTGTGATTCCGACCGACCCGACGCCTTCGATCTCGACAACCTCAGCCTTTTCGTCCGGCGATTCGACGAGATCGACATGCGAGACGATAAAAACTTTGGAAAGATCCACGTGGAGCTCGCCGGTCAGCGTGTCCACGCCCACACCGCTGAGTACGATATCCGCCTCGAGCGACTGGCCGATCTGCTGCGCGGCGCGGGCTTTTTCCAGCACCTTCGTCACCGCCTCGCGCAAGGCGAAGATGCGCTTCCAGGCGCTGGCCTTCTGCTCGCTGATACCGTGCCGCTCACCGCTCGGAAACTCGGTGAGGTGAACCGAGGCAGCCCGTTCGCCGGGAAGGAGCTGATAAATCTCCTCGGAAGTGAAGGGGATGATCGGGGCCAGCATCGACACCAGTCCGGAGACGATTTCGTAGAGCGCAGTCTGTGCCGACCGGCGCGCGTGGGAATCAGGTGCTTCGACGTAAAGCCGATCCTTGAGTATGTCCAGGTAGGTCGCGGACAGATCGACGGTGCACAGCTCGAGGGCTCGGTGATAAACGACGTGGAATTCATAGCTCTCGTACGCCTGCCGGCAGCGATCGAAGACGGAACGGGCTCGATCCACGGCCCACCTGTCCAGATCCTCCATCGACTCCCACGGCACCGAATCGGTCGCCGGATCGAACTCGCTCAGGTTTCCCAGCAGAAAGCGGGCCGTGTTGCGGATCTTGCGGTAGGCGTCCGCGATTCGCGAGAGGATCTCGTTCCCGATCCCGATGTCGTCCTGATAGTCCACCATCGACACCCAGAGCCGGAAGATGTCCGCTCCGTGCTGCTTGATGATGTCCTGAGGCGAGATCACGTTTCCCACCGACTTGGACATTTTCCTGCCGTTTTCGTCAACAACGAATCCGTGCGTGATTACTTCGCGGTACGGAGCACGACCTTCGATGGCGGTGCCGATTAGCAGCGATGACTGAAACCAGCCACGATGCTGATCGTGACCTTCAAGGTAAACGGCAGCGGGCCAGGTCAGCTCCGGACGCGTGCGCAGGACCGCGTAGTGGGAGCATCCGGAATCGAACCAGACATCGAGAATGTCCAGCTCCTTGCGAAATGTTCCGTGGCCGCACCGCGAACAACTCCTCCCGGCAGAGAGAAAGTCGCCGGCCGGCATCTCGAACCAGGCGTCGGCTCCGTGTTCCCGGAAGGCTGCAACGACCCGTTCGAAAAACGGTGCATCGCTGATCTGCTCGTTGCACTGCTCGCAGTACAAAACGGTGATGGGCACACCCCATAGCCGCTGCCGCGAGATGCACCAGTCCGGCCGGTTTTCAACCATCCCGGACATGCGCTCTTCACCCCAGCGCGGCACCCACTTTGTCTCATGGACGGCCTGAAGCGCTTTCGTGCGCAGGTTCGTCTCGTCCATGCTGATGAACCACTGCTCCGTGGCCCGGAAGATCACGGGGTTGTGGCAGCGCCAGCAGTGCGGGTAGGAATGGCTCAACTGCTCGGAAGCAAGGAGAGCGCCCCGTTGCCGGAGCAGATCGATGATCAGGGGGTTGGCCTTGAAGACGTGGATGCCCTTGAACTCCGGCACCTCGTCGGTGAACTGACCACGTCCGTTGACGGGTGTGTAGATCGGCAGCCCGTACTTCACACCGATGTGGTAGTCGTCCGCTCCGTGACCTGGAGCGGTGTGTACGAGGCCTGTTCCGGCGTCGAGAGTGACATGCTCACCGAGGACGAAAATGCCCCGGCGATCGATGAAGGGGTGCTGGTACTCGAGCCGGTCGAACTCCGAGCCGGCGATCGTCTTCACCACCGGTGGATCCTGCCAGCCCGCTTTCAATGCCACTGTATTCAAAAGCTCAGCGGCGACGATCTGATATCCCTCGGCGCTATCGACGACTGCGTAATCGAATGACGGCCGCAGAGCGATGGCCAGGTTTGCGGGAAGGGTCCACGGTGTTGTTGTCCAGATCACTGCGAATGACGGTTTGTCTTCCGGCAGTCCCAGTGCGCGGACCGATTCGGACAGCAGTTCAAAGCGAACATACACCGAGGGCGATGTGTGATTCTCGTACTCCACTTCGGCCTCGGCCAGTGCCGTCTGGCAGTACGTGCACCAGTGCACCGGTTTCAGGCCCTTGTAGACCATCCCTGTTTCGAAAAATTTTCCCAGCGCCTCGGTGATGCTGGCTTCGTAGCCATAGGACATCGTCAGGTAAGGGTTCTGCCAGTCACCAAATACTCCCAGTCGCACGAAATCTTCGCGCTGGATGTCGACCATCTTCGAAGCGAAATCACGGCAGGTGCGGCGAAAGTCTGCCGCACTCATGTCCCGTTTCTTCGACCCCAGCTCCTTGTCGACCTGATGCTCGATGGGCAGTCCATGGCAGTCCCATCCCGGAACGTACGGTGAGTCGAATCCCATCATGGTCCGGGACTTCACGACGAAATCCTTCAGAGTCTTGTTCAATCCCTGGCCGATGTGAATCCGCCCGTTGGCGTAGGGCGGGCCGTCGTGCAGAACGAATTTCGGTTTGTCCTCGGAGGTTGCTCGGATCTTCCCGTAGAGGTCGATCGACTCCCAGTGGCGAAGCCAGTTCGGTTCGTTCTGGGGAAGGTTCGCCTTCATCGCAAACGCGGTTTGCGGAAGGTTCAGGGTCTTTTTCCATTCGTTTTTGTCAGCCATAGGTGTTCCTTGACGGAGCGGTGGCCGAAACTAACATCCGGGCAGGTTCATTTCAAGGCGGGGAAATGGTTCGAGGCTTCGAATGAGAAGACCCGGCTTTCGGCGGGTTGTAGAGGGCTTGTCATCCTGAGGGAGTGCAGCGAGCGAAGGATCTCGTCAACGAGAATCGTG
>JBDTRY010000260.1:0-5289 GCA_039931435.1 Acidobacteriota bacterium | reverse complement strand
TCCCGTCTGGATGAGGCGAGCAGTTCGATGCGCTGGACCACGTCATCGGCGCTGAATGGCTTCCTGAGGAATTCGTCGGCTCCGCATTCCATGGCCGTGGCCTTCGTCTCTTCGGAGTCTTCCCCGGTGATGATCATGACGTACGGGGCGGGACTGCCCTTTTCCTTCATCTTCTGGCAGAGCGTGAAGCCGCCGTAGTAGGGCAGGATGAGGTCCAGAAGGGCCACGTCGAAGGTATGACCTTCGAGGAGATTCATTGCTTCTTCGCCCGTTCCCGCTTCAAAAATCTCGTAATTCAGCTTACGCAGATGGAGGGCCAGCAGGCGCCGGACGAAGAAATCGTCGTCGACAATCAGGAGCTTTGGTCTTTCAGCCATGATGCTGGTGCTCACACTCTGCGAGTTTCATACCTGAGTCAGCCAACCGCGGACCATGCGTTCGATCAGACCGGCCCGGGCTCGCGTCCGCTTCAGAAAAGTCCGCCCGATGGCGGGCGTCCGGAACATCTGCATGGCGGTGCTGACTACTGCCGGTCGCGAGAGCATCCAAGCGGCGCTCCGGCTCCAGCGCAGCCGCGATTCGAACAGATCCATGTAGAGGCGGATGTAGTCCTCTTCGACTGTGCGGGCGGGCGCCGGGCCGAGGCGTCGAACAATGAACGGGGCGGCCAGGAGAGCCGACTGCAGAGCCATGGCCATGCCATTTCCTGTGAGCGGATCCATGATTCCTGCAGCGTCGCCGACCATGAAGATGCCTCCGGCCACCGGCGATCTGGCCCGGAAGATCACTGGCTCCGACGAAAGGAAATTCGCCTGCGCTGGTTCGTGACTGTCGAACAACTCCCTCAGCGCGGCGCTCTCGTTTCTCAGCTCGTCCACGAACTGATCCCATCCTCCCTTCATCCCCGCCATCCGCGACTGATGTACAAGTCCGCAGATGTTCGTCAGTCCACCCTCGACATTCGAGACTCCAAGGTAACCCTGGCGGTAGGAGTAGAGCGTGATGGTGTCGCCGGATTCAGGCGACAGGCGGCGGTAGTGCCGCTTGAAGCCGAAGTGCCGGTGATCGGCGCGGACGAAGCTCCGGCCGAGCTGTAGGTCGAAACGTCCCCAGCGTCCCCATGCGCCGGCGATGACCGTTGCCTCCACCGTACGGGAAGCCGTCCCGTCCGAGATCTCGATGCGAGGATGCTCTCCGCTTCGATCGATACCAACCGCGTTCCATCCGTCGCGAATCTCCGCCCCGAGGGACCTGGCGCGGAGAAGCAGAGTGTGATCGAGGAGTGACCGTGATATGCCCCGAGCGCTGGCCGGAAAGGAGAATTCATAAGGCCTGGGGCCGGCGACGATCCGGCATCGTGAAATGGAAGGACTGGACGCCTCATCGATGGCGCCGGAGAGGCCGAGAAGGTCCACGATGGGCAGGGCGTCGTAGGAAAGAAATTCTCCGCAGAGTTTGTCGCGGGGGAAGCGGTCCCGATCGATGAGTAAGGTTCGTACGCCCTTCATGGCCAGGAGCGCGGCCAGAGTCGATCCGGCGGGACCGGCGCCGATGATGGCGACGTCCGTCCGCAGTGTGTCGCTCATTTCCAGAGGAGCAGGCCGAAGCGATAAGGAAAAAGTCGTCGTACTTCTTTGCGCCGTGCTTTCACACCCTCGGCGATGCGGCGCACTTCGGCAACCGTGTATCCCTGAAGTACGGAGGCCGGACCGTCGAGCCGCGTGACTCTGCCGATAAGGCGAAGAACCCCCAGCACTCGGACCAGAAGAAGGGGTCCGATGTGCCGCAGCGTGTCGCTGACGACCACTGCCCTTCTTGCCACGCGCAGGGATTCCTGCAGCATGGCCTTGTTCTCGTCGGGCGAGAAGTGATGAAAGAAATGTGAGGAAGTGACCAGGTCGACAGTGCCATTGCCAAAGGGAAGGCTGAAGCCGTCGCCGACGACGAGGTGAACCCTCGGTGACGAGCCAGCCCGGAGGGTGCGCCCGTAGAGAAGATGGTCGATCTTGCAATCCAATCCGATTCTCAATATCGCAGCACCGTGCAGCGAGGAGAGAAGGTCCGATGTACCGGTGCCCAGGTCGAGTACGGAGCCGGCGCCGTCAGCGGCTGCTTTCACCAGGCGACGATAGACGGGGGTACCGCCGAAGATGCTGTTGAAACGCTGCAGGTCCCGCAGCGATCGCTCCATGTCCAGCCGAGGCGCATTTCCCTCATCGAGAACTTCCTCGGACTCGACGCGCCTGGGTACGAACAAACTCACGCATCGACTCGTTTCAATACCAGCGCCGAATTCTTCGACCCGAAGGCTATGGTGTTGCAGACGGCCACGTCCACTTCGGCGACGCGTCCGATTTCAGGAATGTAGTCGAGGTCACACTCGGGATCGATTTCCTCGAGGTTGATTGTCGGTGCAAATACGTTGTCCCTCATCGTCATCAGCGTCGTAGCCACGCCGGCTGCGCCGCAGGCGCCCTGGGGATGACCGATCATGGACTTTGTGGCGGAGCCGGGAAGTCGAGAGGCGTGACTGCCGAAAGCGAGCTTCACAGCGCGGGTCTCCACGCGGTCGTTCAGTTCCGTGGAGGTTCCGTGGTAATTCACATACTGAACGTCGGCCGGCTCGTAGCCTGCATCCTTCAACGCCAGGGACATGGCCCGGGCCGGCTCTTCGCCGGACTCATCCATCCGCACACGATGATGGGCATCGCACGTCGAGCCGTAGCCGGCCAGCTCGGCGTAGATCGGCGCTCCACGGCGTAACGCGGTCTCCTCGCGCTCCAGAACGAACATCCAGGAACCCTCGGAAAGAACGAACCCGTCGCGGTCGCGCGAGAAGGGGCGTGAGGCGGTGGCGGGCTCCTGGTTGTGCGCCGTGGATACAATTTTCATCATGCAGAAACCGGTCATCACCCCTTCGGTGATGGTCGCGTCGGCGCCTCCGGCGATGACGTAATCGATCACTCCAAGCTTGAGATTGCGATAGGCGTATCCCAGCGCGTCGGTCGAGGAGGTACAGCCGGTGGAAATGAGATGCGAGAAGCCGTGCAGGTCGAAACGCATGGAGATTTCGGAGGCGATCGTGCCGATCGTACCCGAGGGGATGGAGTAGACCGATCCCTGCTTTTCACGGCCTGTGTACCAGAGGTCGTACATGCGCTCGCTGAACTCGACGGCGCCTCCTCCGGAGCCCAGCATCACACCGATGGTGCGCCGTTCGTCGAGAGTCATCGAAAAGGGATCGAGGAGAGCGTCGCGAAGGGCCTCGTCCGTGGCAGCGATGGCCATCGGCACGACGCGCGAAACGTGCTTGAGCTGTTTCGGGTCGAACCAGTCTTCGGGATTGAATTCGCGAACTTCTCCGGCAACCCTCGAGCTCAGGGCCGATGCATCGAAAAAAGAGATCGGCTTGATTCCCGAAGAGCCGGCCGCCAGTGCCTTGAAGAAAATTTCCCTGCCGACGCCGGAGGGGCTCACCGCTCCAACTCCTGAAATCACGATCCGATTTGACATTCGGGAACATGCGCCGCCGGGCTTCCATCACCCGAGATTCGCGGGGCCAATCTCCTTTCACCGGTCAGGGACCGATTGCTCGTATTACCGCTTCGTTGTTCTCCAGGCTATCGAAAAACCAGGTTGGCTGCTCCGCGCGAAGCAGATCGGCCGAAGTCCGTCCGGAGGCCACAGCCACGGTCGTGGCGCCGTGCGGAACCCCGCAACGGACGTCGAAGACCGAGTCACCAATGATGACGATATCTCTTTCACGAAACTCGTGCCCCCGCGCTGTCCTGGCCCGTTTCGCGGCAACGGGCGGAAGCTCTTCCCGGTACATGGAGTCGCTGCCGAAGGCACCGAAAGGGAAATGACGATTGAGATCGGGTGGAGTGAGCTTCAGTCTGGCGCCCCGTTCGAGGTTGCCCGTCAAGAGGGCGAGCGTCGCCCACTGGCATTGTTCCAGTTGGGTGATGAGTGAGGCGACGCCGGGGAGCGTGCGCACGGACGCCTGGCCGGTATTCTGCTCCAGCCTCAGGAGATATTCGCTCCACAGCCTGTCCAGTTGTGCATGGATGGCGTGGTCATCGAATCCGGCATCGCGCAGAATCTCGAAAGCGATCTGAGGGTCGGTCTTGCCGGAGAAATCGTGACGATCAAGCTGGGGCGGGAACTCGTAGACCAGAGCCAGGGCATCGCCGAAAGCCCGTCGGGCGGCACCTCCGTCCGTGATGAGCGTGCCGTCGATGTCGAAGAGAATCAGTTTATGCATGAGTTGATTTGAGCTTCCGGCAGGGTGTGGCGCTGACCGTGCTCGTCCAAACCGCGCCGCAGCTGGGATAAACTCCCGCTGCGAATGAAAAAAGCATCCCTTCTCACTCTTTTCCTCACAGTCTTCATCGATCTTCTCGGGTTCGGCATCGTCATCCCGCTGCTTCCGTTCTACGCGCGACAGTACGGAGCGAGCGGCTCGACGGTGGGCATGGTCGTGGCCGTCTACTCGTTGATGCAGTTCTTTTTTGCTCCTGTTTGGGGCCGGCTTTCCGATCGCATCGGAAGACGTCCGGTCCTGCTGATCAGCCTCACCGGAAGCGCCATCGGATATGGGATCTTCGCCGTGGCACATTCGCTGGCTGTGCTCTTTGTGTCGCGGATCGTGGCCGGAATTGCTGCGGCCAACATCGGTACGGCCCAGGCATACATCGCCGATACGACCGCACCTGAGAATCGCGCCAAAGGCATGGGCATGATCGGCGCGGCATTCGGGATGGGCTTCATCTTCGGCCCTCCGATTGGCGGACTGCTCTCCGGTCTGGGAACGAGTCACGGTTACCACGGCAATCTGTTCCCGGGAATCGCTGCCTCGGCGTTGTCAGTAATTGCGGTGCTCGTGGGATTCTTTTCGCTTTCGGAGTCGAAGAGCCCGACCCTCGTTCCCCGAAGCGGACTGCCACCGCAGTTCGACCGGAAGATCTGGTCGTTCGTCCTGGGAAAGCGGACCCTCGGTCTGATTTTTCTCACTTTGTTCCTCGTCCTGCTGGCCTTCTCCGGCCTGGAAACGACCGTTACTCTGCAGGGAAGAGATCACTTCCATTTCGGGGCGCGCGATCTAGGCTTTTTCTTCGGGGCCATGGGGCTGATGGTTGCGGTCATTCAGGGCGTGCTCATTGGAGGGCTGGCCAGGCGGCTGGGAGAACGCAACCTCGTAGTCGTAGGGACGATATCGCTGGCCATAGGGCTGGCGATCATCCCTTCCATCGACCATGCACCCTGGCTTTATCTCGTGGCGCTGTTTCT
>JBDTRY010000259.1:0-5356 GCA_039931435.1 Acidobacteriota bacterium | reverse complement strand
CCGGATGCGCCCGCGCGTATGCGTCGAGTCCGGCGGCTGCAGTGCGGTTCCACAGAGCGGGATTCCACGCAGGGACTTGTCCGGCGTAACCGAGAAGCAGGGGGGACTTCACGATGAGGATGAATGATCCGTGTGCGCTGCTCTTCAGAAGACCTTCGGCGAGGAGCGAATGCTCACTGCCGATTGACTGCGGACTGGAGGCCATGTAGATCGTCAGCGGAGAGCGGAACCGCCTCGAAATCTTCTGATCCTCGGTGACCTCGAAGGAAGCGGTGCGCATGATCCATTGCCCGTCTTCTCGCCGGCCCCATCCGCGGTTCAGTGGGGCTTTGACGACAACGAATCGCGCTTCGTGCGCTCGGATGAATGCTTCGTCGCCTGCTTTTCGGATGGCGTCGATCCCGCCGACGTATAGCCCCGCGGCGCACGAAAGCAGACAGACGGGGATCCGCGCCGACCGGATTTGCAGAACCGCCAGCAGAATGGCGATCGAAGCGAAGCCCGCCGCCGACGGCAATGGACCGCAGGCGATGCCGGCTGCCAGAAGTCCGGAGACGAATGTCAGCGCGGGAAACGCAGCAGGAATATCTTGAAGTTTCTCATTCGACACGCTCGAACGAGGAGAGAGTTTCGATGTGGTGAGTGTTCGGAAAGAGGTCGAGCAGGTCCAGAGTGGTCAGACGCCAGCCGCGACGTTCGAGCCGTGAAGCGTCGCGGCTGAAGGTTACCGGATCGCACGAGAGATAACAAATCTTTTCGCGCGTTATGGACGAGATTCTCTCGATGACCTCCACGGACAGCCCGGCCCGAGGAGGGTCGACCATGGTGAAGTCGGCCTGTCGTTCGAACGAGCGCAGAAAGTCTTCGGAAGTGCGCGTGGAAATGGCAATCGACGAGAACGCTGCAGCATTCTTCCGGGCGTAGCGGCTTGAAGCCGGCGACGACTCGACGGCGATGATCTCCTTGAAATGTTCTGCCAGCGGCAGCGCGAAGAATCCCACACCGGCGTACAGGTCGAGCGCCAGGTCACGTCGTTCCAGTGCCGCAGCCTGCGCCGTTACCAGATCGATCATCGTTCCGGCCAGATGACGGTTCACTTGAAAAAACGAAGCGGTGGACAGCAGATAGGGAATGCCGCGTACCTCGATGGAGACTTCCAGCTCGCCGCCTTGTGAGATCGTCAGGAGGTGGTCGCGCTCGAACGTCTCGATGGATCCGTCGTCCTTCTGCGCCAGGCTGCGTAGTTGTTCGAGGTCACGGAGCACATTCGGACCGACCACCTCACATTCAGCAGGCAGGGGAACGACGCGGTGAGAGCGCTCGGCGTAGAACCCCATTGCTCCGTTTTTCATGTGCAGGCGGCTTCGAATCCGATAATTGAGCGGCGAAGGATAGACGGTCACGGACGGCAGCCGGGTCGCAGGAAATTTTCCGACGCGTCGAAGAGACTCCAGAAGGATGCGTCGTTTCGCTCTGAGTTGCTCGTCAAGGCGAAGTGAGGTCCAGTCGCAGCCACCGCATTCGTGTGCTACGGGACAGGGAGACTCCCGGCGAAGGACGCTGGCCTCGACGATTTCGACGGCAGTGGCCCGGGCGAAGCCGGCTTTCACTTCAGCCAGTTCCACGACGGCCAGGTCGCCCGGGTAGAGTCCGGGAACGAAGATCGGAAACCCATCCAGCCGGGCCAGGGCCTCTCCTCCAGCGACGAGCTCTTCTGCTCTTATCTGAATCCGGGATCCGATAGCAAGATTGGGAGCAGGGCGACGCACGACCCGAAGTATGTCAGCTTTGGATGCGCTGTCACGGTTTGAGCTGCGCCGTTGTTGTCCTGTATCGACGGATGACTCGAGATGCGACCGGGGCCGGCCGGTGCGTCGCTCAACGGGAAGCGACTTGTGATAAAACCTGAGCCCTATGAAAGTCCATGAATATCAAGCCAAAGAAATCCTTCGCCGTTACGGCGTTCCCACCCCGCGGGGAATCGTTGTGGACACGCCCGACAAAGCGCGGGACGCAGCGAAGGAGCTTGGCGGCCGCGTCGTGGTCAAGGCTCAGATTCACGCCGGCGGTCGAGGTAAAGGCGGAGGGGTCAAGCTCGCAAAAGACGCCGACGAAGCGGCGACGATTGCCGATCAGATCCTCGGAATGACCCTCGTCACACATCAGACCGGACCGGAAGGGCGCGTGGTCAAGACCGTTCTCATCGAAGAAGCGTTGAACATCGACCGGGAGCTGTACCTCGGCGTTACACTCGACCGGCGCCTCGGCACACCGGTCATCATGGCCTCGCAACAGGGAGGAATGGAGATCGAGGAGGTGGCGGAGCGTGACCCGAAAGCCATTCACCGCGAAGCTGTGGACTCCGTGCTGGGCACGCAACCGTTTCAGGCCCGTCATGTCGCTCAGGCCCTGGGACTGACGGGAGAACCATTCAAACAGTGTGTGGACTTTGTTCAGAAACTGATGCGCGCGTACATCGAAACCGATGCCTCCCTTGCCGAGATCAACCCTCTGCTGGTGACGAAGGAAGGGAACGTCTTCGCTCTCGACTGCAAGATGAGTTTCGACGACAACGCCCTTTTCCGGCACAAGGACATTCAGGCCATGCGCGATCTCAGCGAGGAGGATCCGCTTGAAGTCGAGGCCTCCCGCTATGGTCTCAACTACATCAAGCTCGACGGAAACGTAGGCTGTATGGTCAACGGCGCCGGGCTGGCCATGGGCACGATGGACATCATCAAGCTGGCGGGGGGCGAGCCGGCCAACTTCCTGGATGTAGGTGGTGGCGCCAACGCCGAGCAGGTCAAGAATGCTTTTCGCATCATATTAAGTGATAAAAATGTGAAAGCTATTTTAATCAATATATTTGGTGGAATCATGCGCTGCGACCGCATTGCTGAAGGAGTAGTGCAGGCCTCGCGTGAGGTCGGGCTTCCCGTACCGGTGGTGGTGCGGCTGGAAGGAACGAACGTCGAGCTGGGCAAGGAAATCCTGGCGAAGTCGGGATTGAATCTCATCACTGCCGAGGGTATGGAAGATGCGGCCGAGAAGGTAGTCCGCGCTGCCATGAGCCACTCACCGACCGTTTAGAAATGCGCAATGATGGGACAGAGCACTGGATACGAGCGAACGGCTGCGCCTCACTCGAATCGATCCGGGGAGAGAGGCTGAATGTCAATCTGGGCTGATCAGAACACCCGCGTCATCGTACAGGGGATCACCGGCAGGGAAGGAAGCTTTCACGCCATTCAATGCCGCGAGTACGGAACGAAGGTCGTGGGGGGTGTCACTCCCGGAAAGGGGGGGACCGTCCACGAGGACTTTGCCGTCTTCGACAGCGTCCTCGAGGCGCGCGAAAAGGAAGATGCAAACTGCTCGCTGATCTTCGTTCCCCCAAGGTTCGCCGGTGACGCCATCATGGAAGCATGCGATGCCGGCATCGAGCTCGTCATCTGTATCACCGAGGGTATCCCCGTTCAGGACATGGAAAACGTCCATGACTTTCTGCAGAAAAAGAACGCGGAACTGGTTGCCGCGGGCAGAACGGCATCGCGACTGATCGGACCGAACTGCCCGGGAATCATGTCGCCCGGCAAGGCAAAGATCGGGATCATGCCCGGACACATTCACCGCGAAGGGCCGATCGGAATCGTCTCCCGCTCCGGCACGCTCACCTACGAAGCCGTCGGTCAGCTTTCGAAGCGCGGAATCGGGCAGTCTACCGCCGTGGGCATCGGAGGCGATCCGTTGCCCGGAACGAATTTCATCGATTGTCTCCAGGCCTTCGAAGCGGATGGAGAGACCGAAGCCATCGTCATGATTGGCGAGATCGGCGGCACTGCCGAAGAGGAAGGGGGGGCCTTCGTCAAAGCGCACGTCCGGAAGCCGGTCGTGGCCTTCATCGCCGGTCAGACAGCGCCTCCCGGCCGCAGGATGGGACACGCCGGTGCCATCATCAGCGGCGGAAAGGGAACCGCCGCGGAGAAGATGAATGCGCTTCGTGAGGCGGGAATTCACGTTGTTGAGTCTCCAGCCGCGATCGGTTCGATGATCGAACAGGTCTGGAAGAAGTGATCCCGCCCTCGATAGTCGTTGTGCAGCGACGGTACGCCGCCGACCACTTGCCTGACGCGCCGTGTCTCGAAAACTGAATCTTCCCCGTCCTCCCGGGAGGGGATGGATCGTGCTCATCGGCGGAGGCGAATTCTCGTTCGGTGAAACCGCGGAGATCGACCGGTTTCTGCTCGAGCGGATTCCAGCGCAACGAAAGCGGCTGCGTTTCCTTCCCACGGCCTCGGGTTCGATGGATTATCCGCGCCACTTCGGTGCCTACATACAGGGCCTCGACCCTGACGTGGAGTTCATGTCCATTCCGATCTACCGCACGCGTGACGCCCGTCGTGAAAAAAATCTGGCCCTTATCCGCGGCAGCGGCATCGTCTACCTCGGGGGCGGAGTGAGCGGCACCATCGCCGAAGTGCTCCGCCAGCCGCAGGTGATGGACGCTTTTCGCGAAGTTCTCCTTGACGGCGGAATCATCGCCGCCATCGGCGGAGCGGCGGCCGCACTGGGCGCTGTAATCGGCGATCCCGCTCCCGACGCAGCTGCGCCCTGCGGATTGGACCTCATTCCGGGAAGTGCCATCGTGGCGCCGCTGGACCCTGCAGACGATCACCAGCTTCGGGCTCTCTCCTCGCTGCCTGCCGTGACGGTGGGCATCGGCATTCCAGCGCGCACCGCTGTAGCGATCGGCCCGGAAGGTGCGAGCACCATTCTCGGAGAAGGATCGATCGCCATCGTGCGGAAGCCGCCGCCGGAGCAATGAACCGCGGCCGTCGTTTTAACGGAGCATGTGAGAGCGTGTCATCCTGAGGGATCGCAGCGGCTGGCGCTGGAACAGAGAGAAGAAACTCGATGAGCGCCGTCATCCCGAGCGTTGAGCGAGGGACCCCAGTGGACGGGGGGCACGATCCCCGGGGGCTTACCACCCGTCCCTCTGGGGCCCCTCGCTCCCGCTCGGGGTGACGCGTTTTCGACGCATGGCCTGTTCAAGTTCCAGAGCTGACGTCACATACTTCATGTAAGTTTCTTACAAGGGAGCGCAGCGACCGAAGGATCTCGTCAACGAGAATCGTGACCCTCCTCGCGTAGCAACAGGGAAGGTAGAAGAGATCCTTCGCTCGACGCTTCAGGATGACACGCCCTGCGTTTTTACGAGGACTGGAGAGCTTGTCATCCTGAGGAGCGCAGCGACCGAAGGATCTCGTCAACGAGAATCGTGCCGTTCCTCGCGTAGCAACAGGGAAGGTAGAAGAGATCCTTCGCTCGACGCTTCAGGATGACACGCCCTGCGTTT
>JBDTRY010000258.1:0-5392 GCA_039931435.1 Acidobacteriota bacterium | reverse complement strand
TTCGTCAACCTCGAGCCCTGCTCGCACCATGGCCGAACACCGCCATGCGCAGAGGCATTGATCGAGGCCGGCGTGGCGCGCGTGGTCGTGGCAATTGAAGACCCTTCGCTGCATGCCGCCGGCTCGGGCATCGCCAGGCTTCGTGAACGTGGAATCGGAGTCGGCGTCGGTCTGCTGGAAGACCGGGCCGCTCATTTGAATGAAGTGTTCCTGCATTCCGTCCGATGCGGGCGGCCGTTTGTCCTGTTGAAGGCGGCCATGTCGCTGGACGGAAAGTTGTCCACAATCACGGGCCAGTCGCAGTGGATAACCTCGGAGCAGTCGCGGCGCTCGAGCCTGGAGTTGCGGGAAGAGTACGACTCCATTCTCGTCGGCGCCGGGACTGTCGCCGCCGACAATCCCCGGCTGACGCGACGCCAGGGCCTGAACACCGCTGTCGCTGGATGGACCCGCATCGTGCTCGACGGACGCGCAACGCTTGAGGCCGGCGCTGAGGTTCTGACGGATGGTGACCCGACACTGCTCTACACGGCGCGTGCAGAGTTCTGGAAGGAAAGGCGCCAGTCGGCGGAGGTCGTTTCGATTCACAGCAACGAAGGCAGAGTGGACCTCGATGAAGTGCTGGAAGATCTCGCTCGGCGGGGCGTTCGCTCGGTGATCGTCGAAGGGGGTTCCGCGGTGCTCTCAGAGTTCATTGTGCGCCAGCTCTGGCAGAAAATGATCTTGTTCGTGGCTCCGATTTTCGCCGGCGGGAGCTCGGAGAATGCCATCTTCTCTTCGGCACCTCTCAAGCGTCTGGAAGACGCCTTGCGATTTCGCTTTGTGGAGAGCAAACCGGCGGGGCCTGATCTGATGATCACAGCCTATCCCGGCAGCTCAGGCGTAGATGAACGGAACTCGGAGCCGAGACGACTGGGGTAAGCTGAGGTCTACAGGACAAAGAATATGTTCACTGGAATCATCCATCAGACCGCCATCGTCGCGGAGTTGCTGCCGGGTGAGCACGGATCGCGACTCCGCCTCCACGAGCTGCCCGCGGAGTTCCACGCCGAACGCGGCGAGAGCGTCGCCGTGAATGGCGTCTGCCTCACCGTGGTGGACCCGGATGGCAACGCTTTTTCCGCCGACCTTTCGCCGGAAACGCTCTCGCGAACCACGATCGGTAATCTCAGCAGCGGGATGCGCGTGAATATCGAGCGGTCCCTCCGTCTCTCCGATCGCCTCGGGGGTCATCTCGTGCAGGGTCACGTCGACACCATCGGTGCTCTGGTGAAGGTTCGCCGGGAGGGTCAGTTCATTACGTATCGCTGGAGTTTCCCTCTTCGCTACGGGCCGCTGGTTGTCGACAAGGGCTCCATTGCCGTAGACGGCGTCTCCCTCACCGCGGTCGACCCGGATGATTCTTCATTTTCCGTGGCGCTCATTCCCGAGACTCTGGAAATGACCAACCTCGGAGCCGCCGCCGTGGGAGACTCCGTCAATCTCGAATTCGACATCATGGCGAAATTCGCCCAGCGGATGCTCACTCCGTATATGCGGCCCGGCAGGTGATCACCTATCGCAAATCGCGGAAGCTGAACCTGCACCGCACCGTGGCCCCGGAAATTCCATTTGGCGCCCGCACCGTCGTTGCCCCCTACTCCTCGCCTCGAGCCGCTCCGGTTTTCGTTGACCATCTGCAACTGGAGGCCACCGGGGTGCCCGATGCTCTCGTGGATGTAGCAGACGACATTGTCGACCTTCTCGAAAGAGAAGACCTGCACAATACGCTCACCGGCCCGGTCATGGTCGAGGCCACGGGCCTCGCCGAATCCGTGTTCCGACGGGGTCAGGTGGCGTCCGAGTTTCTGCACGCGCGCGCGCTCGATACGTCGGTGCTGATCTCCACGGAAGGCCGCGTCCCGGCGGGCCATGAGGGAGCGCGCCAGGTTCTGACGATATCCACGTGGCCACTGGATCTCGACGCTCTCCGCCCGCTCTTCCGCAACGCGCACGAAAGCGAGTGGCACTGGGGCGCGTTCGTACCAGTGATCTTCCCGCAGACCACCTCGATGCCGAATCTGGAGGAACTGGCCGATCTCGTCGCAGACAACGGCGGATCATTCCTCGCCGCGGTTTCCATAGATCTCGATCCAACGGCCAAAAGCAGTATTGCCGGGGAGTTGTTCGCCGACGAAGACGAAGAGAGTTACGACGTTCTATTCCATTCCGACCTGGACCTCATCGGCGTGGCTACGGAGCGGCATATTGCCGCGCTGGCGATGGAGCGGCAGCTCGGCGAGTTCGTTCAGCTCCCCGGTGACGGCGAAAAATCGAACTGGAATGCAGCGGTGCTGTTGACGCACGCCGGGTCCCGTCTCATTCGTATGAAGAGTGACGCGGAACTGGGATGGATGCTTCTACGGTCCGCGAAAACCGTCGCGCAACTGAGCAAGCCTTTGACCGTGATCGCCGCCGCGGCCAGTCTGTCGATCATCGAATCTCTGGAAGAGATCGTGGTCGACGCGCTGACCGAATGGCTCGACTGCGGCCGCGCTGCCTTCTTCGAGGATGTCCATCAGAACTGGCGTCTGCGGAGGGATTACGGAGCCGGGCAACCGTCCGGCGACTATTGAGCGGGGGCAACGGCGTGCTCGAACCGGATTTGTTCGAAACCAATCGTATGCAGAAACGAGGCAAGTTTCTTCTCGGCGTTGGCGCTGGCCAGATCGAGGATCCCGCGGTTCAATGACTCCCGGCGCACCTGCGCTTCGGCGTGTTGCCTGGCGCGGCCCTCCAGTCCTTCATCAGCCTTGGTGAGCATGCCCGTCTTTCGCGTCAAGACGTGAGTCTGGGTATTGTCGATCCGGGTGACGAGAATCGTCGCCGGAGGCAGCCGCAACGTCAGAACCCTGTCGGGCGAAACGCGAACATCCTTCTCGGTAATGTGAGAGAGATCGATTCCGGCAATGACGTCGCCGACGGCCATGAGCGTGATCGAATCACCTGCCAGAGAACCGGGGACGACCCCATACGTCTGGTCGGTCTTGCTCACCTGAACGATGCGCATGGAAGCCGTCTCCAGGCGGCTCAGCTCCCGGATCTGGGTGACCAGGGCACTGATGTCAACGGATTCCTCGTGCTTGTCCAGGACTCTGGCCCGAACCACACGCACGCCGGTCCGCAAGAGGACAAACGCAGCCAGGCCTACTGCGGCGAGCACGAAGATGACGATCGCCGCGCGAAACAATCGATCGCGCATGACGGGGCCAACAGAACGCACAGCAGTGAAATTCTTTTCGCCCTCAGCCCTTGGCGATTGCCGCCTCGTCGTTTTCCGGCTCGTCTTCGGTGGCCGGTTCCTCGAGGAACAGCTCCTCCTGTTGAAGCTCGGCGATGGGCAGGCGCATCGGACCGGGCATCTTCGTCGACTCCAGAGCAGTCAAGTCGATGGGCTGCAGCTCGGGCGTTTCCTTGCTGCTCTCCACTACTCGCGACAACTCCACGACCTTCGGCACCAGCCTGGTGTCGATGGAACGAATGGCCTCGTTGTACTTTTTCACGGCGCCGTTCAGAGCTTTCCCGACACCTTCCACGTCATCAAAGACCTTCACGAAGCGGTCGTAGAGCTCCTGTCCGATCTTCAGCGTCTTTCTGGCGTTCTCTTCCGCTCTCTCTACATTCCACGCCGACGAGACCACGCGCAGAACGGGGATGAGAAGCGTCGGCGAAGCGAGGATCACTTTCTTTCCCAGAGACAGCTCGAAGAGAGCGGGATCGGCGGCCAGTGCGGCGGAAAGCCATTGATCCGAGGGCATGAACAGCACCGTGAAGTCGATTGAATTCTCGTCGATGGTCGGATACTTTCTGCGGCTGAGTTCCTCGACGTGCCTGCGTACATTCCTGGCATGAACCTCCAGCAGCCTCACCCGTGCCGGTTCGTCGAGCTCGGCCATGGCCTGGTCAAACGCTTCTTTCGGTGCTTTGGCATCGACGAAGATCAGACGGTCGTGCGGAAGGCGGACAATCATGTCCGGACGCACCAAATGCTTTTCGTCGTTCAGAAAGGTCGACTGAACCTCGAAGTCACAATGTTCAGTCAACCCGGCGATCTCCACGCACCGACGGAGCGCTACCTCACCCCAGTTTCCCCCACCCTTCGAACTTCCCAGAGCGCGAGAGAGCTTCGAGGCCTCCGACCGGGTCTCGCGGGTCGCTTCCAGCAATTGCCTGATCTGCTCCTGGACCGACGACTGGTCGCCGATTCGCTTCTCTTCCGTTCCTCGAAACTCCTGCTGATACTGGACGAGCATCTCCTTCAGCGGCTGAAGAAGAGCTTCGATTTCGGTCTTTTTCGAATTGAGAGTGGTGACGATCTCCCCTTTTGTCCCCTCAAGGGAAGGCTTCACCAGCTGGCTGATCCGCTCTACCGCAGCATTCAGGGCGTCATGAGAGAGCCTCGCGTAAGCACCCTCCATCTGTTGGCGCGACTCCTGGACGAAGGCGAAATTCGACTCCAGCTGCCGCTGCTGATCCGAGAGGCGGGTTTCGGCAGTAATCCTCAACTGCTGCTCTGCCTGCAGCGCGGCACGACTGGTCGCGAGCGATGTCTCGATTCGTTCCCGCTCCCGCAGCGCGAGGTCCCGTTCCGCACCCGTTCGCTCCAGTGCTGCAGTGCTGCGCGCCTTCGCCAGCAACCAGCCCACCAGGAGACCAACCAACACTCCCGCCACCGCGATCAGCACGATCATCAGGTTTCCTTATAGAACTTCGTTATTTGTCATGTTCCGGGAATCCCGGACCGGCGTCAATCGGCTCCCGAATCAAAGCAGGGACGCCATCAGGTCGATGACCCGATCCACTTCGCCATCATCGTTGTAAAAATGGGGCGAAAACCGCAGAAATCCCTCTCGTGACGCGCAGACGACCCCTTTGTGCTCGAGCCAGCGGTGGATGGCACCGAGCGAGGAGAGGCGCACATTCGCCGGGAGACCCTGGGTCGAAAGAGCCTTCAATCTCTCGGAATCTACAACGGGTGGAACCGCTGCCACGATCCCGCTGCGAATCGGCCGCGGAGTCCCGATACTGATTCCCGACCGCTCCAGCCCATCCGCCAGCCGCGTGGCCAGCCGGATCACCTCGCGCTCGATCTCTTCGATCCCCGTCTCTTCCAGAAGCGCCAGAGAGGCCGTCGCACCGTAAATCGTATTCGTGCTCAGCGAGCCTGCCTCGAAGCGGCGTCCATCGGCAAGCAGATTCCCCGGAGAACCCCGAAACTCCCGGGCGTGCTGAATGTTCATCCATCCGCTCTCGAGCGGCTCCAGCAGATCGCGCGCCTCGGCGGCGCAATAAAAAATTGCCGCTCCTTCGGGACCGAGCATCCACTTGTGCGCGTCCGCTGCCAGAAAGGAAA
>JBDTRY010000257.1:0-5394 GCA_039931435.1 Acidobacteriota bacterium | reverse complement strand
AACTTGACGGAGGCGCCACCGGCTGTTGTACCCTCGCCCCACCGGATCGTGCGACATTACTTCGTTTACGCTCTTCTGCTCGCCTTCAGATTCCTGAGCCGGATCTTCTTTCGCGTCGATTTTCAGTGGGTTGGCGAGGTTCTGCCGGGACCCTGGCGGCGAATCCGGCTTGTCTGCTTTCTGAACCACACCAGCCTTTTCGAACCCATCTTCGTCGGTGCCGTTCCCGGACATTTCCTCTGGCGAATCGCCCGTCACGGAGTAGTTCCTGCCGCCGAGAAAACGCTGAACCGACCCCTCGTCGGCAAGATCTTTCGCCTCGTGGCCGCCCATGTTGTCTCCGTCACCCGCGAGCGCGATCACACCTGGTACTCAGTGCTCCAGAAAATCGATCCCGACTCCATGGTTGTGATTTTTCCGGAGGGCCGGATGAAGCGGGCCGACGGGTTTGACGCTCATGGCCGCCCCATGTCCTCCCGCGGAGGAGTGGCCGAAGTCATCGAGACCATCGCTGAGGGGCGGATGCTCATCGCTTACAGCGAGGGCCTTCATCACATCCAGGTGCCGGGCCAACGCGGTTTCCGGATTTTCAAAACCGCAAAGATGCGGCTGGAAGTGGTGCTGATCGAAGACTACATCCGGCACATTCAGCAGCGAGGCGGAAACTTCAAGCGCGAGGTGATGGAAGATCTCGATCGCAGGCGCGATCTGTACGCTTCCCCCGACTGGAACTCCGCCGGCTCGGAGACTCCCTCAGCAGCTTTGGCTGGAAAGTAATCGGTGGCAATCCGCAGCGTTCTTCACTCCGCCGCCAGATCGGATGAGACGTCGATCTTGTCGAACTGGTCCCCCAGGAACCCGATGGCGAAGTAGATTTCCACGATGAGGATGGCCACTGAGGGAGTTGCTGCCAGCGCCATGATCAGCTCTCCGCTCTGAAAATAGAAAGCCAGCCAGAAAAGCGCCGCGAAAACGACGGCAGCCGGAAGAAGAAAAACGCAAAGTGCCAGAATCTGGGCAATGAGCATGAGAATGCGCTGGCCCATCGCCGCCACACCGCGCTCATCCTCCTTCGAGGAAACACTCCAGGCCGGCAGAAGAACGACCATGGCGTTCCGGATCACGAGCTGGATGGCGATCACCGGGCCGAGAAACATGAGGGCCAAAGCCATCGTCGATCCCCGGAAGAACCGTGCACCGAACTGCTGCTCAATGCCGATCCCTCCAAGAAGGAGGAGCCCGGCTGCAACCATAACCACGACCACGAGGAAGATAAGGATTAGAGGCGCCGCCAGTTCTGCCGCCACCAGCCGGTCTCCCGGGAGTGGATAACTCTTCAGTATCTCCAACGCCCGGATGTCCATGCGTAGATCATTGCGGAACGTCAACGGACCGACGAAAACAAAGATGCATCCGAATATCACCAGAAGCGATCCCGCGGTGGAAAAGAGCACTCCGGACGCGTGGGATCTGCTGAAGCCGGCACCTGTTGCCAGTACGGCGGACCCCACCATGGCAATGAGGAATGCGGCGAGGGACCCTCGGCCGGCAGCAATCAAATTCTTCCAGATCAGCGCAACTTCCGGAAGTCCGGAAGGCCCGAGCTGGAAAGGGACAGGCAGGCGCCGGAAGATCACGATCGACCCGCCGCGGCGCACTCGCTTATTCGATTCCTTCTCGGCCTTGCGTGCGGAAACTTTCACCGAAGCCTCTTCGAAGGCCACATCGAGCCGGGCGGCAGCGAGGAACATCAGCAACGCGAAAACAATCAGCGCGGCACAGGAGCCAAGAAAGGGGAGGCCCCATGCGCCCAGTGCCACGGCAGAAAAGAGACGCGGCACTCCCAGGATCGTCAGTCCTACGGCCGAGTGAAGCGGATCCGAAATCCGGGTGAGGGCCGTGGCTGGATCGCTGGAGAACAGCTCCAGGTGCCGGCGCCATTGAGCCGGAGAGAAGTACGAGTAGAAGGCGTAGGCCAGGCCGGCGAGAATGACAAGCACGGCAACCAGCCTCTGGATGAAGCCCACTCCCGCCAGCCTCAGCCGTGCTCGAGCAAGCCCGACGGTGATGAAGTAAACGTGGATTACGGCGTAGGCAAGCCACAGTCCGACGAACTTTCCCTGTCTCAATCCCAGCACCGTGAACACGAGAGCGCTGAAGAGAATCTGCGGTTGGGCGCGGAGGATCTTATAGAGAATGATCTCTCTACGTTTGAGCGGAGCCGGAAAGAGAAACTGAATTTCGGCCTCACTGAACTCCAGGCCCCCGGAACTGTCAGGCAGAGCCCAGACGGCGAGGAGAATGATGAGAGCGGCGAGACTGCCGGCTGTCACGACCAGGTCGTTGACAGGAAAAGCAAACGGCAAGCGGCCGCCTCGGACATGGACATTCATTCCCCTTCGGAAGAACAGGAAACCGAAGTAGGCAGCTCCGGCGATGGCCCCGGCGAGATACCGGGGCTGCTTCAGCTTTCGCAGTCGATACAGGACCCGGTTTCTGGCCGTGCTGAAGATCAGGAACAGAAAGGTTCGCGCCAGCTTCACGGGGCGGTACCCGTAGGCCCGGTGCCAGTCAATTCGAGGAAGGCATCTTCGAGCGAGGCTTCGCCGCGTTTGGCGATCTGCCACTTGATGTCCTCGATGGAACCGAAAGCGACCTGGATGCCTTTCTTGATGACCAGAACACGGTCGCAGAGTTCTTCGACGAGGTGCAGCATGTGGGAACTGAGGATGATCGCTGCCCCAGCCGAGGCACGATTGGTAATCGACTCCTTCATGCGCCTGATTCCCAGCGGGTCCAGTCCGGTGAGCGGTTCATCGAAAATCAGAACCCTGGGGTCGTGGAGAAACCCGCAGGCGATCATCAGCTTCTGTTTCATCCCTCGGGAGAGCTCGACCGGCAGGGCCTTGCGCTTGTCCTGAAGCTCGAATTCATCGAGGAGCGGACCTATTTTAACTGCCGCGTCCTGCACGCCGTAGATGCGGGCGATGAACTGCAGGTGTTCTTCGACGGTCAGATAATCGAAGAGCCGCGGCTCGTCGGGCATGAAGGCCAGGTTCTGTTTTGCCCCGACCGGATCGCCTCGCATTTCGTGGCCGCAGATTTTGATCAGGCCTTCGGTAGGAGGATGGATTCCGCCCAGAGCTCGAAGTGTAGTGGTTTTTCCGGCACCGTTCGGGCCGACCAGACCGAGGGTTGATCCGGCAGCGACGGTGAAGGACAGTCTGGAAACAGCGGTGAAGCCGCCGTAGGTTTTCGTGAGATTCTGGACTTCGATCAGGTCAGCCATGTCGGGGTGATTGTACGTTGAGAGCTTTGCCTTGTTGCATTCGGGTGACGTGCGGATGACGAACCTGATACTTCGTCTGGGATGACGGGCGTTTGTTCCGCGCCGGAATGAATGCACGTGCTTTACTCGCACGTGAGAAACACAAGCTACATCAGGCGCCAATCTGAGCCGCGCGCCCGCCGCTCGTCTCTCTCGAAAGACGTCTCATCCCGAAGCTGAAGGCGCGGGATCTCCGGGGAGAGGCGCGGTGCCGTTGAACCAGCGGAAGATCCCTCCTCGCTGCGCTCGTTCGGGATGACACACGCGCTTTACCAAGCACGTTGCTTCTGGCATGCGCAGCCCCCCCGCGGGACGACACACTCGCTGCGCTACTTCGGTGCCCCGATGGGGATATCCACGTCCTGAATCTGAACGTCCGATGGCCCGCGCTCAGTCTGCAGCCGCCGGGCTACGTCCTCGGCAGTACGCAGAACGCGAAGAGCGTTCAGGCCGGCGATCTTCTTCAGGTCCTCGTCGCTGTACCCGCGCCGGAGGAGCTCAGCGAACAGATTGGGGAAGGTGGCCACACTGTCCAGTCCGATCGGAGTTGTCGTGATTCCATCGAGATCGCTGCCGATTCCGATGGAGTCGATCCCTGCCTCCTTGCGTACGTGATCGATGTGATCGGCCACCTGGGCGATCGTGGCACGGGGCATGGGATGCGCTTTCTTCCACTCTTCGAAAAGAGCTTTCGCTTTCTGCGGATCGCCGGGATTGAGCGTCTTCAGCCGTGCTTCCATGCCGTCTTCTTCGCCGTAGTACTGCCGCGTCGCTTCCGATGTGAACGAGGGCACGAAGCTGACCATGATGATCCCGCCGTTCTTTGGGAGCCTGCGCAACACGTCGTCGGGAACATTTCGGGGATGCCCGTCGAGAGCGCGCGTCGAGGAATGCGAGAAGATGACGGGCGCGGCGGTGACGTCGAGGGCATCGTTCATCGTTTTTGCGGATACGTGGGAGATGTCCACGAGCATTCCCAGGCTGTTCATCTCCCGGACCACTTCCTTGCCGAAGGGAGTAAGGCCATCGTGGACTGGTCCGTCGGTTGCCGAGTCCGCCCAGTGGTTGTTGGAGCTGTGGGTCAGGGTCATGTAGCGCGCGCCGAGTGCATAGAAGAGCCGCAGGACGGCCAGCGAATCATTGATGGAGTGACCGCCTTCCACGCCGATGAGCGAGGCGATTTTTCCGCCGTCGTGAATGCGCACGATGTCGGCCGCCGAAAAAGCCTGCTCGAACGTCTCTGGATAGATTCGCGTCAGACGTCGGACGACGTCGATCTGTTCCAGTGTGGCCTGCACCGCTTTGCAGCCTTCGTACTCTACGGGAACGTAGACCGACCAGAACTGTCCGCCCAGAAGGCCCTGACGCAGCCGGCCTATGTCGGTCATCATTGGCTTTGCCAGAAGCGACGTGTTTTTCGTAAGGTCGAGTTGCGAGAGGTGATTAGCGACGTGTTCCCGGTACTCCCAGGGCAGATCGTTGTGGCCGTCAATGAGCGGAACGGTTTTGAGAATGTTCCTGGCGCGATCGAGAAGCGCGGATTCATCCGAACCGGGGCTCTTCGATGGTGTCGCCGCGGTGGCCAAAGCGGCGACGAAGGAGAGAATGAGAGCGAATGCAAGCGTGCGCACGTTCTTCAATGAGACCTCCGGTGAGATAGTCCGGCATTGTATGACACCGTTGAAGGGAGACTACGGTGCCACGCGGGCGTTGCCGGCAGAAGGATCGGGAAAGGAGGCCCCTTAGACCTCTCTATCTCGGAAACGGCAGGTTCCAGAAGAATTCTGCAAGCCTGATGTAAAACGGTTCCGAGACCTCACTGTCCGCTTCGTTGAGACGCTTCACCACCTCGTTGATTCGTGGAAGGTCCTTGCCGTCGATCCAGAATCCTCCACACTCGGGGCACCAGTCCAGGATGATGTCGGTGAGAATGTTGAAGTCCACCTTTTTCATCTGTACGTTCGTGTCGCGAGGACAGGAGATCGGACCATATTTGTCGTGATGGTCGAAGGTGTCCATGTCCACGGTCGAATATTCGAGGTCGCCGGCGGTGGGCTCGGTGATCT
>JBDTRY010000256.1:0-5413 GCA_039931435.1 Acidobacteriota bacterium | reverse complement strand
TCTGCCCGATCAAGGGCAAAGGGGAGAAGGACGTCGACATGGTCATCTTCCGTGAGAACACGGAGGGGGCCTACGTCGGTATGGGGGGCAACTTCAAGAGGGGAACGGCCGACGAGATCGCCGTGCAGGAAGACGTCTCCACCCGCAAGGGAGTGGAACGCATCATTCGCTACGCTTTTGAATTCGCCAGAAGGGAAGGGCGCGAATCCATCTGCATGGCCGACAAGAACAACGTCCAGCGGTACGGTGGAGATCTCTGGATGCGCGTCTTCGAAGAAGTGGCCGATGAGTACTCGGATATAAGGAACTTCCATATGTTCGTGGACGCGCTGGCCATGCAGATGGTCCGCGCCCCCGAATCATTCGATGTCATCGTTACGAACAACCTTTTCGGGGACATCATTACGGACCTCGGGGCGGCGCTGCAGGGGGGGCTGGGTATGGCCGCTTCCGGCAATATCCATCCGGGCAGAGTGTCGCTCTTCGAGCCTATTCACGGCAGCGCTCCAAAGTACACGGGAAAGGACGTTGCCAATCCTGTCGGAGCGATTCTCACCGCGGCCATGATGCTTCAATTCCTCGGATTTTCTGACCCGGCGGCACGAATCGAAAGAGCCGTAGTGCAGGTGGTCGCCGCTGGCGAAACAACCGTGGACATCGGTGGATCGCTGGGAACAAAGGCCGCAGGGGACGCGATCCGGAAGAGGCTGGATCAGGGGTAGGAGATCGCTCTGCAAGGGCCCGACATGGCAACTCGTGTCATGCCGCCGCGAAGCGGCGATCTCGTTCCCTCCGAAGGATGACGAGCGATACCCATCCCGGCATCCGTGATTGCGTGTGGCGACGGCATTTGCACGGCACCCGCATTGTTTTTGATTCTGCGCCGGGCTACCTGATGAAATAGGATGCCCGTGCAGGACTCATCTGTTCAGGAGACCCCATGAAACCACCTCAATTCATTGCGCTGACGCCAGGCAAGCGCGTTCTGTTTCTCACCAAGGACCCGGAGTTGATCAGAAGTCAGCTTCGCGGAGAACTCGACCTTCGCATGGATCAGCTTTCGGTCGGTGACCTCCTCGATGACATCAACACGGACGCCATGACGCCAGCCTGGGTCTGCTTCAGTCATCGCCCCGAGGATCTGGCCAGAGATGCCTACGCTGGACTGATCGTCGAAGGAAAGCGGCTTTTCGAGAAAGACGCTCTCATCAACGGGAACTTCGAAGTCATCGTATCCGGGCTGCGCAAAGGGGTGGGCAGTTCCCGTGAGACCGCCGTGCAGGCAGAAAAATGGAGCGGCATCCGCATCGCCGTGGCCGAGTCGTTTGCTCCGATTCATGCGGCGAACAACATCGCCCAGGGTGTGCTCATGGGCAACCACGGCATTCTGCGGCGGCTTCAGGGTGGCGAAAGTATTCCTCTCGAAGAGTTTTATGGCGACTACGATCCGATCACCCAGTTGATCGTCAAGGCAGGTGGTCTGTTCCCATTCGCCAAGGCGCTGGCTGCCGGCGAAGTCGAGCTGCCGCTGCCTGCTACGGAGCCCCGGCCGATGACAATGGCCGAGAAGATTCTGGCCGGTCACATCCTCGGTGCCAGCGAGAACCAGCGGTACGTCAAACCAGGAGACGCGGTGGTCGTTTCCGTTGACGGTGGCTACACGCACGAGTTCACGACTGCGCAGGTGCACTACTTTCTGGAGCAGGAGTACGGCCCCGATTACGCGATTCAGAATCCACAGAAATTTGCGGTGTTCGAAGATCACCTCATCTATTCGGACGATGTTGCCAGGATGCGGCCCTTCATGGACAAGATCGAAGAGCTGCGCCGATTGCAGCGCGAGTTCCAGTCGCACACCGGATGCCGCGATTTTTCGGCGCACGACAAAATTTCTCCCGGCATCTGTCACGAAGTGGCCCGCGAGCTGATTGTCGATCCGGGTGATTTCATTCAGGCTACGGACAGCCACACCTGCATGGGCGGAGTGAACAACGCCCTGGCCTGGGGAGTGGGATCGACGGAGTACGCCAATCTCGTCCACTCCGGGTTCACTCAGGTCGAAGTCCCGGAGTCCATCAGGTTCGAGCTGACCGGAACCCTGGCCGACAACGTCACTGCCAAGGATGTGATGCTCTTCATCCTTCTCGAATACGCGAAGCCGCAAATGACTTTGAACAGGGTCATGGAGTTCGGGGGTTCGGGCTTGCGGCAACTCTCCATGGACGAACGGGCCACGCTTGCCAACATGGCTACCGAGTGTGCCGCACGGACGGCAGTCATCGAGGCGGATGAGGAAACTTTCCGCTGGATCGAGCAGATGCGACCTGGGGTTGATCTGGATCGCCTGCGCCAGCGCTCGGTCGTTCCCGATCCCGACGCCCACTACAAGGGCGGAGTGCATACGATCGACCTCGCCCGGATTCGCCCGATGGTGGCCCATCCTGGCGATCCTGATCGTGGCATTCCCTCGGACCCGACCAACGGGGCATGGATCGCGGAGATCGGCGAAGTGCCGATCGACATCGCCTACGGAGGCAGTTGCACGGCAGGCAAGATCGACGACCTTCTCTTCTACCATCAGGTGGCCAAGGAAGCGGTCGATGCAGGACGAACCGTGGCTGAGGGCGTGACGTTCTACATTCAGTTCGGTTCGGCGGCGGTCGAAAAATTCTGTCGTGACAACGGTCTGCTCGATACGTTCGAGCGGGCCGGCGCGACGGTACTCCATCCCGGCTGTGGGGCATGCATCGGCTGCGGGCCCGGCGTGTCCGAGGAGAGCGATCAGGTAACAGTCAGTGCCATCAATCGGAATTACAAGGGAAGATCAGGCCCGGGGCGCCTCTGGCTTGCATCCCCTCTGACGGTGGCAGCATCCGCGTTCACGGGCAGAATCTCGGAGTACCGTCCAGGCATGTTTCAGAGACAGCTCACCACGGCGTGATCTGCGAACGTAACTCGTCGTCGAATACGGAGGAGCAATGAATCGAGCCGTGGCATTCCTGTTTGTCGTCTGTTCCCTCGCCGTCTCTCCAGTCTTTGCCGCCGGGGAGGAAAAGGCGGTGGCGGTCGCGCTGGACGCGCTGCACGCCTCCGCTGCCCGGGCCGACGAAACCGCCTACTTCGAACTGTTTGCGCCGGATGGAGTCTTCTTCGGGACCGATGCCTCGGAACGCTGGGCTCGCGACGAGTTCCGGGAATGGGCGCACCCTCACTTTGCCAGCGGGCGCGGCTGGAAATTTGCGCCGCGAGATCGGCACATCTACCTTTCACCCGATCGCCGTATGGCCTGGTTTGACGAGAGGCTGGACAATGCTTCGTATGGCGAGTGCCGGGGCACTGGTGTACTCAGGCTCACAAGGAGCGGCTGGCGGATAGAGCAATACAACCTGAGCATTCCCATTCCCAACGCGCTGGCTTCGGATTTTGTGGCCCGCATCCGGGCCGGGAGGCCGTAGGGGAGTATGGTCAGGAATAGTTTGTGTTATAACACGGTTTCAGGATCGGTATGGGAGAGACTCTCAGGAAACGGCTCAGACAGGAACGCTTTCAGTCTCCATTGCACGAGGCCTTTCTGAATCTGATCGTGGCTGCAAACCACGTTCGTGACCTTGGCGATGCCGTCATGGCGGGACACGGAATTACGGCGTCCCAGTACAATGTCCTGCGCATTCTGCGGGGCGCCTCGCCGGAAGGGCATCCCCGCTGCGAGATCGCACAGCGTCTCCTGGACCGGGCCCCCGACGTTACGCGGCTGATCGACCGGCTGGAGGAGAAGGGTCTGGTCGTTCGCGACCGTTCCGCCCAGGATCGGCGCCACTCGCTGACCAGAATCACGGCCAAAGGTCTGCGCCTGCTGGAGAAGATGGAACCGGAAATGGCCGAAGCCCAACGCCGGTTCGCCAGCAGGATCTCGGTGCGTGAAGCCCGGGAGCTCTCACGGATTTGCGAACAGATCTACGGAGATCCCGGGTAAAAAAATTTACAGCATCTGTGTTGCAACACTATGTGTTCTAACAGGAGGAATTATGAATCGAGTTCTTCACCCTCTGGGCCGGTCCCTCGTGGCCCTCATCTTCGTCCTCTCCGGTGCCGGAAAACTCATGAACTTCGGTGCCACCGCTTCTATGATGGGAGCTGCCGGATTTCCAGTCCCGGAGTTGTTTCTTGCCGGCGCCATTGCCTTCGAAATTCTCGGTGGTCTGGCTCTGGCTTTGGGATTCCGGACCCGGCTCGCTTCCCTGGCACTGATCGTTTTTCTCATTCCGGCCACTCTGATCTTTCATGCCGGTCACCTCTCCGATCCGGGTCAGGCACAAACGCAGATGGTTGAGGTTCTGAAGAATCTGGCCATTCTCGGGGCGCTCATCCGCTTCGTTGCGAACGGACCGGGGCGCCTGGCGTTCGATCACGGGGACCGATCCCGAAGCGAGTTCGAGCGGCAGGTCGAGGTTCGTCAGGCAGCCTGACGCTGTCTCTCTTGCGCAGGTTCTTAATCAGTCTCCCGCGTTTTCGCTGGAGACTGCGCTGCAGACAGCGGCTCGCGGTCGGGTCCCGACGCCCGGCCTTCGAGCGCGTCGTTGAATCGATGCATCTCTTCGATGAGGGCGGGAAAGAATTCTTCGAAGGCATCGACGATCGCCAATCGATTGTCATCGATGGTGTCCATCGAAGCGCTGGCTGCAAAGGGGCTTCGAAATTCAGCGGACATTCGCCTCACGGAACTTCGCCAGCCTTCCTCAGAACGGTCCCGTAACAGAAAGTTCGCCTCAAGCATTCGGGGGAGGAGTGCGGAAAACGGCCAGGGAGCCAGGGCCGAGCCTTTCTTCAGCAGCGTATAGGCCTGCCGGGCAAAGGTCTCGAGCGGTTCATTCGAGAACGAATCCCAGGACCGGGCCAGAAGGTGGTCAAAAAACACGTCGAGCACTGGACCGCCGTAGTGACCGAGTCCGGGGAAGAGTAGCCTCCTGCAGAGAAGGACCTTCGGATGAAAGTCGGTGAAGGCATCCACATGGCGGTGAACCCGAATCGACTCCTGCAGAGGGACTGGATGATGTTGCACAGACCCCTTGAAGGAGTTCCCGGCAAGGTTCCCGATCATGGAGGCCGGCTCACGCTTTGCGAAAAAGACGTGTGCGAGATGATTCACCGCAGCAGTCTATCCCGGGCCCCTGGCTGTGAATTTGCCTGGTCCCGGAACCCGCTCGCTGTGTCATCATAGTGAGGTGAATCTCCGTCACATCCGCATCCTCTGGGTGCTGGCCGCGAACGGCTACTGGCTGGCTCGACAGTTCATGGAGCTCAAACCGGTTTTCGAATCGGAACATCCGAACGTGAATATCTGGTTCGGCGGAAACACCGGAAGCGGATCCCCAATCCTGATCTGGGAACCGGTCGTGCTTCTCGTGGGGATCTT
>JBDTRY010000255.1:0-5413 GCA_039931435.1 Acidobacteriota bacterium | reverse complement strand
TTGGTCTCGACGCCGTGAGCGTTGTTGCGCCTCCTCAGCATAGGAGCCGCTATGCTTGCGTCGGCGCGCCTAGCTCACGTCGCCGATTCCTGCCTCATCCGGTACCAATTCATCCAATACGCGCCACTAGTCCAAAATAGACCACCGTCGTCGAGCGAATGAAAGAGCTAGAAACTTCAATCCAGGAATTGATACGGATCGCCACTGATCTCGCGCAACCATTATCGCTCGAAGGTGAGTGCTCGTCCGGCACCGTGGCGGCAGCGCTCCTGACCACCGCCGGGAACGTCTACAGCGGCGCGTGCATTGACCTGCATTGCGCCCTGGGTTTTTGCGCCGAACGGGCAGCCGCTGCCGAAATGCTGAAAAGTCGCGAAACAAGTGTGAAACTGATGGTCGCCGTTCAGAGCGATGGCGAAGTCGTTCCGCCGTGCGGTGCATGCCGCGAGTTCCTCATGCAACTCGACAAACGCAACGGCGCGACGGAAGTCATTCTGAGCAACGGTCAGACCCGCACGATCGCGCAGCTGCTACCGTAGAGCCGGCTGCCATCGGGATCAGAAGAAGCACCACAGGCCAGCACGCAGGAGGTTCCTTGAAGCCCAAAATCCTTTACCGGGTCGCCGCCGTCCTGATCATCCTCTTCGACGCGGGCCACACCGTCGGATACCCCTGGTCGGATCCGAAATGGGGCGTGGATCTCCGTTTGATCCAGTCCACTCACTTCAACGTCGTCGGTGCCAGCCGCACCTACTGGGACTTCTATCGAGGCTTCGGTTTGTACGTGACCGTCTTCCTGTTCCTTGCGGCGGTGCTGTCGTGGCAACTGGGTTCGCTTCCGGGAAAGGATGTTCCGGCGATGCGTGCGACCGCGTGGACGCTGGCACTCTGCTTTGGCGGCGTCGCGATCCTGAGCTGGCAGTATTTTTTCGTCATCCCGTTGTCATTCTCGATCGCGGTTGCGGCGTGCCTCACGGTCGCAGCCTCGATGCAATCGAACCAGGCGAACGGCAGGGACTGATCTGATCGCAGGCGGAACTACCGACAGAGCGAGAAGCAGCCTCTGTCTACTTGCCTCAGGCTGAGGGCCGGGCGAAGTACGAGATCCGCGAAGCCGAGGCTCTGAACCTTATCTTCCACGCTGTACTTTGAGTTCGAACCCTGCAACGAAAGCCGAGGTTAGGTGGGAGCTCCTTCCAGGTCTGCTCCGCAGATGCGGATAAGATCGGAGGCTCGCTTCGCAGGCGCAGCGCGACGGCAAGGGTAGGGGGATGGGGGAGGCGATCCATGAGTAAGGCGAGCCGAGGCCCTGAGCCCAATTTGTGGTACTGCGACTCGCTAGCGAGGTGGTACGCATGCGGCCTCTGCGTCGCCGCAACGCCTTTCCTGGAACGTGGCACCGACTGCGCGGGAGAGAGATTACAAAGTCCGGATGGAGTGAGAAGCGATCACAACCGGCCGATCAGCCTGGCCACGTGAGAGGGGCGCTCAACCCTTGATGTATGCGGTCATTGCATCGGCGGCCTTATCCGCAGTCTTAGACCTGGCACCGCCTTTCGGATTCTGCCCGGGCTTGAGGTCGCGCATTTTGACCGTAGCTTTCGATTTTTCGGCAGGCTTAGATGATTTCTTTTTCATGGGGAAATCCTTTCGTTGTTTGAAGAACCGTCATGTGCTCCGAACAGAAAACGGACAGCGAAGATCTGCAGAGATTACCACCGGCGAGGGCAAATCACCATCAGCCACTGCAGCGGCGGGCGTGGCCCGAAACTGAGTTAGAGTGACGACCTTCCGGTAACGACTGCGTACCAGCCGGGAATGAAGCTCGTGAAGATCGCAAATCGAGTCCGACGCATCTACGAGCGCCGTCCCTATCCGTCGCCTTCATTGAGGGAGAATCGGATGGACTGGGCTCTGGCACCGATCGAATGGATCCGTTCGATGTGGTTCGCCCCCATCGAGGGTCCGATGCGGATTCTGGTGGCTGGATGCGGCGTGGGCACGGAAGCATTCGCCTTCGCCAGGCGATTTCCGTCCGCTGAGATCGTGGCCGTGGATTTCAGCGCCCGATCCATCGCAGCGGCGAGGAAGGAACAACGCTCGACCCCGCACGGAACCCGAATCCGATTCGAAATTGCGGATATCACCAGCTCCACTCTGTTCAAGCTCGCTGGACGCTGCCACATCGTCTCCTGCCACGGCGTGCTTTCGTACATCGAGGAACCTCTTCTGGCATTGCGCAACCTCGTCCGCTGTCTCGATCCATCCGGTGTGCTCATCATGGGGGTCAACGGCGCGAGCCATGTCAGCCGGTCCTGGCGCCGGCTCCTTCCTCAGTTCGGAATTGACCCGTCCGAATTCCGAGAAAGCGCTCGTGTTCGCCGGGCTCTCCGCCTGTTCGATTCGCTCTCAGGCGACGAGCATGCGCTGGTGGAGCGGGAAGCTGGATATCTTGCCGGGGACCTGTTCGGGCCGTTGAATCTCGCGCTGCCTCTCAGTGAATGGAACGCGCTCTGCCAGGAGGCCGGGCTTCATCTTCTGGGAAACTATGCAGCGTTCTTCGACGTCCGGCCGGCGGTGAACGCCGGACTTCATGCTCTTGTTCTGCCGCGATCGCGGAGTGAGGTGGCCGGGCTGCTCGACGAGCTGCAGCCGGGCAGCTTTCATCGGGTCCTCTACTCGCGAACAGTAGCGGCCACACCTTCCTGGCGGGATCCGAAAGCACTCCTGGACTGGCGTCCGGCGCTGACTCCTCTTTTTTCGATGCGGCTGCCCGCCCGCAGACGACAGTGGAAGGAGATGAGGCAGGTGACGCTGGAGAGTGCGCCGACCAATACAAAAATCAGTCTATCCGTGCCGCAATGGGAGGTGGAAATCCTGGCCCGTAGCGACGGCAGGAAATCGCTGCGCGAGATTCTCGATCCGGTGAGGCCGGCGGTGCCGGGCAGGTCACTGAGCGAAGCGATGTATCTCCTCTATCTCGTCGGCGCGGTGAATCTGCTTTCGCCTGAAACAGGCATCGAGGACAAGACTTAGGGCGCGCGCTGATTCAAAAATCCCTCGATCTGCCGAGGAAATGCTTGCAGTGACGTCGCCGTTTGACGATCCTGTAGCGGCCCAGCGGAGTCGCGCCAGACTGCGTGTGAGAGCGTCAGGCGTACTCTGGGTGCTCGCGTTCTACTGGTTGTTCTTCCGCGGCAATCGCGCTCATCTTGGAAGATCGCCGCGAAGACGGATTGCGAGGCGTTCCCGAGTGCGCCATTCGCGATACCGTCGTGGTTCAGTGAAGCATAAGGCGCTACGTCGACACCTCCCATAGCGTTTCTTTTCTCTGGTTCAGCGCCGCCGTTGTGCCCGCGCGTGTAATAAACTCGCCGTAGAAATGGAGGGGTGGATCCGTATGGATGCGGCTGTCTCGATCATCACTCAAACGAACAAACGTGTCATCCCGAAGCCGACGGCGAGGGATCTACTGTGGCACTCGCAGTGTCCTTGCCCGAGCGGGAGGTCCCTCCTCGCTTCGCTCGTTCGGGATGACAAGTTCGCGGCGATCGCTTCTAAATCGGTCTTCCGAGCCCGAGTCTCGAGCCTCGACTCTCGAGCCTCACATAGCAATGGAGTTTCTTGAAAGCCTCGCTCTGCATTCTCGGTTTACTGTTCGCCCCTGTCGTCCACGCTGAGACGTACATTGTTCCAGTCGATGGAGTCGTGGAATCGCTATTCAGAACAAGCTGGTCGGCCTTCCTGCATATCACGAATCCTCACGACACCGCGGTTCGCGTGCATGTCGATGCAGTGTTTCCTCGCGCTCCCCAACCGCGTTGCGTGGTGACTCCTGATTTTGATCTGCCCGGTCACTCCACGACGCTTCTCATCGGCTCCAGCTTCTGTGAAGACTACTTCAACACTCTCGAGGCCTTCCAGTTCACGACCAGCGAGTCCGTCATTCCTGTTCTCGACGTTCGTTGGAGCGACGCTTTCAAAACGAACCTCCAATCAGTGCCTGTCGCCAATTCGTGGTTACCTGCCAACAGGGCGATCGCGGTCACGCGCATTCAGAATGCCGGCGGCACGCGCACAAACCTTCTCCTGGTCAATCCGAACGCCACCCCGTTGGAGGTCCGGTACCGAAAACTGTTCGATCCAATGGCTGGCGAGTATCTCGTGGTTGTGCCACCTCAGACTCTTCTTCTTCAGCCGATTCTCGGTTCAGAGTTTGCCTGTCCGGAAGTGTTCATTCCGGAGATTCCGGTCGACGTCACCTGTGGTTTGAGCGTTCGCGCCAATCAGACGTTTTACGTGGGAGCATCCGTCATCGCAAACGAGACAAACGACGCGATTTTCCGACCGCCCTCAGTCCTCCCGGAGTAGTCGGACGCCGTGCAACTTGGTGTGGAGGGAGCTCCTGGTCGCAGTTCTTCCGCCGCACAAGGTGAAGTCAGCGCAAATCCCGTCACGCCCCATCGAGCGGATTGACCACGCGCAGGCCGGGGAAGCGCAGGAAGTCGCGGTCGGTGCTGTGCAGCGTCGCGGCCTGTTCGATGGTCAGGGCGGCGAGGTGTGCGTCCATGACCAGGTTGCCGCGCGCCTGTCCGTCGTGAAGGAGCGCCAGAAACGTCTCCTCGTAGCGAGGTCCGGGGGCGATGACCAGGACCTGCGGCTGCCCGAGCCAGGTCCGGACGATGGTCGCGGCCTCCTCCATGCTCAGCGGATTCTCGAACAGCGACGGGTGCGTGGCAATGCGCAGGAAAGCGTGAATGCTGCTCCAGGGAATGGCCACGGTCTCTCTGCCGGAAAGCATCGACTCCAGCCAGGCCTTTGCGACCTTGTGGTGTTCGCTCGAGGCGGTGTAGGCGTAGAGCAGGAGGTTGGCGTCGACGACGATCATCGCCGGCCCGGCCCCTCAATGTGGTCGAGTAGATCTTCGATGTTGTCCAGCGAGACACCCTCCCGGGCCCGGAGCAATCGCTTTCCCACCCGGAAGCGCTTTGACGTTGCAGGACCAGGCACTTCGGTCAACCCCCGCCGGAGCGCCTCGTTCAGGACCTCCCGGACCGAGGTGCCGCGGCGCCGGGCTTCCTCGTCCAGCCTGAGAGCCAGGTCCTCATCGAGTGTCATCGTGGTGCGTCGAGACATGCATCAGTGATGCTAAAAGTTGATGCAGGTGATGTCAAGTGAGGGTGGCCCGGAATGGGACGGGAAGGGAGGTCTCGTCGTGAGCTGAGTCGTTGAAACAAACCCGAGGTCCCCGACTCTTCGCTCTCGCTCGCGATGACGGCGCTCGTAGTTTCTTCACTCTGGTTTAGTGCCAGCGCTCTGCCCTCGCTTGTAAGAAACTCACGTGGGGCGCTTGTCATCCTGAGGGCGCGCAGCGACCGAAGGATCTCTTCAACGAGGAATGGGCTGGCAACCG
>JBDTRY010000254.1:0-5479 GCA_039931435.1 Acidobacteriota bacterium | reverse complement strand
ACGACTACTATCCGTTCGGGCAGGAGATCACCTCGATGCGCCAGCAGATCGCGGCGGGATACGACCGGGACGACCCGATGAAGTTCACCGGGCACGAGCGGGACTTCATCGGGGGGACGTACACGGAGAACTCGGACAACCTGGACTATATGCACGCACGCGAGTACAGCGCTGGGTTGGGGCGGTTCATGAGTGTCGATCCGGGGCGCGATTCGAATCCAGCCATTCCGCAATCCTGGAATCTCTACACATACACCCGCGGCAATCCCGCGACCTTTTCAGACCCGACCGGGATGTTCAGCCTGGGCAGTTGGATTCAGGGATTATGGGACGGCCTGGTGGATTCCTTCGACAGCAACCAGGCGACGGTGGAGCGCGCTCGTGAGGCCTACCTCCTGGCAGCCGATCCGGCCAGTGGAATGACGCAGGGAGAAGCAAAGTCGCAGGACTGGGGAGGAAACGCCAAGGAAGGATTGAAGACAAGCATCAGCACAGTAGGCAGTGCGGTGACTGAGCAGGCCGTCGTTCAAGCAGGCATCACCCTCGGCGGGATTGTTGTTCATCGTGCGATGAGCGGGTCACTGCTGTCCCTGAACAAGAGCCTCGCGAGCCGTGCGCAGATGGAAGAGATCGGAGAGGCAATAGCTGGGGCCCGTACGGCGGTGAAGCTTCGGGAATCTTCTCGTTTGGCTGAGACGTACGGCGGGGCCGCATCGGACTGGATGAAAATGCGAAGCTCGAGTTACAAAGCGGGAGATTCGATCCGTATCGAGACTCACTGGTACGAGAATGCCAAAACCGGCGAGCGTGTTGAATTCAAGACGAAGATTGCGAACTAAGAAATGCTTGTGACCTGTGTGAAAACGTTTCCTTCCGCGGCTGATCAAGAGCGCATGGGAGACGACTTCTATCCTCATCAAGCATTTCACGTAACGGAGATGAGCGTCTACGCAGTAATTGGAGTGAGCTTCGACGTGACCTCTCGCCTTTACGGCAAGACCGTACTATTTGAAATCGCGGATGACTATCGCCGTCTTGCTACTGTACCGGCCGTGATGTTCGAAATTGCCGATGGAACACCCTCGAAGCTTTGGAGCGGACGGTTGTGGGAGGACGGGAGTTTCGCTTTGTGGCCGTCATCGCTCTTTTCGACCTACTATCACGAAGATCTCTCAGATGGTGTAAAAGCAGTCGTTGACGACTTCGCAAAGGTCTTGGCTGCCATCGAGAAGGAGGCTTTCGATCTTCTCGTTACCGAAGGAGACGAATAGTACCGATTTCTGGTTCTATGAAATGCACTTTCTTTGATCGCTTTTCCCATGTGCAACACGTTCCAGTACGATCCGTTCGGGCAGCCGCGGGAGATCAGCGAGAGCGGGGGGTTGATCCTCTTTCCGATTTACGATGCGGACGGGGAGCGGATCGGGCTGGTGACCGAGGGGAGCAACGAGTGGAAGTGGACGCCTCGGGACCTGAGCGGGAAGGTGGCCCGGGAGTATCTGGGGGCGGGAGGGTCGGTGGGCCAGCCGGGGAACTTCTTCTACGTGTGGAAGGAGGACTACGTGTACCGGGGCGGGCTGCTGGCGGGGGCGGTGCGGGAGACGGCCGAGGGAGGGCTGCGGCACTTTCACCTGGACCACCTGGGGACCCCGCGGGTGACGACGAACGCTTCCGGGCAGGTGATGTCGAAGAATGACTACTACCCGTTCGGGCAGGAGATCACCTCGATGCGCCAGCAGATCGCGGCCGGCTACGACCGGGACGACCCGATGAAGTTCACCGGGCACGAGCGGGACTTCATAGGCGGGACGTACACGGAGAACGCAGACAACCTGGATTACATGCACGCGCGTGAGTACAGCGCGGGGTTGGCGAGATTCATGAGTGTCGATCCGGGGCGCGATTCGAATCCAGCCATTCCGCAATCCTGGAATCTCTACACATACACCCGCGGCAATCCCGCGACCTTTTCAGACCCGACCGGGATGTTCAGCCTGGGCAGTTGGATTCAGGGATTATGGGACGGCCTGGTGGATTCCTTCGACAGCAACCAGGCGACGGTGGAGCGCGCTCGTGAGGCCTACCTCCTGGCAGCCGATCCGGCCAGTGGAATGACGCAGGGAGAAGCAAAGTCTCAGGATTCGGCAGGAATTTACAAAGAAGGCATGAAGGTGGGTGTTAAGACGGTGGGCGGCCGCCTTGCAGAGGCCGCGATCGGAGCGGTTCTCTTTACTGGCACAGGAAGAGCGCTGAACTTTGCCGAGGGATCGCTTTCAACTCACTTTGCGAAACACATCAGAGAATTTGGGTACGCGACTGAAGGAGAATATCTTGCCGGTGCCAGAGCCATAGCCCTCGAAGCAAGCGAAGGAGCACCGAGCGTGATCACAAAAATCCGAGGAACCGATACCCTTATCTATAAGACAACCACCAACGAATTCGTGGTAGTGGGGAAGGACAATTTGATCCGCACATATTTCAAGCCGCGTGAAGGCACCGCTTATTTCTTGAACCAGTAGAGTCTCTGAATAGCGACGAGGAAGCAATGAAGCATCAATGCGGCATGGGTCGAGAGACACTCCGTCAGCTCAACTCAACTCTCTCCGGCCTTTCCAAGAGAGCTGGATACGACATCACGGTTGAGGATCTGTTGCACCAGTGGGAGAAATTCGTCGAGGACGTCGAGGCCGGTTATGACGATTCGATTTATGAATACGCGAATGACTTGGGAACAAGAAGCCTGCTGAATGAGATCGTCGCCGCAAAGCCCGATCATCTGACGGCGAGTCTGAAAAATTGGCTTCTGCCATTGGACCAACGCTTTTTCGATGCGACAACTGAGGCTCTTAGGGCAGTTCCGGGCACCGCACCAACGAGCGAGAGCCTTTGGTGCACGCGCATTCCGAAAATGATGTCAGACGAACTTCGGAGAGACCTGTTTGGCGCAGGCTTGATCAAATGACACGGGGCCGTAGCGTTGGTAAGCCCGGGATGGAGTGCACACGTTTCAGTACGATCCGTTCGGGCAGCCGCGGGAGATCAGCGAGAGCGGGGGGCTGGTCCTGTACCCGATCTACGATGCGGACGGGGAGCGCATCGGTCTGGTAACCGGGCCAGCCGCAGAACTTCTTCTATGTGTGGAAAAAGGACTACATCTACCGGGGCGGGCTGCTGGCAGGGGCGATGCGGGAAACGGCCGAGGGAGGGTTGCGGCACTTTCATCTGGACCATCTGGGGACGCCGCGCGTGACGACGAACAGCAGCGGGGCGGTGATGTCGCTGAACGACTACTATCCGTTTGGGCAGGAGATCACCTCGATGCGCCAGCAGATCGCGGCCGGGTACGACCGGGACGATCCGATGAAGTTCACCGGGCACGAGCGGGACTTCATCGGCGGGACATACGCGGAGAACGCCGACAACCTGGACTACATGCATGCGCGCGAGTACAGCGCGGGGGTGGCCAGGTTCATGAGTGTGGATCCAGCGGACGGCATACAGCGGTTCCCGCAGTCGTGGAATCGTTACGCGTACGGTCGCAACAACCCACTTAAATACGTCGATCCCACCGGTCTGTACGTCTTTGCGGCAACGTGTACTAGTGGGGACAAACAGTGCCAGTCAGATCAAGGTGCGTTCGAACAGGCCAGGCAAAATGATTTGCAGAGTCACGATGCGGCGGTGCATGCGGCGGCGGCGGCATATGGCGATCCAGGTGTGGAAAACGGTGTAACTGTTGCTTTCGGAGCACCAGGTCAGGGCGCTGCGGGAGAAACGGGAGCATTCGGGCAAGGCCACGAAAACGGGACAGTCAGCCTGACAGCCAATGTGCTCTTCCAGAGTGGATTGCGCGGTCTACAACTGAGCGCTGCAGTGGGTCACGAAGGGCAGCACGTTTTGGATGCGCAAGGTTTTATTACGACGTTTGGAAGGGACGCGAGTAAGCAGTACGGCCTCACGTGGGATACCTCAAGGAATCTGACCGTTGGTCAGACGGAAACAAATGCGTATCGCATCACTCAATCGATCTTAGCGTCGGGCAGGCAGAGCTCCAATTTTGGATGCAACGGCTGCGTCCTGGGCACTGCGGCAAGAACGCCGGCAGACGTGAATCTCGCCATCACGCGCATTCTGACGAATCCAGGCGGACCGTACGCCGCGAAACTAAACAGTCGACAGGTGACGGGTTGGGATACGCCACCGCAACCGGTAGACCCCAACCCATGATCATCCGAACGACATTTTGCTTTGCGGCTGCAATGCTGCTGATCGCATCTTCGAGCGCATCCTATCAAAGGGTTGAAGTAGTGGAGGAAGTAGCACACGCTGTGGCGGAGCGCCGACTGTGCGATGCGCTGGCAAGCATCGGCGATGGCGAGCAGCGGACGGTCAGCCTGTCGGGCATCTTTGTCGTTGGATACGACAAAATGTTCAAAAGGAAGAGCGGAGACTGGAGTCCGAAAAGAGCAGAGGTAAGGTTTACAGGAGAACTCTATGGGCCCGGAGCCATCGGCCCCGACGACCTCTCGCTTCTCCCACCCTTAGCAAATGCAAATCGCATGCGAAATCGGCGTTACGGGCATCTAAACGGTTATCGAACGAAGTTCGTCGTGACGGCAATCAGTGATGTGAAGACAGTGCCCGACGCCACGCCATGGCCCGGGTCCCGCTCAGCAGCGTCAGCCCCGATTGTCGAGCGTGCCGAGGTGCCCCGCTATCCACAACTGGCACGAAGTGCAGGGATCGCGGGCGAAGTGGTCCTCGACGTGACGATTCGTGATGGGCAGGTTTCGAAAGCCGAGGTAATGTCGGGCGATCGAATGCTCTCTGAGGAAGCGATCAGGAATGTGAGGACGTGGCAACTGACGGCCAAAGCGAACACGACATTCACGACCAAGTATACGTACGAACTGGAGCAGCGCATGACTGGCGCATGCAATTTCACGCGTGTGGAGCTCGAGTTGCCGAAAAGCGTTCGCATCATTGCACCAGCGAACGGCTGGTAATCGCTCACGTGGACGAGGGCCCGGGAAAATGGATCAGTCCTTCGGACGGCGCCCTGCTGTCCATCGCCGTGAATGTCTATACGAACCGCATGAACGGGGCGAGCTACGACATCGCCGGGAACGTCACCTGGGACGGGGTGCACACGTTCCAGTACGACCCGTTCGGACAGCCGCGGGAGATCAGCGAGAGTGGGGGGCTGATCGTCTATCCGATCTACGACGCGGACGGGGAGCGGATAGGCCTCGTGACCGAGGGGAGCAACGAGTGGAAGTGGACTCCACGGGACCTGGGCGGGAAGGTGGCGCGGGAGTATGTTGGGCTGGGAGGATCGGTGGGCCAGCCGCAGAACTTCTTCTATGTCTGGAAAGAGGACTACGTGTACCGCGGGGGGCTGCTGGCGGGGGCGGTGCGGGAGATGGCCGAGGGAGGGTTGCGGCACTTTCATCTGGACCATCTGGGGACGCCGCGCGTG
>JBDTRY010000253.1:0-5494 GCA_039931435.1 Acidobacteriota bacterium | reverse complement strand
CCGGAGACCTGAAAGCGGTAAGCGATCAGCTCAAACCGTACGGCGAGATCATCAATTAAGCATCGCTGGCGCGAGGGTTACACCCGCGCATCGGAGCGACGGCATCTTGCCGTCTGGCCCGGCGGCTTCCAGCCGCCCCGTCCCAGGGGGTGGGCGGCGCGGGACGCCGCCCGTCCAGACGCCTGGAAGGCCTCGCTCCGACCGGTCAACACCCGCGCATCGGAGCGACGGCATCCTTGCCGTCTGGCCTGGCGGCTTCCAGCCGCCCCGTCCCAGGGGGTGGGCGGCGCGGGACGCCGCCCGTCCAGACGCCTGGAAGGCCTCGCTCCGACCGGTTCACGGGGCAACCCCTTACAGTACGATAGCGGCGTGAGTAGCGATCCGGGGGCTCGTAAGCAGGGGAACGTCGGGGCCATGGCCGCCGGGAAACCGCTGGCTGAGGCTCTCGCCTCCCTGGCTCGTTCCTTCACCTCCGAAACCGGTATCCGGGTCAGCTTCCAGTCCTCGGTCAAGTCTCCACTCCCGCTGTCCACCGAAGCAGAGCTCTACCGCATCACTGAGGAGGCCCTGAACAACATCCGCCAGCATGCCAGAGCCCACAGCGCTTCGATCAGACTGGAAGACCACCGAAAACGGCTGCGGCTTTCGATCGCCGACGACGGAACGGGCATGATCCGGCGCTCAAAACAGGGTGAACGTCACGGAATCGTAGGGATGCGCGAACGCGCCGCGCTCATCGGCGGAACGCTGCGCATCACTTCCGGGAAGAGTCGCGGCACGACAGTGATCGTTTCTGCGCCCGTGGATGAAGCCTCGTGATTCGCCTGGCCATCGTCGATGATCATCCCGCCGTTCGGGACTCGCTCGTGATGACAGGCGTGTATTCACCAGAGCCCGCGTAGCGGAGCGCAATCCCGGCTTCCGTCAGGGTTAACGTTCGTTCTGATTCTTCATCCTCACGACATTTTGATCGACGAGACTCTTTGGACGTGATTTGGAAGTGTCGCCCGCTACGCGGGCTCTACATTCAATAGTTCGGCGCCATGACCCCCGGCTGAAAGCCGGAGGCTTCCGATCTTGTGCCCGCTACGCGGGCGTAGTGGCACTCACTTAGAGATGACGTTTCTTCACTCTGGTTCAGCCCTGCCGCTATTGGTTCACTCGGGATGACAGGCACTCCACTCCCCTGAAGAGCAGGTACTGGTCAATTAGAAGTGCCGAACGTCCCTCCCGTGCGAGAATCGCCGGCATGACCGGCATCCCGAGAGCGCCGCTGGGCGGACTGCCTCCCGTACTGAGGGGCTGCGTCTCGTTTTTCCTGCTCTCACTGAACACCGTCATGTGTGCCTCGTTGATGATGCCGCCGGCGGTGCTGAAGCTCATCGTTCCCATTGCCTCGGCACGACGACGAATCGATCCGCTGCTGAACTCTCTCGTCGAGGTCTGGGCGGCGAACAACGACCGTTGGCTGAGACTGGTGCAGACCGTGCGATGGGAGATCACCGGAATGGAGGGACTGCAGCGAAAGGCCTGGTACCTGGTCGTGGCAAATCATCAGAGCTGGGCGGACATCTTCGTCATGCAGAAAGTCTTCAGCCGCCGCATTCCCGTACTGAAGTTTTTTCTGAAGAGGGAGTTGATGTGGGTTCCTTTTGCAGGGCTGGCCTGGTGGGCCCTGGACTTTCCGTTCATGAAACGCCACTCCGAACAGTTTCTGCGCGAGCATCCTGAGCGCCGGGGCGAGGACCTGAAAGCCATCCGTCAGGCCTGCGAAAAGTTCTCGCTCGTTCCCACGGCGGTGATGACGTTTCTCGAAGGGACCCGCTTCACGAAGGGAAAACATGACGCCACCCAGTCGCCGTACGATCACCTGCTCCGTCCCAAGGCCGGCGGCATTGCCCTGGCGCTGAGCGCCATGGGTGAATACTTTCATTCCCTGGTGGACGTGACCATCCACTATCCCCAGGGCGTGCCGACATTTTTCGATTTTCTATCGGGGAAGACCTCCGAGGTGGTGGTGCACGTTGCCGAGCAGGCCATTCCCGGATCGCTCCTGGGAGGTGATTACGGTGAGGATCTGGATTTCCGCACGCGCATGCAGACCTGGGTCAACGAACTGTGGTCGGCGAAGGATCGAAGGCTGCAATCGTTCCGGGAGGCCTCGTCGCCTCTGAAGGAACTGCAGTCCGGCTCGGGCAGGCAAACCCCGGCATGAACGGAGGTGCATGGTGAGGAACGCTTCCGATGTCTGGGTCAACCAGTCCAGGCAATGGGATCTGGTCGGATCTCCTCTCCGTCCCAGCCAGGAAGACGATGCCGCCCGAAAAATCCTGATGGACCGCTGGTTGAGGCCGGGCGAGCCGGATCTGGCTGTCATCCTCGGCGTCACCCCGGAAATCACAAGGATGCCATGGCCGGTCCAAACGCGCGTGCTGGCCATCGACATTTCTCCGAATATGATCGGACGTGTCTGGTCGAGCGACCGCACCGGTCCGGATCGGGCAATCTGCGCCGATTGGCTGCAGCTTCCTCTGGCGCCCGACTCTGTCGATTTTGTCGCCAGCGATGGCTGCTTCGGCGTCCTGCGCTATCCGGACCAGCATGTCGCGCTCCTTCGTTCGCTTCGTCGAACTCTCAGGGAAGACGGTCTCTTTGTGTTTCGAATTTTTGTGCAGCCCGAATCGTCCGAGACCCGGGAGTCGATCTATGGCGACGTCATGGAGGAAGCCACGGGGAGTTTTCATGCATTCAAATTACGCCTGCTGATGGCCGCGCAACAGAACTCGGCCACAGGCGTATGCACGGGAGACGTCTGGAATTCATGGACGAGCGACGGCCCCGGAGCCGAGTCGCTCGCCTCTCGCCGCCACTGGCCAATGGCGCAGATCTCCACGATCGAGGCCTATCGCAATCAAACAAGCACCTACTTCTTTCCGACGGCTGACGAGATCAGGAATCTGCTGGCAGAAGAGGGATTTATCGAGCTCCAGTGCCTCACTCCATCGTACAAACTCGGTGACCGCTGCCCGACGTTCGCCTGCAGGCCCGCCCCTCGATGAAGCCAGCGAGACGAATCATCGTGCTCATGCACGAAACGGATGACGAACAAATCCTGCAACGCTACGTGATCACGTTACTGGCGGAACATTGGAGGGAAGATGGGCACGAGGTCGTATTCCTCTTTGGCACGAGCCGATTCGTTCCCGGCGACGTCGTCGTCGTCCACGTGGACCTCTCCGTCGTTCCCGACGAGTACCTGCTGTTCGCAGCACGTTACCCGGCGTCAGTGAACGGCCGCGTTCGAGACATCCGTAAATCGACATTCAGTGAGGGCCTTCTCAAGCAGAATGATCGGTGGAGCGGCGGAGTGATCGTGAAGACGAATCTCAATTACGCCGGCCAGCCTGAGCGGGAGAGACTACGAGAATCCGCCTCGCCGGGTCGGCGTGCGATGGGGCGGCGCTGGCGATCGTCGTCCAGGCCCGGAGTGGACCATCGCTTCGAGACACCGAATGGGTACCTACTTTACGATCGACTTGCGGACGTGCCCCCAGCCTTCTTCGACGATTCCGGTCTGGTCGTTCAGAAATACTTCGCCGAGATTGATCAGGGAATGTATTGCGTCCGGATCATGAACTTTCTCGGGGATCGTGTCTCGTGCATGCGGCTGAAAGGCCGGCATCCAATCGTCAACGGCCCGAGCACGGAAATTGCCGAAGCGGTGGAACCGCATCCCGATATCATCGCCGCACAGCGACGGCTCCATTTCGACTTCGGCAAATTCGACTATGTCATGGCCGAAGGACGAGCCGTCCTGCTGGACATCAACAAGACTGTCGGTTGCGCGACAAACCTCCTGGATAACCAGGAAATGCGGAGAGTCAGACAGCATCGGGCGGCGGCCCTTTACGAATTTTTTCGCTGAGGTCGAAGCGACAGGGCGGTGATGAGCGGGGAAGCGATTCCCAGGGAACCCGGTTGGGGGCGAAACAGGGATGCGGCAGCACGCAGCCGCCGCATCCCCACACTTCAGCGACGATACGAGTCGTCGATGCGGTCGACGCCGTAGGCTACGAAGTAGCCGGAACGAGTCCAATCCCCGGAGACCTCGACGTAATCGCCAGGACGGATATCCTCGCCTCGGTCGCGCATTTCCACTGTGACGAAACTTCCGCTGGCCTCATTGCGGATGACAAACGTACCCCGCCTGTAGTCGACACTTTCAACGACCCCGCGGAGGTCGCCCGCCGAGTAACTACGGCCGCTGTAATAGCCGTTGTCGTAACCGTCGTAGTAGTCGTAGTAGCCGAGCGGGTTGTAATACCCACCGAGTCCGATGGAGATCCCAACACGGAAATGGTTCCGGTAGTAATAGGCCTCGGGGACGAAGAACGGATAGGGCGCGCCGATGACCCAGATCCTGAATCCGCCGCCGTATCGGTTGATCCGGGATATGCGACCGTGTGCATAGTAATGCTGACGATTGCCGTGGGAGCCACCGCCCGAATACCGGCCGTGGGAACCGCCCCGCCAACCGTCATTGTTTCGCGATCCGCCGGAACGGTTGTTCCAGTTGCCGTCGCCGCGGTTGTTTCCACGACTTCCATCGTTGATGCCGCTGCGACCGCCGTTCCGCGTATCTCCGCGCGAGCTGTCGACCCGGGCATCGTCGCGCTGGCGGGCATCGTCGCGCTGGCGGGCATCGTCGCGCTGGCGGACATCGATGCGGCTGCGCGACCCGTTGCGGTCCGGCGTCCGGACCTCATCGCGATTTCCCTGAGGGCTGCTCCTGCCGACCTCCGAACGACGGCCGTTTGAATCGTTTCGTGATCCGTTGCCGCGATTCGCCTGAGAGCGCCCGGCGGGAGCGCTGCGTTGAATCGCGCCGTGACCCCCTCCTCGCGAGTGCGTCTCATTTCGAGGACGTGATTCCGCAAAAGCGGACGCTCCGGTAAGTGCTGTGACTGCGAGCGCTACAGTAAAGTTCACCGCCAACTGTTTGTTTCTTTTCACCTTAGGCCTCCGGGATCGAATGAACAGCTGAATACGCTATCGCAAACGGCGAACCAATCTGACGCCTGACCTCTCGAATGACTCGACGATCGTGCGCGATCTCTCTTGGAACGCGTTGTCATTGCAGAGCCTCCCGCCTGCCCCAGCCCCGAACTGGAATAGAATTGCCGGCCAATCGTCTTGCCATCAGCGATGTGGCGCAGCTCGATTCTTGCCGGACTTCTGGCCTGCAGCACGACGGTTCTCGCCGCCGTTACAACATCTCCGAACGAGCGTCCGCCGAAGAACTCCCTCAATCAGCTCGCCCGGGAGAAGAGTCCGTACCTGCTTCAGCACGCGAGCGATCCTGTGGCATGGCTTCCCTGGGGTGAGGAGGCCTTCCGCAAGGCGCGCGAAGAGAACAAACCCGTTTTTCTTTCCATCGGCTACTCGAGCTGCCACTGGTGTCACGTCATGCGCGAGGAGTCGTTTTCCAACAAAG
>JBDTRY010000252.1:0-5509 GCA_039931435.1 Acidobacteriota bacterium | reverse complement strand
GATAAGAGTGAATCCCTTTTCCTTCTTCGTAAACTTCATCATTAAAAATCCTCCTGGTTTTCTCTTCCTGTCTGGACCGATTCACCACCTGCATTCTCAAGGGTTATACCAACTTCCTCCCGAAACGGATGTTGCTGTTAATATTGAGTTTAACCCAATGTCGAGTCATTCACAATCGTCTCGATTGACAGAAAGTGTCAATATCACTCCACACTGAGCGTCACCCCAGCTGCGAATAGCGTCGCACGAGATCAATCGTCAGATCTACACCCTTGTTGAACCAGTCGAGGCGAACCCGCTCGTCCATTCCGTGGATTCCGCTGGACTGAAAGAAGTCCACGGGAAAGGGCCACAGGCCGTAGGCCTGAATGCCGATGCTCCTGAGAAAACGGGAGTCGGTGGTCGCATACGGCAACATCAGGGGACCTACGGCGACGTCGCCTCCGTACACCTTCGCTACGGACTTCCGGATGTCGCTGAAGAAAGGCGTCGCCGTGGAGGAGACCGCGGTCGGCCCCATCGTGCTCGTCACTTCAACGGCAACGGGAAGTCCGTGTACGATCTGCTGGAAACGCGCCACGGCGTCGTCGGGGCGGACGTCCGGCAGGACGAGGATCGTAACGTCGGTGAAGAACCCCCCGCTCTCCGCAGAATGGACTCCGGAGACAGTCAGCTCCGTTGTCGCCAGAGCTCGATACGGCGGCGGCAGGTTCCAGAACTTTCCCGAGGCCACGGTGCGATCGAGATTCTCATACAACCCCGGCAGCTCGATACGCCGCGGAGCAACCGCCTGAAAGTACGCACGGACTTCCGGCAGAATGCGTTCCGGATCTTTGGGGCTGAAATAAGGCTCCAGTGTGAGCCGTGCCTGCTGCAGCGTTTTGCGTTCAGGCGCAGTCATGCGTAGACGGACGATCTGTTTTGACCCGATCTCGATACCGAACCAGGTCACAGATTCCTTCAGCGTCTCGGTGATGCCTCCCTCGTTCAACGCAAAGGCGATTCCCTCCAACACGTCGCGGCGGTGCTCCATTAGCCACTGCGTTCCGAAACGCGAGCCCTCCTCTTCATCGGCTACGGCCAGATAGACGACATCGTGCGCGGGAACCTGATGGGAGCGGGCCAGATCCACGAAGGCCAGAAGCTGGCAGATGCCGATGCCCTTCATATCGAGCGTTCCACGCCCATAGACCATATTCAGATCGACGACTCCGCCGAACGGTGGATGGGTCCATCCCGTCCCTTCGGCGCGGACCACGTCTATGTGGTGCAGGAGCAGCAGTCCCCCACCCGGCCGGCGTCCGCGGATGCGCGCATAGACGTTGCCCCGCCCGGGTGCGGACTCGATCAACTCGGCGTGAATCCCGTTTCTGGCCAGATAGTCGATCAGAAACTTTGCCCCGGCCGTCTCGTTTCCGGGTGGATTGGTGGTGTCGATGCGCACGTACCGCTGCAGCAACTGCACGGCTGGCGTGATCACCGCTTCCTTCGGAACGTAGGTGAGGTCTTCAGGAGAAAGATGCCGCATCCAGGCGATGGTCCCGGCAACGAGGACGGCGCCGATGACGATGACGACGATTGCTTTATAGAAACCGCGCGACATTCTGCTCCGTTCTCAGAAACACCCAGCTCTACGAGCGGACGCTGTGCAGGCGATGCTCCTCAGGATACGACAGGATCACCGCCGAAGCCGCCAGGCCTTCCGGGGAGTACCAACTCCGGGTCCCGGCTGCGGATGAGGACGACCATGAGCATGAAGGCGCTCAGCAGCGACACCAGGCCGCCTGCCACTACCAGTGTGTTCTCGTACACCATGCGCACCGTGTGACGCCCGGGCGGCACGATGACGCCCTGATAGGCGATATTCACCGGCCGGAGCTGGATCGGATTTCCATCCAGCGTGGCACTCCAGTACTTGTTCCGCGTCACGCTCATGATCAGAAACGATGTCGCAGGGCTGTCGACTACGATCGAGGCTGTGTTGTTCGTCTCCCTGGTGCTGAGCACCGTCCCCGCCGCTGGCTTGAACGGCCGGAATGGCACGAATCCAACTCGCCGGCTCCAGGACGTTTTCACGAGCTTGTCGATGAACTCCTGCGGATCGCCCGCCTTCACCAGCTGGTCCGCGAAGTAGTAGCGCGGATTCTCCTGCGGGGCTTCGACGAATCGTACGGGCCGGCCGTTCTGCATCTGCCCACCGACGCGCTTCTTCTCCTCGCCGAATGGTACGTACACGCCACGGAAACGAGCATTGGACATGGCCATGAACGCCTCGGCCCAGTCCTTTTTCCCCCGATCCCGTACTTTCCACATGGCGTCGACGAAGTCGATCGTCGGCAGCAGCGCGGTCTTGTCATAGTCCCGCTCCAGGACCGTGTGAACGCCCCAGATCGCGGGAGTCATGGGGAGCATTCCGTTGCGCACGAGCCAGTAGACGGCGCTTCCCGTTGCGAAATACTGGCGCGCAGGATCGGCGCCCCCGTACCAGTCCGCTTCGTGAAATACCCGATAGGAAGCGTGATCCGGCGGCAGAGTCTGCGCCACCGGAGGCGGGTCGAAGAATGCGCGCGGAAACGTCGGAATGAGCTCGCGCACCACGTAACCCATGTCGATAGCGACGACTATGAGCAGCGTAGCGAGCCAGATCTGCGAAACCCTTCGCCGGTCCGCCCAGTAGAGCAGGCCCGCAAAGACCAGCCCGCGAACTGTGGCCACTGCCCAGTCCACCTGATAAAGCTGCGTCATGAACTTCGTTTCGCTCGCCGGGCGCGTACCCCAGAGGGCAACGAACGTGCTCTGATACCAGGGTGTGAAGGTGAAGAGCGTGGCTACTCCCGCGAACACGGACGTGGCCAACAGAATGCCGATGGCTGCCTGCAGAACCTCCCGGTCTCCGCGTGCCATGCGGTCGAACATCATGCTGGCGAAAACGATCACGGCAAAGATGCCCATCAGTGCGAATTTTTCCGGGTAGCGGATCGTCTTCGCCAATCCCAGGTGGTACAGGACCTTGAACAGCGGTGTATGTTCGCCCAGGGCGATGAGAGAGGCAAAGCCGGCGATCATCAGAATCAGCCGGCCCCCTCGGGGACGGACGGCGAATCCCGCAAGTGCGAGAGCGATCAGCAGCAGGCTGCAGTAGATGTTGTAGTAGAAGCCCGAACCGGTATTGCGATACATGCCGCTGCCCCAGAGCCAGCTCACATGAGCGCGAGACATGTGACCGAAGATGTTCGGATAGATCATCTCCAGCGGCTTGCCGAAGGGCATGCTCCACGTGGTAACGAGCCCGAAGTCGAAGGGTCGAGAGCGGGCAGACTCGCCTACATGGTCGGCAGCAGGAAGAATCTGCACCGCTCCTACGAGCAGGCCCGAGCCGATCATCATTCCACTGAGGAGAAGATTTCTGGCGCCGGTGGACAGCCGGGGAGGACTGTACCAGGCGCGATAGAGCGCATACATGCAGATGAGAAACCACGTCTGGACAAGCGTGGTGGGCTCGGCCGACAGCGCCTGCAGGCCCAGAAACAGTCCCGCCAGCGAAAAATCGCGGACAGTCGGGACCAGAAGCGTTCGCCGTACGAAGATCAGGATCCACGGAATCCATGTGGCGCAGAAGAGTATGGGCAGGAGGTTGACCAGCGAAAGAACCAGGCCTCCGAGGCCGAAGGCCATTGCCCCGAAAAGTGCGCTCCAGATACGAAGTCGCAACGAACGCAGGAGCAGGTACATCCCGACGAGACTGGCCCAGATGTGAAAGACGATGTGCAGCCGGTAGCCGAGATTGTACGAGGGCAGCAGAATCAGCCACTGCGGAGGATAGAAGACTTCGTATTCGGGATTGGCGGCCATGGGCTGGCCCGCTTCGTAGTAGCGATTCCAGTAGGGCATTTCGCCGCTGAGCATGACCTCGCGGACAATTCTCTTCGTGGGGTAGTAGTAGCGGGTCAGGTCACGCAGATAGAGACTGCGGCCCAGGAACAGGACATCGGCAAACAGGAGCGCGCCCAGACAGAGCAGCAAGGCGATGGCGGCGAGATCGCGTCGCGGCTCGGGCAGAATCCGTTCGTTCACCAGCCGCGCATTGTATGAGAAGAGGGCCGGTCCGTGTGGGGAAAACGGGTATGCTATTCTCCGGCGCTGAATCCCGAGATGGCTGCTCTGCGCACCAAAAAAGTAGTCGTGGTCCTTCCTGCGTACAACGCGGAGAAAACGCTCGAAGCGACCTTCCACGACATCCCGAAGGACTGGGTCGACGAGATCCTGCTCGTCGACGACTGCTCACGCGACCGAACCGTGGAAGTGGCCAGGGAACTGGGAATCCGCACAGTCGTCCATTCCCGAAACCGTGGATACGGGGGAAACCAGAAGACCTGCTATCGCACGGCGATGGACCTGGGCGGGGAAATCATGGTCATGGTTCATCCCGATCATCAATACGACCCGAAGATCATTCCCCAGCTGATCACTCCCCTGCTCAACGATGAGTGCGATGCGGTCTTCGGCTCCCGCATGCTTGGAGGACGGCCCATCGAGGGGGGTATGCCGAAGTGGAAGTACTTCGCGAATCTCTTCCTGACGATGGTGGAAAACGCCACGTTTTACGTCTTTCTGTCCGAGTACCACTCCGGATTCAGAGCATATTCACGGCGGTTTCTTGAGACGGTGAATCTTGAAGCAAACTCGGACGGCTTCATCTTCGACACACAGATCATTGCCCAGGGGGTGGCCAGGAAAATGGTCGTACGTGAAGTCCCCATTCGGACGCGCTATTTTCCAGAGGCCTCCCAGATCGGATTCTGGCGGTCGATGCAGTACGGCGTGGGGATTCTGAAGACCATGGTCTTCTACAAGCTCCACAAGAAGGGCCTCTACTCGCATCCCATCTTCCGTGACGCCCGGGCCAGGACCATTGCGGCACCTGTGGCCTCGGGAGAACTCCCGGCAGCGAAATCCTGACCGCCTGAATTGTTCCATTGCTTCTGGCCCATTCGGGACCGGTGACGGCAGGTGAACTTCCCGGTGCGCTCAGTCCGATCAGTGAACCGGTGGGCAAGTGAACGGCGGTACGGTCAACTCGTAGACGCGCCGATTCTGCAGGGAGCGCGGGATGGTCATGCCGGGAGGAAAGACGGCTTCAAGCGACCCGGGTCGGCAGAGATAGACATCGGCGATGTACGCCCGCTCCACCCGCAGCCGAGGCGAGGACAGAGTCTGCAGGGCCACGAATCCCGCCAGCAGCGCCACGGCCACACCGACCCCGAAGAAAAGCATTCGGCCCTTCGGAAAAACCGCGTGCGCCGCGGCAAGCACGACGATTGAATAGAGAACAACCGCCGCCAGTCCGTGGATCCCGAGGATATTCGGAATGACGCTGCCGCCATGAAGAAGGGCCAGAGCGAACGTTCCCCACGGCAGGGGAAATTCACCAGGCACGAACGGAAAGACGATCGTCGTCAGGACCACCGCCACCGTTCCGAACCCCAGAAGGATGTCCTCGAACCGGCTA
>JBDTRY010000251.1:0-5534 GCA_039931435.1 Acidobacteriota bacterium | reverse complement strand
CGTGCCCGGACGGTTCTGGACTCCGCGGTCGACCGCTTCTGCGGACGGCTCTGACCGTTCGGTAGCGGCTACGAATGACAACCTCAGGCGATCCCTCCTCGATCACGTCATCCGACCGGGCGAAGCGATGAGGATCTCCGGCGCGTGTAAGTCCGGCCGTTGTTTCTCGAGCCGGAGATCTCTCGCTTCCCGTCGGAATGACACGCCCATCGTCCGGCGCCCGGCTGGTACAGCGATTGCTGAATATTTTCTGATTTCTGGCGGCGAAACGCGGCGTGCCAGATACCGCCCCCCTGAAGCTAGCGGGTGAAACTGCATCACCCGGAGGCAAAACTGGCGAACAACTCATCGAAACTCGTCATCTACGGCGCCATTGCCGCGAACGTAGTGATCGCTCTTCTCAAGTTCACGGCAGCGTCCTTTACTGGCAGTTCGGCCATGATCTCGGAGGCGATTCACTCCCTGGTGGACACCGGAGACGGCCTTCTGCTTCTCCTCGGAATCCGCCGAAGCCGCCGCCCTGCCGACGCCACGCATCCCTTCGGGCACGGGCGTGAGCTCTACTTCTGGACTCTCATCGTCGCCCTGATGATCTTCGCCGTCGGCGGGGGAGTGTCGATTTACCAGGGCATCTCGCATCTGAGAAACTCCGAACCTGCCGGTGATCCGACCTGGAATTACGCTGTTCTGGCAGGAGCATTTCTTTTCGAAGCGATTTCCTGGGGGATCGCCTTTCGCGAATTCCGGCACTCGCGCCAGGAAGGTCTGGGCCTCATTCAGTCCATGCACCGCAGCAAGGATCCGACGGTTTTCACGGTCATGTGCGAGGACTCCGCTGCACTGGCGGGAATCATTCTGGCGTTTCTCGGGGTGTGGCTGGCTCAGATGACCGGCCGCCCTGTTTTCGACGCCTCGGCATCGGTGCTCATCGGGATTCTTCTGGCCGGGATGGCCGTGTTTCTGGCGCACGAAAGCCGCGGCCTTCTGGTCGGAGAGAGTGTCGATCTCGAGAAACTGGACGACATCCGCCGGATGATCGAAGCGGATCCGGCAGTGTCCAGGGCCGAACGGCCGCTGACCATGTACCTCTCCCCGCTGGAAGTTCTGCTGAATGTCGATCTGAATTTCGCCTCGGGACTTTCCGTAGAGCAGTTGGAATTGGCAGTGGACCGCATCGAGCGCAACATCCGGCGAAAGTATCCCGAGATTACGCGGATCTTCATCGAAGCCTCCGCTCTCCGCATGGAGCATCGAGCCCGCTCCGCCAAGGCCGGGGCAGTGGCTCTGAAACCGAGAGCTGAGAACTGGCACTGAGCTGCCGGACGCACTATCCGTGAGTGGTACCGCAATTGCTCCCGGGCAGACGCGGGGAGGGTTGATGGCGGATCTGCACGTCGAGCGAAAAAAATCGCGCTTTCTCTGGCTGGTAGCGCTTGTGATGCTGGCCTCGGGCGCGGCGGTGGCCTGGTATCTTTCCGGCCCGGCTTCGAGGTCGAAGCTCATCGCCGTCAAGGCGGCGCCTGCCGCTGCTCCGAAAGCAGCATCCAGCGTCATCCCCAGCGCTCCTCCCGAGCCACTACTCACCGAGCCGATGCCCAGCCTTCCCAGTGCCACCACGACCGAGGTAACCACCACATCAGGCGTTCGCGCCACCAGAGAAGAAAAGGACGCAACCATGCCCGCGGATGGATCGGACGAGGACTCGACGACGGCTGAACCCGCCGTTGATTCAGCAGTCACGTCGCCGTCCACTGCACCAGCCGCCGCGAGTGAAGGATTCATCAGCGATCTGGCCGTGATCACGGATGCGGCGGACCGGACCGCCTTCGACGGTAGAACCGTCAGGTTGACCGGACTGAAGCTGCAACGACAGGTGGGTGGGCTGCTGGCCATCGGAACAGATCCGCAGCACTGGATCCTTGTCGCACCGGCCATCGGCCGAGGTCCGAAGATCCCATCCGGCGCCTCATTGAGCGTGAATGGCATGATCCAGATTCTTCCGGCGCAGGGCGAATCCGCGAAACGATGGAAGATATCGAGCGCCTCGCAGCAGCATCTGGCCGGCAAGCAGGTTTACATTCAGGCCAGCCTGATTGACGTCAGCCGTTGATCGGGCACTGAGAACTGCCGGGCACCGCAGCGCGCGGATGTGACTCTTTCGTGATGACTGCGTTCCCACGGACCGCATACAGTCCTCTCGCTGGCGCGCGCCCATCTTCGAGAGCGCTCCGCGCAAACCGCGCCGTGAAAAAGCGCTAGTATTGCTGCACACAAAAACAGACGCCGATGAAAGAACTCGAGAAGAAGCACACTCTCGCCAGCCGGTGGTTCCACTGGATCAATTTCCCGCTGCTTACTCTGATGATCATCAGCGGAACGCTGATCTACTGGGCCTATCCGATTTATCGCATAGGGTTGGGTCACTTCACGCTCGTCAAACTGAATCTACCCCAGCCGATCTGGCAGAAGCTTCACGCCAACAGCCGTCTGGCCATGGGCATGGCCTGGCACTTCTTCTTCATGTGGCTCTTCGCCATCAACGGCGTGGCCTACGTTCTCTACACCTTGATTTCCGGTGAGTGGCGCGAGCTCACTCCTGATCGCCATGCCTTCCGTGAGGCGATCCAGGTCACACTGCACGACCTTCACCTGCGCGAAGAAAAACCGCCCCAGAGCGGGCGATACAACGCTGCCCAGCGAATCGCCTATACGGCCATCGTGGTTATGGGAGTCGGCTCGTTGATTTCGGGTCTGGCCATCTACAAACCTGTTCAGTTCGCATGGCTCGCCGCACTCATGGGAGGCTATACCGGCGCGCGATTTGTGCACTTCTGGCTGACCGTCGGATATCTGGTTTTTTTCGTCGTTCACGTGGGCCAGGTGGTGAAGACCGGATGGAACAACTTCCGATCCATGATCATCGGCTACGAGCTGGTGGAGCGGGAGAAGCCCGTGGTTACTGATGGTGGGCAGGGGGAAGGAGAGTTGATATGAGCGACGATTCCTTCATCCCGGATGAGACCAGCCGGACTGCCAATCCGGATGAACTGGAATCGATCGAGGTAGTTCCCGGCCCTGCTGAGCCGGAACCGGCCGGCGACAGCGACGTGGAGCAGCGACTGCGGTCTCTATCGCGGCGCGGTTTCATCGTTACCGCGGCGGCTACCGCCGCCGGCGTTGCCGGTTGGAAGTGGCTGATGCATCAACCGCTGGAGGACGGCGTTCAACGGCCCTTCCGTCGCGTTCTGAAACTGAACGAGAAGCTCTCCGAGGGATACTTTCGTGGACAGCGGCTCAATCCCACCTATGCCCTCTCCGCTGCTGCCCCGGTGCCACGAGTCAACGGCCACATAGGTCTGGATCAGAATGCTGATCATTCCAACTGGCGTCTGCGGCTCGAGGGCACGGCGTCCGGAACTCCTGTCGAGCTCACTCTGGACGACATCCGAAAGCTGCCGCGGCGCGATCTCGTTACCGAGTTTCGTTGCATCGAAGGCTGGACGATGATCGTTCACTGGACCGGAGCGCGCCTTTCGGATCTGGTCGAGCGTTTTCCACCAGCAACGCGCAGCGGCCGTAGACCGGACCTTGAGAACCATCCCGATGATCTCGTTCGCTATGTGGCCATGGAGACACCCGGCCGCCAGTACTACGTGGGGCTGGACATGGAGAGTGCTCTTCACCCTCAGACCCTTCTGACCTACGCCATCAACGACCGGCCACTGAGCTGGGATCACGGCGCACCGGTGAGGCTGACCATCCCCGTGAAGTACGGCGTGAAAAACATCAAACGAATCGCCACGATCCGATATACGGATGTGCGTCCTCCCGACTTCTGGGCGCGGCAGGGCTACGACTGGTACGCCGGACACTGAGGGGCACGCGTAGCCACTGCCGATCGAGGGCTGGTCCACAACAGGCGAGATCGTTGGCCTGGCGGTGCCACCGCGTGAGGAAGTAGAATCCTCGCAGCCTCGCGGATCAAGGCCGAATGCACCGTGTCGAAAACAACATTCGTAGAATCCTGCTCATCGCCGGGCTGGATATCGTTTTCTTCCTGAGTTGCAGCCGGCCAGACGCCCCGCCCGCGTCGACCACCGGGGCCGGCGCTCTTCGTCCCGGGGTCGTTTCACCGCCAGGTCCGGTTCAGTCGCCCGCTTCCGTTACGGCCGCAATCGCATACGACCTTCCAGCGGGTTGGAAGAGGGTGAAGCCTTCCAGTTCGATGCGACTCGATCAGGCCGAAATCCCGGGGCCCGGCGGTGCAGGGCAAATGGCGTTTTTTTTCTTCGGGACGGGCCGTGGCGGCAGCGGCGCCGACAATCTTTCACGTTGGGAAGGTCAGGTCCAGTCGTCGAAGCCGCCGGTCCGCAACGTGTTCGACGCCAATGGCCTTCACATCACCTGGACCGACGTCTCCGGGACGCTTCTTCCGTCTTCGATAGGCATGGCGCCATCCGCGCCTCAGCCGGATTCACGTCTGCTGGCGGCGGTAGTGGAAGGGACCGGGGGACCGTGGTTCGTAAAGGCTACCGGCCCGAAGGCGACAATGGCTGCGGCGCACGACCCCTTCGTGGCCATGCTCCGATCAATGCATGCTTCCTCTTCGGACGGGCGCCAGTAAAGCGCGAATCTCAGTTCACTTTCTTGTTCTGATTCGCCACCGCCGCGGCCCGTTCCAGAGCGAGCAGCGGTTCAGGGTCCTTCTGCATCACGCTCGTCCCGTAACCCTTTTTCGTGATGAAGAGGAACTCGACTTCCTGATAGGGGATTTCATGCGGAAGATGATCGCGGCGGTAGACCCAACGCTCGGTTGACCCCTGGCTGGTGTCCTGCTCGAGGTTGTGGCTTGGAAGATTTGTCTGATGCCCGGCACCGAGGTTCGATCCCTGCGTCGTGTTCCGCAGCGCTTCGATGGGATTGTCATTGCCGGTAAGGCTGCTGGCCTTTGCGAAATTCGGCGGACCGAGAAGAGTGAAAACGAGGGTCCGGTCCGAGGTGATCGACCCGAAGGCCATCTCCGAGAAAAGAACGCGCCGGTCGAACTCCTCCCGGAATTCGTTCAACGGGGTCCCTGGTGTCGGGTCCCGTTTCTCCCAGAAGTTCTGCACGAACGTGTCGCGCTCCGATGTGGAGTTGATTGCATTCCATCTGGCCTTCTCTTCAGACGTGAGGAGGTAACGCACCGGCCCGTCCGCCCAGTGCTCGTTCGAGACCACGCGCCGTTGCGGAGGAAGCTGGAAATGAGCGAAGACCGAGGCGATGTCCGCGGGCTGGGCAGAGTTCTGCCGGGCCATGACCTTCACCGCCTCATCGAACGCGGAGGAGACCTTCTTGGGGTAGGCGCCAGCCTCGATGCGCGCGCCGGGCGCGAAGGTGAGGTAGGAACGAAACTGCTCTACGGACTCGTCGCGCCGGCCGAGAGCTGCCAGGTTCGCTCCGCGATAAAACATGATGACGCCTTCCAGTTTGTTCCTGTCGTTCTCCATGCCCGGCTGTTTGCTCAACGCGTCCAGCCTGGCGAAGGTTTCCAG